>UQQN01000007.1 GCA_900543155.1 uncultured Prevotella sp.
ATATGTGCAACTTTTTACTCATATTTATCAACTTAAATTAATTCCGCCAACGGGTTACTCTTAATGTTTTAGATGTTTTTTAAGTTGATTATGAATCATGTTATTCTTTAGAATACTTTGCAAAGTTAGGTATTAATGTAATGCGGTGCAATGTTTATGTGATGAAGTTTTGGTAAATATTGCATATTATTTGCTCAAAAAGTCCATCCTTTGCTTTTATGTGTGATATATTAGGGCACAGGGTCGTAGCCACTTCCTCCCCAAGGGTGGCAACGCAGTATGCGACGTATGGCCAAATAAAGTCCTTTGATGGGACCATGTTTTTGTAAGGCCTCTATGGCATATTGCGAGCAGGTGGGCGTGAAACGGCAGGCGGGTGGTGTGAGTGGCGAAATGAATCGCTGATAAAACCGTATGGGCAATATGAGCAAACGAGTTATGAGCATTACTCTGTGGGGGTTAGTGTTTCGGGGGTTGAGTTTGTAGATTCCTCATGGGCGCTTGTAGCCATTTCGTCGGTGGATGCAGTTACTTGTTCGGCATTGTTGATAGGGCAGACCTTTTCTTGAATGCGTTTTAGGGCTGTGTGCATGCGACTGCTAACGAGCGACGAAGGTACCGGATGGTCTGACAACCAGATAAAGGCAATGTGTAGTGCCATATCAGCTGGCATGGCATTGAGCAATGCGTGTTTTTGCAAACGATATGCCTCACGAATTTGCCTTTTGGCACGGTTGCGGTCTACGGCATGCTTAAAATGACGTTTCGACACACTGAGTAACACTTTCACCTGTGGACCTTGTCCTGTGTAGGGCAGTTTGCGATAAGTGATGCGCAAGGGAAATGCGCTCATTGAGGTGTTGCCTGCACCAAAGAGAGCCTCTATTTCGGTTTTTAGGCACAAGTGCTCGGGCTTTCTGAATGTATAGAGATGTAGTGACATGAGTTGCTATTTTTTGGATGGCACAAAGCTAATAAAAAAAAAGGACTTGTGGTCTACAATTTTCTTTGAACCGCTCTTGACACGAAAAAGAAAAGCCAACGGCATTAGAATGCAGTTGGCTTTTGCTAAAAAATATGTCGTGATTATGAAATTCAGTGGTGATAGTTTGCACCCCTCTTTATTTGTTTTGCTCTTCCAAATACATCTCGATGGCAGCGGTCATTGAGCGTGCTTGGGGGGTAGGAGCAAAGCAATCGCAAGTGAGTCCTGCTTCCTCGATAGCTGTTTTGGTAACAGGTCCAAAACAAGCCAAACGTGCATTGGTCTGTTTAAAGTCGGGGAAGTTTTTGAGCAGCGACTTCACACCAGCGGGTGTAAAGAGAACTACCATATCGAAGTCGAAAGTTTGGTCCTTAGGATAGTCGTTCGATATGGTGCGATACATCACGCACTCAGTATGCTTAAGTTTTTTAGCATCGAGCATTTGGGCGATGTCATCGTTGTGAACGTCAGACAGTGGCACAAGATACTTTTCGGTTTTGTGCTTTGCCATCACGGTAACGAGTTCGGGCCAACGTCCTGTAGTTCCAAAGAATACTTTGCGCTTGCGATACTGCACGTATTTTTGAATATAGAGCGATACGGCTTCTGAGAGTCCGAAGTACTTCATATCCTCAGGCAGTGCGACACGCATTTCCTTGCAAAGTGTGAAGAAGAAGTCGACAGAATGGCGTGATGTGAACACGATTGCTGAGTAATCGAGAATCTGTATCTTCTGTTGGCGGAATTCGCGTGCACTAAGTCCTTCAATCTTGATAAAAGAGTGGAAGGTAAACTTCACGTCTGTTTTGTTTTCGATGTCGAAGTAGGGAGACTTCTCTGAAGTAGGCTTAGGCTGCGAAACAAGGATCTTCTTGATCATGATTCTTAGTTGTTCTGCTTTAAAACGGCCCCGCAAGACCGTCGGCAGTGCTTCTATATTAGTTAGTTAATTGTCAGTAAAAAATTGCTCGCGTAAACCAGTGCGCGGAACAAAATGAAAATCGGTGCGATTTCAAGGGTGCAAAAGTACAAAAAAAGATGCACCCAACCCAATTTGTACCCAAAAAATATGCGAAAACACTTATAAAACAGCAATATTTTGTCGATTACGAGTATACAAACAAAGCAAATTGCCGTGTTTTGTATGTTTAAATCGAAGTAGACAACGAGCAGTGTTACGGGTAATAATGCCAGCCCCATGCCGAGCACGCATAGCATGTAACTTTCCATCCATTGGGTGCACTGTCGTCGGTCAAAAAATATGGTGTTGATAAAAGCGTATGTTGCTACTTTTAACAGGTAGTAGGTGCAACAAATGCCCACGCTCACTCCTAAAGTTTTGTAGGGTGATATTTGGTTAAACACTTGCTGCATAAACTCTTGCGTGTAGTCGAAGAATAGAATGCCAAGCAAGAAGCACGTTTGAAACACCAAGAATACCTGTCCGCGAAGTTCGTTTTGGGTGCGTTGTGTAAATAGGTTCTCGCGTTTGCGGTGGTGGAAGAAGTCTTTAATCTGTTCGTGCAGATAATAGCGTGAGCGCGAAATAACCCATGCCATTAAGAAGAAACTTAACATCACTACAATGGTTACCATACTATCGTTTCGAAACTGATAGGGCACAGGGTCGCCAGCAAAACCAAAGGGCTTGGCGGTGGTTAGTGCCGAATCTCTTATTCCCACCACACTGTCGACACGTTGAATGAACGTAGACTTCTCGATGTGTGCCAAAGGGTTGTCCCAAAAGTCAGCATCCGTTAGTGGCGATTTCGCCGTAAGCGGCATATCCCCTGGCAGTGGTTTTAGCTCCTTAGGGTTGGGAGGAAGCGTGTCGGTCGTGGCTTGTGAGGTATGGCGTCGCTGAAAACGGGCATTACTTGTGCTTCGTCCCTCATTTTCAGCAGGGTCGATCGCTTGAACTTGTGCACCCAATGAGTCATTGGTTGCTATGTAAGTACATGTTTCCATTTTCTCCTTTTTTATGGGGTGCCCTAAAATTTTAATTTAGAGCCACTCACTTTTAATGTGTGTGTTTAGGTGCTTCACATCTGCCGTGTGATAGACTTTTACATGGCAGCAAACTTTCGTACCGACTTGTCCCAATGTGGCGTGGTTTGAGCCAAATGTAAAGCCTCCTCAGGTGTACTTGCTATTTGCCAAATAGCAGCATGCTGACTGCGCATAAAACTTTCGTCAACCGCACGTCGCAGTTGGGCAAAGAGTGCATCATAATATCCATCGGTATTGAGCACAACGATGGGTTTAAGATACAAACCTAACTGTTTCCAAGTGATAATTTCTAACAATTCCTCGAGGGTGCCTACGCCCCCAGGCAAGGCAATGCAAGCATCGCTTTCTTGTGCCATGAGTTCTTTGCGTCGGTGCATGTCGGGGGTAATGATGAGTTCGGTCATTCCCTCGTGTTGCCAATGTTGGTCAATCATAAATTGAGGAATGATGCCCACAGCTTTCCCGCCAGCTTGCAAACAAGCGTCGGCACAAGCCCCCATGAGTCCAGTGCGTCCTGCACCATTTACTAATGTGTGTCCTTCACTGGCAATAAGGCGACCCAAGTCTTGAGCCGCCTTTATATATTGCGCAGGCACTTGCCCGCTCGATGCACTGTATACAGTAATTTTCATATATCTTTTGGGGGAGAATGTTTTTAAGGAATTTATTCTCAAGAAGTTAGAGGAAGTTATTTTCAAGTAGTTAGAGGCGTGGATGCCTTAGCAATACATTCATTCTTCTAACTCCCTTTTAAAAAACTCCTTCTAACTTCATCTAACTCCTTTCTTAAAAAGCCTCCTTATTTAAAAAAGATCTTCTTAATATCTTCAACCTTATCGAGTTTTTCCCATGTAAAGAGTTCAACCTCGACAGTCTTTTCGTCTGCCTTACCCTTGCAGAAAGTCTTTTCAACCACCTGCGGTGTGCGACCCATGTGACCATAGCTGGCAGTTTCCTCGTAGATGGGTTGACGTAATTTGAGCGACTTTTCAATAGCAGCAGGACGGAGATCGAACATTTCACCAATTTTGCGGGCAATGTCGCCATCGCTCATTTCTACGTGGCTACGTCCGTAAGTGTCTACGTAGATAGAGATAGGTTCTGCCTTACCAATGGCATAGCTAAGTTGCACAAGCATTTCATCGGCTACGCCAGCAGCCACCATGTTCTTGGCAATGTAACGGGCAGCATAAGCAGCCGAGCGGTCTACCTTAGAGGGGTCTTTGCCCGAGAAGGCTCCACCACCATGAGCACCCTTGCCACCATAAGTGTCTACAATAATTTTGCGACCTGTTAAGCCCGTATCACCGTGCGGACCGCCAATTACGAACTTACCCGTGGGGTTTACGTAATATTTAATTTCGCCCTTATAGAAGAGTTCTTTAATCTCGGGCGTATTCACACGTTCTTCAATAACGCGGGGAATGAGAATTTCTTCAACATCCTTTTGAATGCGCTCTTGCATTAAGCGGTCAGCCTCCTCTTGCGATCCAGCTTCTTCGGCAGAGATAAACTCATCGTGTTGTGTACTTACCACGATTGTGTCGATGCGTTGCGCCACGTTATCGTCGCTATATTCAATCGTAACCTGGCTCTTAGAGTCAGGACGCAAGTAAGTCATTACCTTACCTTCGCGACGAATTTCAGCCAACACATATACAATGTCGTGTGCCAACGAAAGGGGCAAGGGCATGTAAGTGTCGGTTTCGTTGTTGGCATAACCAAACATCATGCCTTGGTCGCCAGCGCCTTGGTTCATGACATCGGCTTCGGTAGTTTTTTTGCGATCTACACCACGGTTAATGTCAGCGCTTTGTTCGTGAATCGCGCTAAAGATGCCACAGCTTTCAGCCTCGAATTTATATTCAGCCTTTGTGTAGCCAATACGTGCGATAGTGCCACGCACCACGTCTTGAAGGTCTACGTATGCGTTAGATTTTACTTCTCCTGCCACAACCACTTGTCCGGTGGTTACGAGCGTTTCGCAAGCTACTTTCGAGTTGGGGTCGTATGCCAGCAACTGGTCAAGCACAGCGTCTGATATTTGGTCAGATACTTTGTCGGGGTGTCCTTCAGACACCGATTCGGATGTAAATAAGTATGCCATCTTCTTTTTGTGTATAATAATTATTAAATAACAAAACAGCCTGCTTTCGCATTTTTGTTGGCGGAAACAGGCAGACGGGCGATTCGGCTAATTTTAGGGTGCATCTTTCGTGTTAGAATTTTATGACCACCCTTTTATGCGTTCTCGGTCGTGTAGAGCGTGTAACCACAATGCACTATTTTGCAGCACAATGCACGACGTTGAGTTTTAGCATTATTTTTGAGAGGTTGCAAGCAGCCAAATCTGTCCTCTGAGTTTCTGGGTGCAAAGTTAGTGCAAGGCGAGCGAAGAACAAAATGAAAATCAAGAAATTTTCATTTTTTCTTCCGAGCCGCAGCCTAACTTCGCGAAGCAAAGTAGTGCAAACCGAATGCATAGCAAAATAAAAAAGCACTTTTTTTATCTTGCTGTGCTGAGGTGCAGCCTAACTTGGCGAAGCAGAACATATTTTGAAGTTTTTTGTAGCGTAAATGTGGGAAAATAGTGATTTTGTATAAACTGGCATGTTGGTGATTATTTTTTGAGGGTATGATTTAAAGTGGGTAGAGGACGGAAGATTTGTGTTCATCGTCGTCCTTGTGAAGGCGTGTTTTGAGGGTGCGGTGATCCTTCGGAATGATATCGGAATGCCTTCGGAATGATATCGGGTCGTTTTAGGTTTTCTTTTGTGCAATTTTTGGGGTGTTTTACATGCTTTTCGATTGCAAAAATACAAAGAGAAAAAGGGTAAAGCAAATTTTTTGTGATTTTTGGGTTGATGAATTATGTAAAAAAGGCGGACTCCCCTAGTGTTTATTGGGGAAAATTTATTTTCACGACAGATTTTGAACACCCTACCTAACGAGGCAATCCGTTAGGTATTACAAATCACAATGTGGGTTGCAGAAAACTTATTTCTTACCCTTTATATCTGTGTTTACACCTATTAACTTTGAATTAAGAAATTTTTCGAGTGACAAAGTGATGCCTAAGTTATTGACTCTCAATGATTTAAGGTGTCACTTGTCACTTGTCACTTTTGCTTTCACCCTAAGTTTTAATGTATTATATGCGTTTTTTATGCAGAAAAAATTTGTTGGATTTCCGTGCCTCTTTCCTCAGGGCTTAGATAAAGAACCGCCTAAAATCGGTCATTCGAAAAAATGACAAATGACACTAAAAGTCATTCGAAAAATGACTTTTTTAGATTTTTAAAACCTTGATTATCAGTTTGTTAGGTGTTGGTGAATTGAAAAAGTCATTGGTCATTTGTCATTTTTGCATTTTCATTACTTTCTGCCCCATGAAGCAGGGTGTGCATTGCGCAAAAAAAGGATGTGGCAACGCGGTGGTTGTCACATCCTTGGGAAAGTGAATATGAATAGAAGATTTTTTCTTCTTGGGGTTGCGCGTGTGTGCGCTTAGTTTGCGCGGTGTGATGCGCAAACTTCAGCGCAGGGGAAATTTTATTTTACGCGCTTAATGGTAACGGCACCATTGGCAGTGATTTGCTTTTCAAGGAATACGCCCTTGAAGGGAGCTGCGTTGATGCGTTGACCGCTCACGTTGTAGTATTCGCGACGGAGCACGGGAGCTGCTGCATTAGGTGCAGACTGCAAGGCCTTGATGCCAGATGTGGCTCCGGGGTTGAGGTCGATTACGTAAGAACGGTTCACAGAAGCGTGGTTGATGCTGTCAGAATATTCCTCTTGCATAAAGCTAAGGAAGATAGAGCCATCGTTGTTCGCGAAGACAGTACCTGTGATCACGCTATCGGGCACTACTACGTAGTCTGAAGTGAAGTAACGGTCGGCATTGATAGCATTCTTAGCGCTTGCTACGCCAAAGCCATCGTCGCCGTCGATGCCACCAAAGTCGCCATCACCGCCACCGTCGATGCCACCCAAGTCACCATCACCGTCGCCACCACCATCGATATCGCCGTCACCACCAACCTCGGTAGGCACGTCGAAAGAATATTTGGTTTTGAGGAAGAGTGCTGCTGCTTCGCTGCGCTGATTGATGTAGTCGTAGAAGTTGAGTACAGGTTCTTCGGCATTGGGCTTAATGACGTAGGTGTTACGTACATAGTCCATCATGGGCGATGCTGCAAAGAGTGTACCATCGTCGGTTACGCAGGTAGTGCTGTGTTGAGTGAGGTCTTCGCGAACATTGGCGATGAGGGAATCTTGTGTGAGATCGATGAGCACAGGGTTGTATACCACTTCGCCTCCAAAGCCTCCCATTTCGGGATCGTCAGCTTCGCTAGAGAGTTCACGGCTGACAGTAGTGCCGAGATATTTGCCATTGCGCGAGAGGTAGAAGTTGTTCTGCAAGAACGAGATACCCTTTGTTGATGCATAGAAACTTTCTTGGTAGGCATCAAAGTCTACATAGTATTGTTTGCACTGCTGTTCGTAGAGCAGAGAGTCGGCTTGCCACTTCGCTTTGTTCTCGCTAACGTACATCCACTTTAGAGGATAAACGGGGAGAGAGTCGCGAGGGATGAGACCTGCATTCACCTGATCGAGCTTGTCGCGATATTCAGCAGCGGCATTGTTATAGGCAATGGTGTCGGCTTTGGTGTAGTATTGTTCGGGTTGGGGGAACCATATATCAGAAGGAATGGTAGGTTCGGGCAGAATTTGTTTTGCCAATTCACCATCCCAAACGATGTTTTCGCCAATTACCTTGTAGCTCCATGTTCCGTCTTCGCCTTTTTTGTAAACGATGGGATAGATAAAGAAGCCCGAGTAGTCTACGATCATACCCACGAGGGTTTTACCATCGTTAGAGATGTCGTTGACAGTTACGTGTTGTGGGTCGCGTCCTGAGAAGTCCTTTGCGGGGAAGGGAAGTTTTTCTACGCTATATGAACCGTCAGACTGGCGTGTCCAGAGCACGGGGAAGCTTTGCAAACCTTCGTAGGCGCTTTCGGCACCTGTGGCTAATGAACCTGCAATGAATTTGCCGTCGTCGGTGATGGCACTAGCATCACTTTCAATGGTGCCCGCATCTTCTGTGTTGGGCAGAACCACTTTGAGACCGCTTTTTAACCAATAGCATGCGTTGTAGCCGTCGTAGCCCACGAGTGTGCCTTGGCTGCTCAATGCGTGACCATTGCCTGCTCCGCTGAGTACGGGGTCTTCTTCGCTTGCATGTACGTAATATTCTTTATTAGTGAGGCGGTTGCGTACGATGATTTCTCCGTCTACAGATTCGGCTACATATACGCCGTTGTCGGACATGACGCTGAAGATGTTTCCAACGAAGTTGTCGCAAACTTGTGCAGAGGCTGAGCCCATTGCGAGGACTGCCATTGCTGCGGTGAGTAAAGTTTTCTTCATATGGATAAAGTTTTTTAAGAGTGTTACATTTCTTGTCTGTGGGGAGCACTTTTGTGTGAGGCAAGGCGCTTTTGTGTGAGCGCCTTGCGCTATTTTTTATTTTACGTGCTTAATGGTTTGAGTGCCTTGTGTGGTTTCGATGCGCTCGATGTAAGCACCATTTTGGGGGGCGCGGTTAATGCGTTGGCCTTGTAAGTTGAAGAGCTTGCGGCTTAAGATTTGCGCTCCTGCGGTGGCTACATTGTTGATACCCGTAACGCAGTTGATGTTGAGCGATTCGGCATTGAGCACATCGGCATTTGCCACGTCGTCGGTGGGACGATTCACAAAGGCTACTACACTCACGTTCTTGGCATTCCATGTTTCGGGAATGGTGTAGGTGTAGGTTTCGGTGTAAGTGTCGCCTGTCCAGTTGATGCTGTCGCCTGTGATGCGTGTAATGGCATCGCGGTAAACGTGGTTGTGTACTTTCTCGCCCGAATCTACTTGACCTGCCTTGGTTTGAACCTTATCTTCGATGAGTTCGACGGTGAGGCAAGATTTGTCATAGAAAGTTGTGAAAATCTTATTGCGTTCGCCACTCACGGTTGTGGTGAGTTGGCGTGTGGCAGGATCGTAGTGATTTTCGATGTTTACTGACACAAATGCGGGAGTAGAAGTGGCAATCTTAAAGTAGGGCTGCAACACCTTGAGGTTGGGGTCAACTATACTGCCGCTTCCGCCTTTGAGTAATGAGAAGGCTGGCTGACCTGCATAGTCGTTATTGCCAAGCATGCGACGGTCGAACATTCCCATGGGAGCAACTTGTGCGCCAAACTTTTGCAAACTATATGAGGTTTGCTGTGTGAGTTCGTCGGTTTGGTAACCAATGTGGTGAGCTACCCAAACATAGTCTTTGCGTCCGTTAACTAAAGCGTTAAGCACATCGTGACCTAAGGGGCAGTTAATGCACTTCAATGTAGTGAAATGCTCGATGAGTGTTTTACGGCTGTAAGCCTCGGTGTAGGTGTAGATGTTTGCGGTCAGCGTGTCGTTTGCTTTGTATTCGTTGTCAGCATCCATCCACACTTTGAGGGGTACGATACCCTCGGGCATGTTTGCAGAGTTGATAGTCACATCGATTGCCTGCACCTCTTCGGGATAGATTTTTCCTTGTACGGGGATGTCGTATACTTTGCCATCGCCAAAGCTGTAGTGCATGGCAGGGATATCTACTTCTTTTTCGCCATAGTTGTTGATGTTAATGGTAGCACTAATGTCGTCGCCCACACGGGTATAGGGATTGGCGAAGGTGCATTTTTCAACGGCAAGGTCATTGAGGGGAAGGTCACCACTGATTTCGGCAACAACCTGAATGCAAAGAGGTTCGTAGCCATAGTTTGTGAAATTCGCCCATGCGCTTCCATCGTAGAAGAAGTTACCATTGGGGTTGCTAACGCCGTCGCAATAAATGGCACCGCCAGCAGGCACTTTACCATTGTAGCCTACGTAAAGGTCTTTACCTGTGATTTCGATGGGTTCGACAAATGTAACTTCGTTCCAACCCGCCTTGGCAGTTCCTACCTTTGTGGGGCGGTTGTTAATAACGGTAGATTTTAGATCGTATCGTGCCCATGCGTAGATGTTGCTAACGCCCTCGGTACATGCAAAACGCATTTTGGTGAGGTGATGGCCCTTGAGCGCCATGAGGCGTGAACCAGGAATGAGTATGGCAGCTTGGAAAGTTAATGTACCGCTCGGTAGTTGATTTTCAATACCTGAAATATCTTCAGAAAATTCGTTAGGACAATAGCCTAACGTAATTTCGTGGTCGGCAAAACTGCTCGCAGCAGTACATAAGCCTATGACACAGGCTATGATACGTAGAATTTTATTCATTATTTACAAATTTTATTTAGTTGATCTGAGGGCAAAATTACAAAAGATATTTATAAAAGGAAATAAAATGCAGAAAAAAATGACGTTTTGGCAAAATATTTTGCGAAATTGTGCATAAATGCAAGATATTTAAAGAAAGGTATATAAAAAGAAGGTTGCTTTTTAATTCTAAACAAACGTATTCTCTGTAAAGTCTGTAAAAAGAAAGTGTCTAAATGGTTAATGTGAAAGCATTAAGAGAGAAGAAGTAAGGGGAAGTAATAAGTAATACAAACTATGGCTGCTTTATCAAGGTTTCATGCGCCATAGTTTATTTGTTTAAAATCGTTTGGGTGTCTGCTTAGAACGACCAACCTAAGCCGATATATGGAAAGAAGGCTGCCTTTTTGAGCCCGTACTTGTCGCCAAAGTTGAACGAAGGCGATACGCCAACACGAAACATGAATCCATTGGGGCGCTGATAGCGGTAGCCGATGTCGCCGAAGAAGAAATAACCGAATTGAGTTCTTGATGAAGTGTAAGAATCAATTTTAGGAGAAGTCTCGTCTGTATTCTCCCCACCTGGATACCACCCCGTATCTTTGACGAATCCTATTGTTTCTTTTACTTGATATACCCCAAGACTCGCACCGAAACCTAGCTCCAACTTGCTATTCTTCTTTCCGAACAGATAGTTTAGCTCCAACGGAACACCAATGCCATTGATTTTCTGGTCGAACAAACCTGAATTGTCTCCATAGCCATAGCCAATGCCCACACGGTAACCCAAACCAGAGTTGCCCTCGAATCTACTGTCGTAGTTGATGCCTGCAATATTTTGAGCACCCAATAATTCTATAGACAGGTTACGTGTCTTCTGTTGTGCCATTACCGCCGAAAAACAGCATAATGCAAATAGTGATAATACAATCTTTCTCATTATATATTTTATCATATGTTTATTGTCGGTGGATATTCTATTCTTTAGTTTGCTCATAACTACATAAATATATGTATTGCTTATTACTTCCCTTTACTTACTTATTGCTTACTTGCTTTCATTTCCAAACACATCGACTGCCGTAACTTTATAGCGGCTGTGTTTGAGTGCAGGCAGCAGAAGTAGCTTTTCGTAATGGGTTTGTTGCAAGCGTGTGGCAAGCAAGGCATCGCCCATTACAGAGTCGAGGCGATAGACGTTGTAGTTTACAAGACCATCGGCATCGGTCACCGCATTCCATTTAAGTTTTAGCGTGTTGCCCTCGATGGTCTGTTCTACGCAGGGGGCTGTAGGAGGTATGCTATCGCACCATGTCATGGGTGGAACTAATGCAGGCTGTGCATAGAAGATGTTTTTTAACCAATCGTATAGCCCCTTTTCGTTGTTCAATAAAAAGCGTGCTCTGAAAAAGGCTTGTCCGCCCAACCCTTCTTGGCGTGCCACGTTCATTTGGCGTTGCACATTGAGCAAGGGCCAATTTTTTTCGCGTTCGTTCAAGAAATAAATACCTAAGCCAGGTACTACGGGACGTCCGTAGTCGTTCTCTTTCCAGTCAGCCAAGAAAGGGTAGTAGTGGTCACCGTCAAAATACATCATGGGGAAGAGCATGTCCATCCATCCGCGTTGCAACCACATTTGAGCATCTTGCGACACGGCATCGCGTGCATTCCATCCGCGTGAGCTGTATCGTGCAAGGTCGGAATATTTGCCTACGGGCGAGCAACTCATTTTAATCCATGGACGTACGGCTTTCACGGCATCGTGTATGGCAGTGACGCAGCGATTGATGTTTTCTTTGCGCCAAGTGGCTTTGTTGCGTCCGTTGGCATATCGACGATAAGTGCGGTCGTCGTTGAAAGGAATGGCAGATTCGGGGTAACGAATGTAGTCGAGGTGGATGCCGTCGATGTCATAGTTCGTGGCAATCTCCTTACAAATTTTAGCCAAATAGGGGGCAGTGCCAGGAACCCCAGGGTCCATCATCCATTGGTCGCCACATTTTTGGCAGAGTTCAGGGTGAGTGTTGGGCAGTGCCACCTTGCCTAATTGCTTGGCTGTTGCTACTTTACAAATAGGGAAAGCTACCACCCAAGCGTGGCACTCCATGCCGCGTTTGTGACACTCATCTATGGCGAATTTCAGAGGGTCGTAGTTGGGGCGCTTACCAGGTGTGCCTGTAAACACACCATCCCATGGCTCGATGGCAGAGGGGTAGGCGGTGGTAGAGCGTATGCGTGCTTGAAAGAGCACGGTGTTGATGCCGCATTCTTTAAGTCTGTCGAGCATTTGGCAGAGCGCCTTTTGTTGGGCTTCGGTTTGTTCGATGTTGTGTGCAGGTTGCTTGGGCCAATCGAGTCCCATAAGTGTGGTGAGCCACACCGCACGCACCTCGTAGGGTACGGAGGGGGTTAGGGGAGAGTGGGAAGGCTGCGCCAAGGTGGTGAGACTAAAAAGCGCGGTGATGCAATTTATAATGTATCGTTTATAGTTCGTAATTGGCATAGGTTTATGTATAATTTATAATGTACAATTTATAATTTATAATTGCCGTGCGGGGTATGGGAAAAGTGGGGTATATGGGAAAAGTGGAAAATGTTTACTTTTTTTCCAAAAAAAAATTAGCGTGTTTGTTGGATGAGAGGTTGCACCATGCCGTGGGGAATGCCCAATTTAATGGCATGGTCAATGTCATTGCGAGCCGCACGTTTTTCGCCTAAGTTAATTAGCATTTTGGCACGTTCTACGTAGTATGCACTTTCTTGGGGTTCAAGGGTTATCAGTGCATCGTAGTCGGCACGTGCCATGGCATACATTTTGAGTTCTGCCTCTACAGCTGCGCGTGTGCTCAGTGCATCGGTGTTTTGTGGATTCGCCGACACAATAAGATTGAGCTGATTGAGAGCCTCTTTGGGTTGTCCGAGCTGTTGTAAAGTCAGTGCGTCGAGAATCTGTGCATTCGTGTTTTGGGGGTTATCAGCTAAAATGACCCGTAAATCAGCGTGCGCATCGTTGAAAAGACGTAATTGGTAGCGTGCTGCGGCACGAATAAATCGGGCACGCTCAATGAGTAGTGGTGTTACGCCCTCAAAATCTGTTTTATTGAGCACCTGTTCGGCATCCTCTACAGCCTCGTTTGCTTTGTTGAGTTGTAAGTTCGCCTCGGCGCGTGCCAAGCGGGCATCAAAGTAGTTGGGATATTCTTTAATAATATCGGTCAATTTTTTTACTGCCTCTACATTTTGTCCGCGTGCCATGTCAATGAGTCCTAAGTTAAACTTAATCACATGGTTGCCAGGAGCTGTGGGGCGTAGTTTCAGTGCTTTGTTAAAAAGAAGTTCAGCCTGACCAATAGAGTCGGTGTGTAAGGCATTAAAGGCACGGCGCAAGTGGTCTACATATTGCAGTGAGTCGTTGCGCTGTCGTTCAGCCATTTTCATTTCGTCTTTATAGTCATCTATGTTCTTGGCGCGTACGCCTCCCTTTCCGCGTTCGAGTGGAATGATGGTTTGTGCTTGTGCCAAGGTGGTCAAGCCAAACAGACCGATATATAGAATAATTCGTAATAACTTCATACGGCAAAGGTAGCTATATTCTTTAGTGTTAGGGATATTCTACACTATTTTTTAATTTTATTTGTGTGTGCGTATGTACAAAAAATGCTTGGTTGTCGAGAAATATCGACAACCAAGCAATATGAGTAGCTATTTTCTATGTAGAAAAATTATTTTTTCTTTTCGTCTACAATCGCGTCAATCACAGCAACAGCCGTGATGTTAACGATGTCGTTTACAGAACTTTCGAAGTCTGTGAAGTGGATAGGCTTGTTCAAACCCATCTGGATGGGACCAACCACCTCTTCGTTGTCTTCGAGAGCCTTTACCATCTTGTAAGAAGAGTTGGCAGCCGAGAGGTTCGGGAAGATCAGCGTATTCACATCCTGACCCTTCAACTTGTTGAAAGGATACTTCTCATCGCGCAATTCCTTATCCATCGCAAAGTTCAACTGCATTTCACCATCGATAGCCAAGTTAGGTTGTTCTTGGTGCAAGCGTTCAACCACGTGTTTTACGCTCAATGCGCTACCATCCTTGTCGGTACCAAAGTTGGAGTACGACAACATAGCCATGGCAGGTGTACGGTTAAAGAAACGTACGGTTTGTGCCGAAAGACGTGCGATGTCGTAGAGAGCCTCTTCGTCGGGGTGGCGGTTAACGAGTGTGTCTGCCACAAAGAGAATACCTTTCTTGGTGTTAATCAAGTGCATAGTACCAAAGTGGTTGTAGCCCTCGCGAATGCCAATAACCTCGCGTGCCACCTTAAAGGTGTTAGAATATTTGGTGTAGAGACCTGTGATGAAAGCATCAGCTTCGCCAGTCTCTACCATCATCATACCAAAGTAGTTACGCTCATACATCTTGTCCTCAGCCTCCTGCGGTGTGTAACCCTTACGCTCCATCTTTTTAGCAAAGAGTTGTGCATAGCGGTGACGACGTTCATTTTGTGAGTCGTTGCGCAAATTCAAAATTTCAATACCCTCAAGGTTTAACTTCAAGTCCTCGGCAGTTTGACGAATTTGCACATCGTTGCCCAACAAAATGGGGAAGCAAATGCCCTCTTCCTTTGCACGTACGGCAGCCTGCAACATATTGGGGTGTGTGCCCTCAGCAAATACCACGCGCTTGGGATTAGAGCGAGCTGTGTCATAAAGGTTCTGCGTGAACTTGCTTTCTTGACCCATCAACTCGCGCAAATGCTGGCGGTATGCCTTCCAGTCTTTAATAGGAGTGCGAGCCACGCCACTATCCATAGCCGCTTTAGCTACTGCCATAGAAACCTCGGTGATAAGACGGGGGTCTACAGGCTTCGGGATGAAGTAGTCAGGACCGAATGTGAAGTTACGCACGTGGTAAGCACGGTTCACAATATCGGGCACCGGACGACGTGCCAAGTCGGCAATAGCGCGAGCAGCAGCCATCTTCATTTCCTCGTTAATGGCTGAGGCTGCAGTGTCGAGTGCACCACGGAAGATATAGGGGAAACCAATTACGTTGTTAATTTGGTTGGGGTAGTCGGTACGACCTGTACTCATCAACACGTCGGGACGTGCCGCAGTAGCATCCTCATACGAAATTTCGGGGACAGGGTTTGCCAATGCAAAGATGATGGGGTTGTTAGCCATAGAGCGCACCATGTCTTGTGTGAGGACATTGCCCTTAGAAAGACCCACAAATACGTCGGCACCATTTACAGCCTCTGCCAAAGTGTGTACATCGGTACGCGTAGTGGCAAATTCGCGTTTTTGTGCATTCAAGTTTTCGCGGTCGGCAGTGATCACACCCTTAGAGTCGAGCATCACAACATTCTCTTTCTTTGCACCAAAGGCACAATAGAGCCGAGTACATGAAATAGCTGCGGCACCTGCGCCGTTCACTACGATTTTCACGTCCTCAATATTTTTGCCAGCTACCATGAGTGCGTTAATCAAACCAGCAGCCGAGATAATAGCAGTGCCGTGTTGGTCGTCGTGCATCACGGGAATGTCGAGTTCGGCTTTGAGGCGTTGTTCAATTTCAAAGCACTCAGGAGCCTTAATATCTTCGAGGTTGATACCGCCAAAGGTGGGAGCAATGGCTTTAACGGCAGCAATAAATTTTTCGGGGTCTTTTTCGTTTACTTCAATATCGAAAGCGTCTACACCCGCATAAATTTTGAACAAAAGGCTCTTGCCTTCCATTACGGGTTTTCCGCTCATGGCGCCAATATCGCCCAGTCCGAGCACGGCAGTACCGTTAGAGATTACCGCAACCAAGTTGCCTTTGTTGGTATAACGATAGGCATCTTGCGGATTTTGTTGAATTTCAAGACAGGGTTCAGCCACACCAGGTGAGTAAGCCAACGAGAGGTCGGTTTGTGTACGGTAGGGCTTAGTGGGTACTACTTCTATTTTTCCCGGCTTACCCATTTCGTGATAGTGCAGGGCAGCTTCTTTTGTTATTTTTACCATGTTTCGGGCTGTTAAATAGTTATTGTGTTATAGGGAATTCAAAATTATTTCTTTTCGCAAGCAAATTTACAATTTTACTTTTACGTTGTGCGTATTTTATAGTTCTTTTTATCTTTTTGCCCTAAAAATAGCTACATTTTTTGTATTTATACCCGATTTATACGCGAAGATAGTATTAACCGTAAGATGTAAGGTGTTACAGTGGGGTATTTTTATGGTTGAATAGGGTAGGGTGGTTGAAATATTTGCATGTAAAGTATTGTAGTATGCTGTTTTTTGGGGTGTAGACCATTTTTTTGAATGCAAAAAGCCTCGTTTTTAAAATCTTCGACATGTGGTTTTAGCTTCTAAATTCGTCAAAAATGTAGATATTTAGGTGCCGAATAAAGGTAAAAAACAATTTTTCGCCTAAAAAACGCATTTTTTTGCCTTAAAAGTTTGGTAGTAGAGAAATTATCACTACCTTTGCACTCGCAAAACGGAAAAACACCGTGATGCGAATGATTTTTAAGTTTGCCTCTTTAGCTCAGTTGGCCAGAGCACGTGATTTGTAATCTCGGGGTCGTTGGTTCGAATCCGACAAGAGGCTCAGAAAGGAGTTACACAGTTTTCTAAATTGTGTGACTCTTTTTTTGTTGTATATAAGTCGTTTTTATGGGCTAAGGTCTAGAGTGTTCAAAATCCATAATATTTTTATGCATGATGATATCGTAAATAGTTGCTATTCAACAATAGCAAACGCAGAAAACGCCTCGATTCGTGTATTATTTTAATGGGTTACTCCGTTAGGGATGAGATAAGGTAACTAGGTATGTGGATAAGGGATTTACCCGAATTATCGTGCAACCCGAATGCAATCAAACTCGCTTAAATTGCTGAGGTGTCGCCGATAATCCCTGGTATCAATTCCGTATCGTTCTCCTATCGTTCTCCTATCGTTCTCCTATCGTTCTCCTATCATTCTCCTATCGTTCTCCTATTGGGAAACGGAAAACAATACGGAAACAATACGGAAACAATACGGAATCGAACGAAAGACGAACGAATGAGGTTAGGAGGAGCAAGGGTGGTTGATCTTACTATTATCTATTTCTAAATTCTTACTACAATGGCAAGACTCAAACAAACTATTGGTGTGTTAACATGTCACCTATCGACAACAAAAAAAGCATTCATTCCGATGTGGAATAAATGCCTTGTAATTTAGCGCTTCAGGATGGGCTTGAACCAACGACCCCCTGATTAACAGTCAGGTGCTCTAACCAACTGAGCTACTGAAGCCTATCAATTCAGCGATGATAAATTCTGCTAGGTGCGCTTCAGGATGGGCTTGAACCAACGACCCCCTGATTAACAGTCAGGTGCTCTAACCAACTGAGCTACTGAAGCAGTGTAAGTAAGAAAAACTTACCATCTTTTGCTGAATTGCGGTGCAAAGGTAATGGTTATTTTTGAAATAAGCTATATCTTTGCAGAAAAAATTTCAAAAAAAATTACGATGAAGAAAATTTTGGGTATCGGAAACGCCCTGGTTGATGCACTTGTGCAAGTTGAAAATGATTTGATACTCAATGAGTTGCAGTTGCCAAAAGGCTCTATGCAACTTGTTGACACCGAAAGATATTTAGAAATAAAAAAAATGCTCGATTTGTTGCATCCGCAGCGAACAACAGGTGGTTCGGCATGTAATACCATCTTAGCGATTGCAAATTTGGGTGCCGAAACAGGTCTTATAGGAAAGGTAGGAAATGACGAAACAGCGCAATTTTTTGAGCAAAGTTTCAAGCGTCAGGGGGTAAATACCTGTTTGCTTTGCGACAAAGATTTGCCCACAGGGGTTGCCTCCACCTTAATTAGCCCCGATGGTCAGCGCACCTTCGGTACCTATTTAGGGGCTGCTGCCAATTTACGCCCCGAAGATGTGGTGCCCGAATGGTTCGACGGCTACGACTATTTTTATATAGAAGGCTATTTGGTGCAAAACCATGCGTTGATACGTCGTGCCGTAGAGTTAGCTCACGAGGCAGGATTGAAAGTGTGTATCGACTTGGCAAGTTATAACATCGTGCAAGACGATCGTGAATTCTTTGCCGAACTCTTGCAGCAAACAGACATTGTCTTTGCCAATGAGCAAGAAGCACAAGCCTTTACAGGTATAGATGATGCCCAAGCCAATGTAGAGGCTTTGGCGTGTTTGTGCGAGATAGCCGTAGTGAAGATTGGCAAAAAAGGAGTGCTTGTGCGTCGTGGCGAAGAACAAATACATTGTCCAGCTCGCGAGGTGCCTCATGTGGTCGATACAACTGCGGCCGGCGACTATTTCTCGGCAGGTTTTCTTTATGCACTTGCCACAGGCTGTAGCTTAATGCAATGTGCGGCACTCGGTTCGTTGCTTGCAGGCCACATTATTGAGGTAGTAGGCACTGCACTCAGTGCCGAAACATGGCAAAAAATCAAGGCTGAAGCGCTCCCCAAAGTCTAATCTCACTCTTTTTCAAAAAAAGTAGTATGAAAATATTCATAAACCTATTGTGTGCGTGTGTGGTAGCATTCTTGTTACCCCTAACGCTCTGTGCGCAAAAAAATGGCGTGAACCATAATTTCGAGGTAGCCAAAAATCTCGACATTTTTAATGCCCTTTATCGTGACCTCGACCTCTACTATGTTGATACGCTCAATGCGCAAACCAACATAGACAATGCAGCCAATTATATGTTGCAAATGCTCGACCCCTATACCGAGTATTATGCCGAAGAAAATACCAATGCGCTAAAAGAACTCACCACAGGTAAGTATGCAGGTATTGGCGCTGTGACTAGCTTCCGTCCAGACTTGCAACGCTGCGTGGTTGTTCAGCCTTTTGCCCATATGCCTGCCGACCAAGCTGGGGTGTGGGCTGGAGATATAATTTTGGCCATCGATGGCAAACCTATAGACCCTTGCACCTCAACCGATAAACAAGCACAAGCCGACTATGCCCTTAGCATCAACTCAAAGTTGCGCGGTGAGGCAGGCACTACCTTCGAATTAAAGGTGCGTCGTCCTGGCACCAACAAATTAATCACGTTTAAAATTACGCGTCGCAACATTGTTCGTCCTAGTGTAACACTTGCCACCATCGCCTCCGACAGTGTGGGTTACATATGTTTGTCGCAGTTTATTGAAGGTACAAGTAATGAAATACGTCGTGCGCTTGTTGAACTCAAACAGCGTGGTGCGCGTAGCCTTATTTTAGACCTCCGCGATAATCCTGGCGGTGTGATGGAAGAAGCTGTGAAGACAGTCAACCTCTTTGTGCCGCGAGGTCGCGAGGTAGTGACCACACGTGGCAAGGTAAAAGAAATGAATCACACTTACAAAACCACGCTCGATGCGCAAGATACCGATTTAGGTATTGTGGTGCTTACCAATGCAGGTTCAGCCTCGGCAGCCGAAATCACAAGTGGCGCTTTGCAAGACTACGACCGTGCCCTCATCATGGGGCGTCGCACTTATGGCAAAGGTCTTGTGCAGCAAAGTCGCGAACTGCCCTATAAAACAGTGCTAAAACTCACCACAGCCAAATATTACATTCCCTCAGGGCGTTGTGTGCAGGCTTATAAGTTTGAGGATGGCTATCCCGTGCATTTGCCCGATTCGCTTGCCAAGGAATTTCGCACAGCCAATGGACGTATTGTGCGCGATGGAGGAGGTATTACCCCCGATGTGATGGTAAAAACCGACAGTCTGCCCACCTTGCTCGTAGATTTGGCAAATAGCGACCAATTTTTCGACTATTGTGTGAATTATCGCAACACACATGCCACCATTGCAGGCCCCAGAGAATTTCATATCACCGATGCAGAGTATGCCGAATTTTGTGCCTATATGAAGAAGCACAACTTTACGTACGACCGCAAGAGCTTACAACTGTTTAATTTGTTGCGTCAAACAGCTCGCTACGAGGGCTATGACACCGAAGCCGCTGCCGAACTCGATGCCCTTGAAAAAAAGTTGCAACATAATGAAGACTACGACTTTAAGCGTTGGGAAAAAGAGATTCGTCGTGTGGTAGAAGCTGGCATCGTAGAGCGTTATTACTATGAGTCGGGACGTGATGAATATGAGTTGCAGACCGACAAAGATGTGCGTCAAGCCATCGATATGTTGCACAATCGTAAACAGATGCACAAAATTCTGAGTGGAGAACCTGATGCATAAGGTCAGGGTGTTCAAAAATCATGCTAAATTTTATACATCGATAAGCGTGTTAAGGCGTTCTGTTGTTTTTTAATGACAGGACGCCTTTTTGTGTGTTCAAGTTCGCATGATTGCATGCTCCTTGCATGTTTTCTAAAAAAAAATAATAAAAAGTGGGGAAAAGTGGGGGAAAATCCGTACTTTTGGAAATTCTTAGAGAACATTATGAGATTTATAGGTACGACGGACGCCAAATTAGACGCAAAAGGACGCGTATTTTTGCCGTCTGACTTTCGCAAACAGCTTGCAGAGTCAGACGCAACTTTTGTGTTAAAACGCGATGTCTATCAACCCTGTCTTGTGATGTACACACTGCAAGTTTGGGAAAACGAACTCGCTGTGTTGCAGAGCCGACTCGACCGTTGGAATCCGAAACACGCCATGCTATATCGACAATTCATGGCAGGTACGGAGGTGGTAACACTCGATGCCAACGGACGCTTTTTGTTGCCCCGAAAAATGGCTGAGGCTTGTCACATCAACAGTCGCATAGTGCGATTTGTAGGGGTGGACGACCGTATCGAAGTATGGGACGTTGAGCAATTTGACCAATGTATGCTGAATGATGCAGACTTGGCACAGCTCATGGCACAAGAAATGGGCGGAACGACGCTCGGCTAATCCTACTAAAAAAAGGGCGCTACTGATAGAAAAAGCGCCACCACAATTCATTCTATTTTAAGACCACAACTCTCTATAAAAAAAGTATGTATCACATTCCCGTGTTGCTCAACGAAACCGTTGACGGACTCAACATTCAGCCTGGGGGCGTCTATGTAGACGTGACCTTTGGCGGGGGCGGACATAGCCGCGAAATTCTGCGCCGACTCGATGACTCTGCACATCTTTACAGCTTCGACCAAGATGCCGATGCTGAGCAAAATGTGCCTGAGGGCGATAGTCGCTTTACCTTTGTGCGCAGCAACTTTCGCTACCTTAAAAACTGGATGCGATATTACAACGTAGAGTATGTGGACGGTATTTTGGCAGACTTAGGGGTGTCGAGTCACCACTTTGATGCTGAAGAACGTGGCTTTTCGTTCCGCTTTGATGCACCGCTCGATATGCGTATGAATGGGCGTGCAGGTACTACGGCTGCCGATGTGGTAAACCTCTATGACGAGGAACGATTGGCAAATGTGCTCTATCTGTATGGCGAAATGAAGAATAGCCGACGCATTGCAGCTGCGATAGCAAAGGCACGTAATGTGCAAAAGATTGTCACGATAGACGATTTGTTGCAAGTGGTAAAACCGCTTATGCCACGCGAACGCGAGAAGAAAGACCTTGCCCGTGTGTTCCAAGCATTGCGCATTGAGGTAAACCACGAAATGGATGCCTTGCAAGAGATGCTTGAGGCAGCATTACAAGTGTTGCGCCCAGGAGGCAGACTGAGTGTGTTAACCTATCACTCGCTCGAAGACCGAATGGTAAAAAACTTTGTGCGCTCAGGACGCATTGACGGAAAAGTAGAACAAGACTTCTATGGACGACGACTAACACCGTGGCGTGCCATTAACAATAAAGTGATTGTGCCCTCAGCACAAGAGCAAGAAGAAAACCCACGAAGTCGGTCGGCAAAACTACGCATTGCCGAAAAATTATAAATCCTCACTTATAACCCCTCACACCTATATATATAAAACAATGAGTAAGAAGAGAGATAGAGAAGACGAAGAACGCGACGTTGACATGCACAGTGCTGATGAGAGCCAAACAAAGCAAACAACTGTTGAGGCTGCGGAAAAGGACGAAAAGGTACAAGAAGGAAGTGAAGTCGAGCGCGAAAAGCGCGAGGCTTTGCAGGCTTTGCGTGATCTTACTTCAGACGACGATATGTCGGGCGTTGATGAGCATGTAAAACTCTCGCTATCATCGATTCTCGGCGGTGACATATTGGGTGGACGATGGTTCCGTCGACAGTTTTGGTACATCATTATGGTGGTGTGCATGCTCATTGTGTATGTGAGTAACCGATATGCGTGCCAACAAGAAATGATTCAAACCAAAATGCTTACGGACACGCTGCTCGACCGACGCTATAAAGCCTTGACACGATCGAGTCAACTTAAAGAGAAAACACGACGTAGCTACATTGAAGAGTCGCTTGCAGACACTACGTTGCAAACTCCCAATAATCCCTCGTATGTCATAAAAGTAGACAACGAATAAATTCACCCCAATATAAGTAGGTGGGTATCAAGTTGTGGATAAGTGAGATTCTGTCCCTTACACCCAAATGCCTGAGATGCCTGCCGAAAGAACCACTTAGCGCACATTTAATAAAAATGAACTTTCAAGCAAAACAAGTTACGCGCCGCTATGCCTTCATAGCCTCGGTCTTGGTGATAGCTGGCTTGGCCGTTTTAGGCAGAGCAAGCTATATCATGGTGGTGAAAAAAGACTTTTGGATGGCAGTTAACGACCGTTTTACAAAAGAAAACGATACGGTGCCCCCCACACGTGGTAATATCCTTGCCGACAATGGGGAGGTACTTGCTGCTTCATTGCCCGAATATAAGCTCTATATGGACTTTATGTCGTGGGAGAAAGACGACAAGCGACGCAACAAAGAGCAACATAATCGCGACAGTTTGCTTACCGCAAAAATGGATAGCATTTGTAATGGTATGCACAAAATTCTGCCCGATATCGACCCCGTGGAATTTCGTAAATTGATGGAAGAAGGACGCGAAAGAGAAAGTCACCATTGGCCACTCTATAAAAAGCGTGTGTCTTACATCGTATATCGCCAAATAAAACAACTCCCCATCTTTTGTAAGGGGGCGAATCTGGGTGGTTTTCACGTAGAAGAAATTAAGACACGTAAGAATCCTTACGGACATTTGGCAACACGTACCATTGGCGACCTTTTCAAGGCAGATGGTAAACCCCGTACGGGTTTGGAATTGAGTTACGATTCGGTACTTCGCGGTAAACCCGGTATTGCGCACCGACAAAAAGTGTTGAACCGCTACCTTTCAATCATCGATAAACCCGCTGAGGATGGTTGCGACGTGATGACTACACTCAATGTGGGAATGCAGGATATCTGCGAAAAAGCACTCTCAGATAAACTCAATGAGCTTAACCAAAACGATGGCAATGTAAACTCAGGTGTGTGCATCTTGATGGAGGTGGCTACGGGCGATATAAAAGCGATGACCAGCTTGAGGCGTATGGCAGACGGCACATTCCAAGAAATCAATGCCGATGCCGTGAAAAACCTCTATGAACCAGGCTCAGTGTTTAAACCCATGTCATTCCTTGTGGGTATGGACGATGGCTTTATACACATGAACGATGTGGTAGACGTGGGTTGCGGTATTAAAGAAATGTATGGCCGCAAAATGCGCGATGCAAACTGGCGTTCGGGCGGTAGTGGCGTAGTAACTGTGCCACAAATCTTGCAAAAATCGCTCAATGTGGGTGTAAGTACACTCATAGACCGTGCCTATCATGCCAATCCACGTAAGTTTGTAGAGGGTATTTATCGTATAGGTGTGGCTGAGGATTTGCACATTCCTATTCCAGGTTATGCACGTCCACGTATTCGTATGCCAAA
This sequence comes from uncultured Prevotella sp., assembly GCA_900543155.1. Classification (GTDB taxonomy): domain Bacteria; phylum Bacteroidota; class Bacteroidia; order Bacteroidales; family Bacteroidaceae; genus Alloprevotella. The sequence continues at coordinate 24,095 of UQQN01000007.1, forward strand.
ACCCGATGGTTCGAACTGGTCGAAAACCGCTTTGCCTTGGATGAGTATTGGTTACGAAACACAGATTCCACCAATTACCACAGTAAACTTCTATAACGGCATAGCCAATAATGGCAAATTGTTGCAACCACGCTTGGTAAAAGCCATTATGCGTGGGGGAGAGGTAATAGAAAATAAGCCCGTAGTGGTGTTGCGCGAGCAAATGGCTAAGCCCGAGGCGGTTAAGAATATTCAAGACATTTTGGAAAGTGTGGTAAGTTTAGGTCTTGGTAAAAAGGCTGGTTCACGCTATTTCCATGTTTCGGGTAAAACAGGTACGGCACAGATATGGACCAAAAATGGTTTTGCCTCGCAATACTTGGTTTCGTTTGCAGGATATTTCCCTTCAGAGAAACCGCTCTACTCATGTATTGTCTGCATTCAAAAAGGTGCACCTGCATCGGGTGGTGGTATGTGTGCCCCCGTGTTTAAACGTGTGGCAGAAACTGTGATGGCACAACGCTTATCGAGCAACTTTAGTGCCGCACGCGACTCGTTTAACTGCTTGAAACCCGTAATTGCTGCGGGCAATATCCATGCGGCACAGACCGTGCTCGACCAGTTGGGCATTGAATATAAATCGGGGGTTGAAACCGATAAATCGCAACTGACATGGGGCGTTTGTCAAACCTCGAATAATGGGCTAAATATGATGCTTGCGCCTAATACGGCAAACGATGTTGTGCCCGATGTGCGTGGTTATGGTTTGCGCGATGTGTTGTTCCGTCTTGAAAAATTAGGACTCAAGGTAAAGGTGCGTGGTGTGGGCTGTGTAACACAACAAAGCTTGCAACCTGGCTATCGCTTTAAACGGGGCGAAGAAATAGAGCTTATCTTGGGCGACGCAAAAGACATCCCCGTTGCTGAGCAAGATTCATTGCACAACGATGGGGCTGCTCAAAAAGTACAGGCAAATCAGCAACCCGAAGACCCTGAGCTCACTCCAACCCTTTCTGACGAAAAGAAATATAAGGAAAAGGAGAAGCAAACGCAAGAAGATTTGAAACAGCAGAGGGCTCAAAAAGCTGAAAAGAATCTTGCTGACCAAAAGAAAAAAGAGAAAGAGCAAAAGCAAAAGTCAAAGCAACCTGCCATAGAGCCTAAGCAGAAAAAAGAATCAAACAAGCAAAAAGATAAAAAAGACGAGGATAGAAAGAATAGTTCTGTAAAATCTTCAAGGGATGCTCAGAGAAAGTCGACAGACAATAGGAAAAAGCAACCTGCTGCGCATTCGAAAAAGGCAAACGAGTCTAAAACAGACAGGAATGCCAAAAAGAAAAATTAAACACGACCATTTTTGCAACAATATTCACAATGAAATTATCTGATATTCTCAGGAAAGTGACTGTTGCAGCCTCAAAAGGAGACTTGCAACGCGAAATAACAGGTGTAAACATCGACTCGCGACAAGTGAAAGCCGGTGATTTGTTTGTTGCCGTAAAAGGCACGCAAGCCGACGGACACCAGTATATCTCAAAAGCGATTGAACTTGGCGCTGTTGCCATTTTGATGAGCGAACCTATTCCTGCCGAAGCACAAGAAAATGTGACCTATGTGCAGGTTGACGACACAGAAGATGCGGTCGGAAAAGTGGCAACCACATTTTATGGTGACCCTACTACGAAACTGAAATTAGTAGGCGTTACGGGTACAAATGGTAAAACTACGATTGCCACAGTGCTCTATAACATGTTCCGCTCTTTCGGACATAAGTGTGGTTTGTGCTCTACCGTATGCAACTTTATTGATGGTCGTGCGATTCCAGCCGATCATACAACTCCCGACCCCGTAACGCTAAACAAACTATTGGCTCAGATGGCTGAAGAGGGTTGCGAATACGCCTTTATGGAATGCTCATCGCATGCTATCCATCAAAAACGTATTGGCGGATTGCGCTTCGTTGGTGGTATCTTTACAAACCTTACTCGCGACCACCTTGACTATCACAAAACATTCGAGAACTATCGCGATGCCAAAAAGGCATTCTTCGACATGTTGCCCAAGGGTGCCTTTGCCATTACAAATGCCGATGATAAAAACGGTATGGTGATGGTGCAAAACACGGCTGCTACCGTACGCACTTATTCAACACGTACAATGGCAGACTATCGTGGTCGCATTTTGGAAGAAAGCATCGAAGGCATGTTGCTCGACATTGATGGTCGCGAAGTGAGTGTACGTTTTGTGGGTCGATTCAACGTGTCGAACCTCTTGGCTGTGTATGGTGCTGCTTTAATGTTGGGCAAAACACCCGAAGACACCTTGCGCGTGCTCTCAACGCTCCACCCTGTGAATGGTCGTTTCGAAGCCATTCGTTCGCCTAAGGGATACAGTGCCGTAGTAGATTATGCACATACCCCTGATGCCTTGGCAAATGTGCTCACTGCCATTAACGAAATTGTGAAAAACAAAGGCAATGTAATCACTGTGTGTGGTGCAGGCGGTAACCGCGATAAGGGTAAACGTCCGCTCATGGCACAAGAGGCTGCAAATCGTTCAAACCGTGTGATTATTACCAGTGATAACCCTCGTTTTGAAGAACCACAAGACATTATCAATGACATGCTTGCAGGGCTCAACGATGAACAAAAGGCAAAAACTATTAGTATTTGTGACCGTCGTGAGGCAATACGTGCTGCAGCTATGATGGCACAACCTGGCGATGTGATTCTTGTGGCAGGTAAGGGACACGAACCCTACCAAGAAATTAAGGGTGTGAAACACCACTTCGACGATCACGAAGAAATTAAAAAGGCATTTGGCATTGCTTAATTTCGCACCATTAGGGTTTTTCTTTGAAAGCCCCTTGTGCGAAACCCCAAAATGCAAAGTCTATAAAAATAAACTGACAACCGCTTTTTGCACCGCAAAGCGACGCAGCATGTGCTAACAAATGCCGCGCCAACGGCGATTGCCACAAAAATAGTACACATGTTATACTACCTTTTCCGTTTTCTCGAGCAATTCGGCGTATCAGGGTCGGGTATGTGGTCATATATCTCCTTCCGAGCCTTGCTTGCGCTTATCCTTGCCTTAGCCATTTCAACATGGTTTGGTCAATATTTTATTAAATGGATGAAGCGCCACCACATTAGCGAAACACAACGAGATGCGTCTATCGACCCATTTGGCGTGAAAAAGCTCAATGTGCCCTCAATGGGCGGCATCATTATCATTGTTGCCATATTGGTGCCTTGCTTATTGTTAGGCCGTTTGCGCAATATCTACCTCATACTGATGCTTGTCACCACCGTGTGGCTCGGTTTGTTAGGTTTTCTTGACGACTACATCAAAATTTTCAAGAAAAATAAAGATGGACTTCCTGGACGATTTAAAATTGTAGGTCAGGTGTTGCTCGGTCTCTTCGTGGGACTTACGCTCTACTTGAGTCCAGATGCTACGATTCGCGAAAACATCGAGATGCAGCAACACGGACAGCACACCGAGATTGTGCATAAAAGTCAGCCAGTAAAGAGTACCAAAACCACCATACCCTTTGTAAAAGAAAACAACTTTGACTATGCCACCTTGGCTTCGTTCTGCGGAGAATATAAAACCCAAGTAGGTTGGATAATCTTTGTCATTGTTACCATCTTTGTCATTACAGCTGTGTCGAATGGTGCAAACCTTAATGATGGTATGGACGGTATGGCTGCAGGCAACTCCGCCATCATATTTATAGCCTTAGGCATATTAGCTTATGTCTCCAGCCATATAGAATTTGCTGCCTATCTTAACATTATGTATGTGCCAGGCTCGCAAGAGTTGGTAATCTTTACCTGTGCTACGGTAGGTGCGCTCATAGGTTTTTTGTGGTATAATGCCTATCCTGCCCAAGTGTTTATGGGCGATACAGGCTCTTTGGCAATTGGTGGTATCATTGCTGTGTTGGCAATTATCATTCACAAAGAGTTGCTCATCCCTATTCTTTGTGGCATATTCCTGTTTGAAAGCCTCAGTGTAATTCTGCAAGTAGAATATTTCAAGTTGGGAAAACGTCGTGGTGTAAAGCAACGCATCTTTAAGCGTACACCCATCCACGATAACTTCCGTGTGCTTCCCTCACAACTCGACCCCGAGTGCAAATATTTGCTGAAATGGCCGTCGGGAGCATGGCACGAATCAAAAATCACGGTGCGCTTTTGGATCACTACCATCCTGCTTGCCGCACTTACCATCATCACACTCAAGATAAGATAAAGACTCAAGTCTTATAGCGGTGGTTCAGCACACGCTGTTCAGAACCACCCATAACACATAAACCACAATGAAGTTAGTAGTATTAGGAGCTGCCGAGAGCGGTGTAGGCGCTGCCATCTTGGCACAGCAAAAGGGTTACGAAGTGTTTGTGTCCGACATGGGAAGCATTAAACCTCATTACAAGGAAATGCTGAACCAATACCACATAGAGTGGGAAGAAGGGCAACACACCGCAGAGCGCATACTTACTGCCACAGAGGTAGTAAAGAGTCCTGGTATTCCCGAAACCGCTCCTATGGTAGCCAAGCTCATGGCGCAAGGCACACCCATACTCAGCGAAATAGAATTTGCTGCTCGCTATACCGATGCACGTATGATTTGCATCACCGGTAGCAATGGCAAAACCACCACCACCTCGCTCATCTACCACATCTTGAAAAAGGCTGGGGTAGACGTGGGCTTAGCAGGTAATATCGGACATAGCCTTGCCCTGCAAGTAGCGCAAGCACCCCATAGCACCTATGTAATAGAACTCTCGTCGTTCCAACTCGACAACATGTATAAGTTCCGTGCAAATATTGCCGTGTTGCTTAACATCACCCCCGATCACCTCGACCGTTACGGCTTTGAAATGCAAAACTACGTAGACTCAAAGATGCGTATCTTGCAAAATCAAACAGCCGACGACACCTTTGTGTATTGGAAAGAAGACGAGCATGTGCCCCACGAGTTGCCTAAATATAACGACCCCAGCAAAAAGTGCGGTTTCACCGACGAAGAACAGCTCAATTCATCGGGCTATGCCACTGCCGACACGTTTGTGGTAAATTCTCCCGTACACTTTGAAATGCCACTTAGCCAACTCTCTCTGCCTGGTCGCCACAACTTGCGCAACTCTTTGGCAGCAGCCATCGCATGTCTTGCCGCAGGCATCGATGCTGAGGTTGTGCGCCAAGGACTTTCAGACTTCCCAGGTGTAGAGCACCGTCTTGAAAAAGCAGGTACCGTAGCAGACATACATTTCGTAAACGATTCAAAGGCTACCAATGTCGATGCTTGCTATTGTGCCCTCGAAAGCATGAAGACCCCCGTAGTGCTAATTCTTGGAGGCAAAGACAAGGGCAACGACTACACACAAATCATCCCCTTCGTTAAGCAAAAGTGTCGTGCAATAGTCTACATGGGTGTAGATAATGCCAAACTTCATGCCAATTTCGATGCCCTAAAACTCCCCGTAGCCGATACACACTCAATGGCTGAATGCCTTGAAAATGCCGTAAAACTTGCCCAACCTGGCGACACCATACTTCTCAGTCCGTGTTGTGCCAGCTTCGATTTGTTCAAAAACATGGAAGACCGTGGCGAACAATTCAAAGCATGGGTAAAGGCTTGGGACGGAACGAAATGATGATTTTAGAAACGAAGTTAGAAGAAATCTTTTTTTAAAAAAATCAAGATGGGATTTTTCTCAAGATCAAAGAATAAAACTGCCACGGCACCCTCCTTACAAACAGATGTGGCACAGACTCAGACCGCAGCGTCCACCCCAAAGCCCGAGCGCGATAGTTCGCGTTTAGGCTCACTCTTCATGGGCGATCGTGTGATATGGGTTGTTTTCTTCTTCCTTTGCATCATCTCGTTGGTCGAAGTCTACAGCGCTGCAAGCACCCTTGCCTATAAGAGTGGACGCTTTTGGGAGCCCCTTGTCAAGCAAGCCGTGTTCTTGGGCGTAGGCACATTCATTGTGATCATCGTACACCGCATGCCCTGTCGTTGGTTCAAGGCATTCCCCCTGTTCATGTGGACGTTGTCAGTCATCATGCTTATATGCACCCTCTTTTCGGGAGCGGCAACAAACGATGCCTCACGATGGATAAGTTTCTTGGGCATACAGTTTCAACCCTCCGAGATAGCCAAAGGAGCTGTCGTAATAACCGTAGCGCTTATATTGTCGCGAACCCAAACCCCCACAGGAACCAACCGCAAGGCGATGAAATACATACTCTCGCTTTCGCTCATCCCCATACTACTCATCTTCCCCGAGAACCTCTCCACCGCAGCCCTACTTTTTGGCGTAGTCATTCTCATGATGTTCATAGGGCGTGTACCACTTGTGCAGTTAGGCAAACTTTTCGGCGTCCTGGCACTCATAGGCCTTGTGGTAGGTATGCTCGTGGCAATATCGCCCCAGGTTGGTTTCCTTCATCGACTCGAAACCTGGAAGGGACGTATCGAAGAACACTTTGTGGGAGGCGAAGAAGCCAAGCAAAACGAAGACCCTCGCACCTACGACATCGACAAAAAAGCGCAAGTAGCGCATGCCAATATAGCCATCGTTTCGAGCAATATCATAGGCAGAATGCCAGGCAACTCAGTGCAGCGCGACTTTTTAAGTCAAGCATTCTCCGACTTTATTTTTGCCGTAATCATCGAGGAAATGGGCATTTGGGGCGCTGCCATAGTGGTGTTCTTATACATCATCCTACTCTTCCGAGCGGGGCGCATAGCCAGTCGGTGCGAGCGGAATTTCCCACCATTCCTTGCCATGGGGCTCACGTTGCTACTGGTGTCACAAGCCATGCTCAATATGTGGGTAGCCGTGGGCCTATTCCCCGTAACCGGTCAGCCACTCCCCCTAATCAGTCGTGGTGGCACATCAACCCTCATCAACTGTTTCTACATAGGCATGATTCTTAGCGTAAGCCGATATGCCAAGCAGGTCAAAGAACCCCAACACACACAGTTCGATGGTCCAATGAACGATATAAAACATACCGAAGAACGCCGAAAGGTAAAGGTAAAAGCTTAATAGGCTATAAACTAAAATAACTCAACAAGATGGCTCAAAAACCCAGTATACCCAAAGGAACACGCGACTTTGGTGCCGTAGAGATGGCACGTCGCAATTACATTTTCAATACCATTCGCGAGGTCTATGCCCTCTATGGATTCCGCCAAATCGAAACACCCGCAATGGAGAACCTCTCCACACTGATGGGCAAGTATGGCGAAGAAGGAGACAAACTCCTGTTTAAAATTCTCAATTCCGGAAACTTCCGTGGCGAAGTAAGCACCGAAGAGTATGCCGAGAAAAATGCAGCACAACTCGCAGCACGATTCTGCGAAAAAGGTCTACGCTACGACCTCACCGTGCCCTTTGCACGCTACGTAGTGCAGCATCGCGACGAATTGCAAATGCCCTTCAAGCGCTACCAAATTCAACCCGTGTGGCGTGCCGACCGTCCCCAAAAAGGTCGTTATCGCGAGTTCTATCAGTGCGATGCCGACGTGGTAGGCTCCGACTCGCTGCTCAACGAGGTAGAACTTATGCAAATTGTCGACGAAGTGTTCAGTCGCTTTGGCATTCGCGTATGTATCAAAATCAACAACCGAAAAATCCTTAGCGGTATAGCCGAAATCATTGGTGCTGCCGACAAAATTGTCGACATCACCGTAGCCATCGACAAACTCGATAAGATAGGGCTCGACAAGGTAAACGAAGAACTACGTGCCGTAGGACTTACCGACGAGGCAGTAGAAAAACTGCAACCCATCATCTCTCTCTCGGGCTCGAACGAAGAAAAACTCGAAACCATGCGCCAAGTCTTGGCACAGAGCGAGGTGGGACTTAAGGGTGTAGACGAAGTTGCCTTTGTGCTTCAGGCGCTCAAGGCAAGCAACCTTCGCAACGAGCTCGAACTCGACCTCACCCTTGCCCGTGGCTTAAACTACTACACTGGCTGCATCTTCGAGGTCAAGGCACTCGACGTGCAAATTGGTTCCATCACGGGCGGAGGACGTTACGACAACCTCACAGGCATCTTTGGTATGCCCGGACTCAGTGGCGTAGGCATCTCCTTTGGTGCCGACCGCATCTACGACGTGCTCACACAGCTCGATCTTTATCCTGCCGAAACAAACTCGGGTGCACGCATCCTCTTCATCAACTTCGGAGCTGCCGAGGCTGCACATTGCTTGCGCTTAGCAGCAGCAGTACGCCAAGCTGGTATCTCGGCTGAGGTATACCCCGATTCGGTGAAAATGAAAAAGCAAATGAGCTATGCCAATGCCCATAAAGTCCCCTACGTAGCCCTCGTGGGCGAATCAGAAATGGCTGAAGGCAAAGTAGCACTCAAAAATATGGAAACAGGCGAACAACAAAGCCTTACCATCCAACAAGTAATCGAAGAACTACAAAAATAATGTATAATGTAAAATGTATAATGTATAATTGCCTTGCGGATGAATTATACATTAAAAAATTATGAACGCCATCCCACAAGGCAATTATACATTTTACATTATACATTAAAATTCCCTTTCCCCTTCATGCAAAGCAACAACATGTCTCATGCACAAAACCTGTCGCACAATGCCTACTTCGAAGAGGTAAACCGCATGTACACCGCACGCGAGGCAATAGACGAAGCCAAACGATGCCTACACTGCAAAGTGCCACAGTGTCGTAAAGGATGCCCCATCGAAAATAACATCCCTGACTTCATCCACGAACTCTCAAAAGGCAATATGGGCGAAGCCATGAACATTCTCCACGAAAAGACCAACCTACCCGCCATTTGTGGACGCGTCTGTCCACACGAAAAACAGTGCGAAGGTCACTGCGTGTTGGGCAAAAAGGACAACCCCGTGCGCGTGGGCAAACTCGAAAGCTTCGTGGCGCAGTTCGATGCCGAAATGAACCTCACTCACGAGCGCATACCCGAAAAAACACGTGGCAAGGTGGCAGTCATAGGCTCAGGACCTGCAGGACTCACCGTGGCAGGCGACCTTGCGCGCCAAGGCTTCCACGTCACCATTTTCGAAGGACAACCCGAACCAGGAGGCGTGCTCATGTATGGCATACCCGAATACCGACTACCCAAAGCCGTGGTGCGCAACGAAATTAAGCGCATCGAAGCCCTGGGCGTAACCTTCGTCACAAACTGCCTTGTGGGCGACCCTCAAAGCGGAGTCACCGTCGACAGCCTATTTGCCGACGGCTTCGACGCCATTTTTATGGGCACAGGCACCGCACTCCCCCAAAACCTCAACATACCTGGCGCTAACCTCCGACGCGTCACCCAGTCCACCGACTTCCTTCACAACGTCAACGCCTACATGGAAGGCGCCATGCCCTACGAAATGGTACCCCTACGTCGTGGCGACCGCGTAGCAGTGATAGGGGGCGGAAACGTAGCCATGGATGCAGCGCGAACCGCCAAACGTCTCGGAGCCGATGTCACCGTGGTATATCGTCGCACACAAGCCGAAATGCCCGCCATCAAAAGCGAGTACGACGATGCCGTGGCAGAGGGCGTAAAGTTTATGTGGCAAACCAACTCAATCGAGTTCATAGGCAACGAAAAGGGCCGTGTGTGCGCCATACGCCTATCCACCCCCCAAGGCGAGCGCACCGAAAGCTTCGACCGCGTATTCCTTGCCATAGGCTCGCGTCCAGCAGCACGCATAGTCAGCACCACCACCGGCATACAAGTCGACGAAAAAGGCTACGTAATCTGTGGCGAACGACCCATGGGTATGACCACCCGACGCGGCGTATTTGCAGGAGGCGACGTAGTGCACCGACCCCAAACCGTAGTACTCGCCATGAAAGCTGCCAAAGAAGTAGCGCTGGGCATAGCCCAATACGTCGACGCCATAAAACTACTTGAATACTGCGAAGCTACAACCGAAAAATAAAAAAAGACTTTTTTTATTGAACTCGCTATTTGAGTGGGGATAGTCAATGTAGCGCCAACACACCAAATAGAGCGCACTCCTTATTAGGCGATAAGCGTGCCAGCCCTTGGATAAATTTTGAACGCGTCAGTTCTTTTCTTACCCAAGGGCTGGCACATTTGTTTGTTATATAGAGAGAATTATTGCGATTTAATAATTCTGAATAATATGGCACAACGCATTCACGTCATCCTCAAAAGTATCGCGTACTTTAGCACGATTTTTCATCGCAGTTTTGTAGTTGTAAATAGTTTGGGTAGAATAAAAGAGTAGCGTCGCAATCTCCTGACTCGATGTAACCCCTAAGCGCATCAAAGCAAAAATGCGCAGCTCTGTAGTGAGTGCTTGCGGTGAAGCAGGACAAATTCTTTCCTCATCGCGCAACAGATTGTTGAGCTGTTGAACAAAGTCGGGATAAAGCAAAATAAATGCACGATCAAAACGATCGTAGAAGGTGTTAGCCTCTTCCTCTTGTATACGCACACGGTTAATTTTAGACAATAAATCGTCTGTTTTTCCCGCTTTAATCGAACGCGATACCATTTTCCGCAAATTGTCGAGCTTGCCAATATAGATAGCACTAAGGTCCAAAAAAAGTCGTAAATACGTTTCGCGATGGCGGTTCGTTTCGCTTAATTCGCGATTCAGCTTTTCCAATATTTCGTTTTGTGCGTGCATTTGCATACGACGCTGGTTGAGCTTGCTGTTTTGTTTAAACGCCAAAATAATCAGACCTAATAGCAGCAAAGCTAAAACACTCACACCCCCCAAGCCCCAATAAAGCAAGCGAGTGCGTTGATTGATTTGGTCTTGATACGCAGAAACAATTTTAGGCAGAATGCGCGAAATCTCTAACATACGCAACCGATTTTTATAAAATTGGGCATCCTCCATAGAGCAATAAATGTATCTTACAGCTCGGTCAGAGTTATTGCGGTCTTTTTCATAAAGATAGAGAGAAAGTTCTTGCAATGCCAAGTTCTCCTTGAGTGGACATACTTGGTCCGAAATACCTGCTTTCACAATGTATTTTTCATATTGTTGCATCATCCCCATCTGTTTATATCCGCGTGCGAGTGCGTAGGCAGCCGAGGCATAAAGACGGTTGTTTACACCCACTTGCTGTAACACCAATTTGTAATAATTCATAGCCTTGCGGTTGCGATTGCCATAATACAAAGTTTCTCCCATTAAATAGTTATACATAACTCCATCGCGTGTTGTATGATGTAGAGCCTGTTTTAGATAGAAGAGGCGCTGTGCACGCATTTGTGGTGCAAATTCATTGTCATCGCAATAGGCTGCCCAAAAGTTATAGAGCCAACTCATGGAGTAATAATACTGAAACAGTAAATGTTTGGGCAATTTTTCTACATCAACCCCTTCAAGCATAGCTTTCGCCTGACTATAATAACCACTTGTGGCAAGTAAAAGCCCACGATGAATGCTAAAAACTGCGATGAAATCGCTATTTTTAGCTTCTTCTGCTAAATGCAAACCTCTGTTTACGTAAACCATTGAAGAGTCGAAACGAAAGGTATAGTAAGCTTGGAAAAGGCGGTCGTAGACATTCAACTTATCTTCTGCGCATAGTGGTTTATGTAGTTCAGCCTTAATTAAATCAATTTGTGCTTGCTTTTTCTGCATAAACTCGGCACGTCGTGCTACGTATTGGTCTAGTTCATAGAACACATCGTTAGCCTTCGTTGGCATATTGCAGCAAATAATGAAAAATGAAATAAATATAAATCGGAAATATCTCATAAGAAAGGGATTTTTTTATTGATATGGCAAAAATAAGCATTTACTTTCATATATTCTACATCTACTTTGCCTTTTTGTTTCTTCTTCTGTTATTCTTTGTGTATCAATGCTTTTCTAATTTTATTCCCTTAAAATAATCTACTTACCATTTACCGACACATGGTTTTAGTGCGTGGTTGCCCTAATTTTGCCAGCGAAAATCAATAACAGTTCATTTTGCAATATCAGTTTTTCAAGTTGCAGTTTGAATTGAAACCTCTACAAATCAAAAAAAGATACCTGATGAAATCTGTTACATTTCAAGCACTAACCTCGTGCCTATTGCTTACTGCAAGCATGCAGGCACACGCACAAAGTAATGCCTCTACCGACAATGGTGGTGGTAAACAAGGCGAAGAGCGCAACGTAATGCTCAATGCTGCAGACGCTAACAAACCACGTGAAATACAAATAGGCTTGCCTAGCGAGGACGTTAATGTCTACGAGAATGGTTTGCCTGCTGTTTATTCATCGTCGGTACATAAACTCTCTGCTCATTGGCGTAACGATGCTAGTTTAGGTCAAACGGGATTACTCTCTCCATCAGAGTCTGCCATCACAACGGGTAATATTGCTTACTCCGTGACGGGCTTTACTGATTTAGGTCAACAGGGCTTTCATGGCAAGCTTAATTATCGTGTAAACCATTTTGGTATGCAAAACTTTGACCTGAATTTTAACGGTGGAATAGGCAAAAATTGGCTCTATAATGCCGGAACCTACCAAAACTTCGACCCGGGTAGTTTTAAATTACAGTTTACTGATTATGCCGATCGTACGCAAATATATCATGCGGGGTTGACACGCATTCTCAATGATGGTAAGGGGTATGTTTCGGTGCAATATAAGCATGCTAATAGCAAGAACCCTGGCAATTTTGCCAATGCAGCTCCGTTTATCTATGTGGGTGATGGTTCCATTAAGAAAGTGAACGGCTTCGACCCAGGACTCAACTCTTACGTGCCCTACAATGGCGCGTACTCTTATAGAGATATTATGACGGGTGAGCAGAAAACGTGGAATTTTAATAAAGGAAGCGAGAACCGTTCGCATGAGGTCGCTTTTCTTGCTAACTATCGTTGGGACAATGGACTGCAATGGAAGTTTGATGCAAAGTACATGAACGTGCCTGTAGCAAATTATGTTGATTTTGGCGGAAGCACCATTCGCGAAGTTACGGCTGCAGATGGCTATACCCTCGATGAAAACGGACAAAATCCGTACGAAGGACTTATTGAAGGACGTCGCACTTGGTTACACTTTGGTAAGGTAAGCAGTGCAATGTTTACCACCGAATTGAGCAAGCAAATGGGACGTCATGCAGTGCGCTTAGGATTGAATGAATGGTACTATCACCTTAATTATCATTCATCGTCTTTACAATGGACGGGTACTGTTTCACCTTATCCGCAAGTGCTTTATAGCATGGCGACCGATCCTGCCGACCCTACACAAACAGCAAAGCGTACACAATTCTTTGGTTTCAACGAGTTAAGTCCTGAATACACCAAAGGTTCTGAAAATAAATTGGCGCTTTATCTAACCGATAATTGGAAAATCAGTGATAAACTCAATCTCTACTATGGTGGACGCTTGGAGTATTATCGTATGTCGGCAGACCAAATAGCTCAATCGCGTTTTTCAGGTTTCCATATTGGTGACTTTAACACATATAATCGCGATGAAAACGGCAATATTGTCGCTACAGAGCATAGCATTCAGCCTGCCAACGTAACTAAGAACAAACTTAATTACGCTGCAACGGCACAACTCACTTACGACATTGTAGGTGGATTGGGCGTTATGGCAGATGGTACCATTGCTACGCGTTATCCGCGCATTAGCGACTACGCAGGAACAGGTCCTACAGCCGAACAATATAAGCGTGTGACAATTCCATTGGTGCGTGGTGGTATTTACTACAAAAATAACTGGCTCGACCTCTCGTCAATGGTTACTTACATAGCCAAGTCAAATAACATTGATCAGCAAAATTTGACAAAGCCAGGTACAAGCGAGGGTAAAACGGTGTTGCTCATCTACAACATTCAAACTTTGGGTTGGACAACAACAGCTGAAATCAAACCCTTCAAGAATTTCTCACTGCACGCATTGTTCACTTATCAAAAGCCTGTATACAAGAATTACAATGCCAGCGTAACCTTTAGCGATGGACAACAGATGTCGGTGAATGCGAACAATATGATAGTAAAAGAAATTCCGCAAATTCTTGTTGAACTCGACCCCAAATACAACATTACAAAGGATTTGAATGTATGGCTCTCATTCCGTTACTTTGGCAAAACTTATGCAAACTTGCAAGAGGCTCTCTATTTTAATGGACATTGGGAAACCTTTGGAGGTATTAACTGGAATGTAAACAAAAAGCTCTCGCTTGGTGCAAGTGTTGTTAATTTCCTCAATCAAAAGGGTGCCAAAGGTACCATCAGTGGTTCGGAACTTATCAGCAAAGCTGACGCTGGAAAGTATGCCGGAAAATATATGAGTGGTAGCTATATGCGCCCATTCACCGTGGAATTTAGCGCCAACTTCAAGTTTTAACCCCTTAATTGCAAACATTTTAAAATCAAAGAATTATGATTCGCAATATAATCAAACCCACACTTGCCATGATGGCATTAACCCTTGCTTCGGCAACGGTCAACGCACAAACCATTCGTGTAAGTACGGATAAAACCGATCTTGTGCTAAAAGTATCGCCCAAAGGCAGACTTTATCAAACCTATTTGGGAGATAAACTTAAAAATGCTGCCGACTACGATCAAATTTCGTGGAATACTTATGCAGCTTCAGATGGTGCAGTAACCACACGCGGACACGAGGTGTATGCTGGTTCGGGCAACGAGGACTACTTTGAGCCTGCTGTGGCAATTACGCATGCCGATGGCAACATGACTACCTACCTTTATTATAAAGGCAGCGAAACAAAAACCATCAATGGGGGTACTGAAACCATCGTTACATTACAGGATGATAAATATCCTGTGACTGTAAAACTGCACTACGCAGCCTATGCAAAGGAAAATGTAATTAAAACATGGACTGAAATTTCTCACAAAGAAAAGAGTCCTGTAACTTTGTGGCGCTACAGCAGTACGATGCTCTATTTTAATGCGCCTAAATATTTCCTTACCTCTTATCACAGCGATTGGGCTAAGGAGGGACAACCCGAAACCGTGCAGTTAACTGCTGGAAAGAAAATTATTGACACCAAACTTGGCTCGCGTGCAGCCATGCACACTGAACCATTTTTTGAACTCGGACTTAACGAGCCCGCTAAAGAACATGAAGGAAATGTGGTGCTCGGAACCATTGGTTGGACAGGCAACTTCCGTTTTACCTTTGAGGTGGACAATGTAGGTGGTTTGCGTGTGATACCAGCCATCAATCCTTATGCTTCTGATTATAAACTCAAGGCAGGCGAAACATTTACCACACCCGAGTTTATTTTTACCACAAGCACAAGTGGCACAAGTCAGGCAAGCCGCAATTTGCACGATTGGGCACGTCGTTACCAAATAAATATGGGCGAGGGCGACCGTATGACCTTGCTTAATAATTGGGAAAACACGGGATTCGACTTTAACCAAAAAAGTTTGGCTGAGTTGATGAAGGATGCCAAAGACTTAGGCGTAGACATGTTCTTGTTGGACGATGGATGGTTCGCCAACAAATATCCTCGCAAGGACGATCATGCAGGTTTGGGCGATTGGGATGTAACTCACACTAAATTGCCCGATGGCATTCCTGGTCTGGTGCGCGATGCGAAGGCTGCAGGCGTAAAGTTTGGCATTTGGGTAGAACCAGAGATGGTTAACCCCAAGAGCGAACTCTTTGAGAAGCATCCCGATTGGGTGATAAAGCAGAACAATCGCGAAACATATTACTATCGTAACCAATTGGTTTTGGACTTGTCAAATCCAAAGGTGCAGGACTATGTGTTTGGCGTGGTAGACCGCATTATGACCGAAAATCCTGAGGTGGCATATTTTAAGTGGGACTGCAATAGCCCCATCACAAACATCTACTCACCCTATCTTAAAAATAATCAGGGCAAGCTCTACATAGACCATGTACGTGGCATTTACAACGTGATGAGTCGCATTAAAGCCAAATATCCTAATTTGCCCATGATGCTTTGCTCGGGTGGTGGTGGACGTATGGACTACGAGGCGTTGAAGTATTTCACCGAGTTTTGGTGCTCGGATGATACAGACCCTTACGAGCGTCTTTACATTCAGTGGAGTCTGTCGAAGTTCTTCCCAGCTAAAGCAATGGGCTCGCATGTTACAAATTGGAACAAACGCACCAGTGTGAAGTTCCGCACAGATGTATGCAGTTCATGTAAATTGGGCTTCGATATCGACTTAAAACCCATCAAGGGTACGGCAGACTATCAGTTCTTGCAAGAAGCCGTTAAAAATTGGACACGTCTGAAACCTGTGATTCTCGATGGCGATCAGTATCGTTTGGTTTCGCCTTACGAAACAGACCATTGTGCACTTAATTATGTGTCGAAGGATAAATCGCACGCGGTAGTTTTTGCTTATAACTTGCATCCGCGTTATAAAGAACCCTTACAGAATGTTCGTTTTGAAGGACTCAATCCTGATCGCACCTATAAAGTGGAGGAAATAAACTTGATGCCAGGCACACAGTCAGCCTTTAGCTTCAATGGCAAGGCTTTTAGTGGTGACTATCTAATGAAGGTGGGACTCTCTATTTTCGACCAAGAAGAGGGTACTAGTCATGTGTTTGAATTAAAATAAAAAATGTGTGCCAACAACAGAATGAAATGTTGTGATATTATATGAGAAGTTTCGGATGGATGCATTGTGCTGAAATCCGAAACTTTTTATGTTTTAAGAATATTACTTCTAACTTTTCTCGGCTTTTTTATGGGGGCACGATCTTTGTGTTTCTAATGGTAGGGTGTTCAAAATCCGCCAAATTTTTCCACGCCATTTTATGTCAAATAAAT
>UQQN01000008.1 GCA_900543155.1 uncultured Prevotella sp.
GATAGAGGTCTGTAGGGTTGCAAGAGGAAAACGTTGCAAGATGGGACGTACCGGCAATTTCTCGCAAGCTCCCGACTTCGGCTTCTGTGCTTCGCAGAACACGTATTATTTTGGTTATAAGTTACACGCTCTCTGTGGGTTAAGTGGAGTTATCCATTCCTATGATCTGTCAAAGGCAAGTGTGGCGGACCTCCATTATATGAAGGATGTAAAACATACTTATCACGACTGTAGCATCTATGGTGACAAAGGGTATATTGGAGCTGACGTACAGCTTGACTTGTTCGAAACCGCACACATAAGACTGGAGTGTCCGTATCGGCTCAACCAAAAGGATTGGAAACCGACATTCATTCCGTTTGCAAAGGCAAGAAAGAGGATTGAGACAATATTCTCACAACTTACAGACCAGTTCTTGGTCATCAGGAACTATGCGAAAATAACGAATGGTTTGTTTGCCAGGATCATTGGCAAAATTAGTGCACTTACCATTCTGCAATACGTAAACTTCATTAACGACAAGCCCATTGGCAGAATTAAGTATGCACTAAATTAATTCCGCCAACAGGTCGAGGTATTATATTATGTGTTATTCGTACAAATGGAAAATGCGTTCCATGAGTTTCCATTTCTCGTCAGAGGTCGCCTCGGCATTTGCCTTTTGATATTTTGCGGTTAATGCTTCCCATTCAGCTTGTCGTGGGTAGCTTGCCATGCGATTCATAACGTCGTTCCAATTTGCTTCGGCAGGCAATTCCACAATCATAAACAAGCGAGTTTCTAATAAGTAGATTTCCATTTCAAGAACTCCTGCTTGTTTTATTCCTTGTAAAATTTCTTGCCAAATACCTTCTTTAGAATGTAATTTGCGGTATGCGGCAATGAGTTCTGGATCGTTTTTTAAATCAAGCGTTTGACAGTAGCGCTTGGTTGGCGTGTTGAATTTCTTTACATCGTAGCCAATTATAATATTATCCATAAAAAATAAGAATGTTAGGTTTATAAATGTGATGCAATATTACACAAAATTTTGTAATCGTCGTGTTTGTGAGGATGTAAAAATGCTATTTCGGGCCTTTTTTGTGGAAATAATAGTTCTTTTTTTGTAGAAAAACGACGATAAGAACGAAAAAATAGGGAATAAGTTTGTCTGTTTCAATAGAAATGTCTAATTTTGCACTCGCAATTTTGCAATTAACAATCCCTATTAATTCATTCAACTATTATGATGAATCAGTACGAGACCGTTTTCATTATGACTCCCGTTTTGTCTGACCAACAGATGAAGGAAACGGTCGAAAAGTTCAAGGGTATTCTCACTGCCGCAGGTGCTGAGATTATCAATGAAGAGGAGTGGGGCCTCAAGACTATGGCTTATCCCATTCAGAAAAAGTCTACCGGCTTCTACGAGTTCATCGAGTTTACTGCTGCCCCCGAGGTAGTTGCCAAGCTCGAAGTAGCTTATCGTCGTGACGAGCGCGTTATTCGCTATCTCACAGTGAAGAACGAAAAGTTTGCTGCAGAATATGCTGCAAAGCGTCGTAACAAGTTTAACAAGAAGGAGGACTAACACAATGGCACAAGCACAATCAGAAATCCGTTATTTGACTCCCCCCACAGTGGACGTCAAGAAGAAAAAGTATTGCCGTTTTAAGAAGAGCGGTATCAAGTACATCGACTACAAGGATCCTGAATTCTTGAAGAAGTTCTTGAACGAGCAGGGTAAGATTCTTCCCCGTCGCATCACCGGTACTTCTTTGAAGTATCAGCGTCGTGTGGCTCAGGCTGTTAAGCGTGCACGCCACTTGGCTCTCCTTCCTTTCGTAACCGATTTGATGAAATAATAACAGAGGAGGTAATAAGATATGGAAATCATTTTGAAAGAAAACGTTATTGGTCTGGGTTATAAGGACGATATCGTAACTGTAAAGGATGGCTACGGCCGTAACTACCTTATTCCTACTGGCAAGGCTATTATCGCATCTGAATCAGCAAAGAAGGTTTTGGCTGAAAACTTGAAGCAGCGTGCTCACAAGTTGGCTAAGATTAAGGCTGATGCTGAAGCTCTTGCTCAGAAACTCTCTGCTATTGAACCTATCAAGATCGCAACTAAGGTTAGCGCTACAGGTGCTATCTACGGTTCGGTCAACGCTCTCCACATTGCTGAAGCTCTCGGTAAGCAGGGTCTCGACATCGATCGTAAGATCATCACTGTGAAGGATGTAAAGGAAATTGGTTCTTACGTAGCTACAGTTCACCTCCACAAGGAAGTTTCTGTTGAAATTCCTTTCGAGGTTGTTGCTGAAGAAGCTTAATAGGAACGGCTTTACGCTAACAATACAAAATAAGGCATTCCTCTTTTGAGGAGTGCCTTTTTTCGTGTACGCTCGGCATGAGAATTAATTTAATGGGGCAAGTTTTGAGTAAGCCCAACCCTAATAAGTGTTTAATGGTTTTCGTGCGGAAGGCGTTGGTAATTAAAATGCTTGTTGTAAGAATTTACCTTAATGAGGTGAACTCTTGCAACAAGCATTATTATTGATGTATAAAATTGTATCGGAGTTTATGAATTTTATTTGCTTAATTCATTCCACCAAGTAGCGTCGTTTTGCAAATATTTGGCAAACCATGCGTAAATTACGTTGAGCCATGCCAAACGTTTGTGGTAGTCTACAACTACGTGGTTTTCGCCTTCTACTTGTACATATGCCACGTCACGACCTAAAATTTTCAATGCGTTATAAAGTTGTTGGCTCTCGTTTGTGGGCACGTTTGTGTCGACGGTGCCGTGTAACAAGAGTAATGGGGTATGAATTTTGTCGGCATTAAAAAGTGGAGACTGCTTTACGTAAAGGTCGGGATTGTTCCAGGGGAAGCTTCCGTATTGCGCAGTTTCACCATAAGAGTAGCCCCAGTAACCACCACCCCAATAACTGGCGATATTGCTAATGCCTGCATGTGATATGGCTGCAGCAAAGATGTCTGTGCGTGTTTGCAAATACTCTGTCATGAAGCCACCATACGAGGCACCAATGCAACCAATGTGCTTGCTGTCTACAAAGTCGTGAGCCTTGCAGAATTCTTTTACACCTTGAATAATATCGTCGCCCGATTCATGTCCCCAAGTGTTGACATGGCGTGCTGCAAACTCTTGTCCATAGGCTGTAGTTCCACTCGGATTAAGCACGTAAACCACATAGCCTTGTGCTGCAAAGGTTTGGAACGGATACCATGACTCTAACATATTGCTTGATGGTGAGCAACCACCATAATAATAAACAATCATGGGATATTTTTTGCTCTTATCAAAGTTAGGAGGCAATAAATAGAATCCGTCGATAGAGTCGCCACGTGTTGCCTTAAATTGCCAACTTGTGCTTGGGGCAATAGCTACGTCCTTATAGAGTTCGTCAAAGTTGATTGTACCAATGTGTTTTGTGGCGGGCTTTTCTTTGTTAAGTACACAGGTGTACATATCGCGAGCACGCTGCGGACTTTGTCCAAAGAATACAGCACGAGGTGCAGACTTAGAAGCAGTAGCTACGCTAAAATCTTGCACACAGGTAGTGGGCAATTTATAGCTTGTTACTTGTAAGGTTTGGGGATTGAGTAGGAACAACCCATGTCCCATGCGGTCATCGGCAGTAAAGTATATCATACCATTACCCCACGACCATTCGTAGTTAGCTACAGATGGATTGAAATGGGGGAGCGCAGGACGTGTGGTATGTGTGTTGATGTCGTAAAGATATAAGCGATTGTCAAAGCCTTGAGGAATTTGTCCGGGCTTTACCTCGCTGCCAATACCTGCAAACGAAGCAGGGGTAGCCGAAATAAGGAGTTGCTTGGCGTCGGGCGAGAAGCGTGCTCCATTGATAAAGGTAGTATCGGCAAGTAGGGTATCTATTTTACCTGTGTATGCATCCATGCGCACAAAAGTGGTGCGACCAATGGGGAGTTTGCTTACATCTGTACGACCATATTGCAAGAGTAATTGGCGTCCGTCCATTGAAATATCGGCTAATCCTACACTAGCAGAACCAAATGTAAGGCGTTGGCAAATTCCTGTTTTAAGGTCGTAGCGCCAAAGACTATTTCGATTTCTCCAACCTGGTTGACGATCATCGGGTTGCTCAATGAATTTCAAACCATTCTTTGAGGGAGCACCTTCTTCGGTTCTGTCGAGAATCAAGTAGTCCTTTTTGGGAGAGATGCTAAAGTTTCCATCAGGAATGTTGGTTGCCAACACACGTTCTTGTCCGTTTTCGGGTGTAAAGGTTACTAATTCTTTTCCCTTTCCGCTTGGACGTGTATAATAAAGAACATCGCGGTTACCACGTAGCCAACGCAAGTTTACATATTCGTTGCGGTGTAGCAATTCGCGTCCGCTATTCATCTCAGTCAAGATGGTAGTGTATTGGTTTGAGCCATCTTTACGTGTGTAGTAGCTCACTGTAACCAAATATTTTCCTGAGGGAGAAAGTGCTACACTGCGGTAGTGGTCGCCCCATGTTTGTTGACCGATGGTAAAGGGACGTTTCCCTGTAGCGTTTACTTGTAAATCGCCTAAGTTTTCGCCAATAACTTTTACGTCGAACGAGTCCTTATTGTTTTTTTGTGTGAGCACTTGCAACGTAATTTCGGTACGACCAGGCACCAAGTTTAATTGCTTATTGCTGCAAAGATTACCGTTGACATACATTTTATATGTACTCAAACCTTTCACTTCGACACGTGTTTTGGTGTAGCGTGATGCTTGTACATTAAAGTGTAGCAAACGCATGGCAGGAAGACTATCGGGAGCTGCAACAAGCAGTTTCTCGCCATGCTTTATGGTAATGGCGTTTGCATCGACATCGCGTTGAATCAAAGCCTTATTACGGTCGAGTATCTCATTGAGGTCGAAGGCAGAACCCTTCATGTTGAGCGAGTCAGTCTGATAGGGAGTATGAATAGGGTAGGGACCTTCCATCTTCGCTGTATTCACGACAATCGTGTCGGTAGGAGCGATAGAGGTAAGGGATAGTAGAAGGGGAAGAAACATGTTTAAGTATT
This sequence comes from uncultured Prevotella sp., assembly GCA_900543155.1. Taxonomy (GTDB): domain Bacteria; phylum Bacteroidota; class Bacteroidia; order Bacteroidales; family Bacteroidaceae; genus Alloprevotella. The sequence continues at coordinate 5,056 of UQQN01000008.1, forward strand.
AAGTTCTAAGTATTACAAACTATTAAGTTTTAGGTGTTATAAACTGCTGTGTATCAGGTATTACAAACTATTGAATTATAAGCATAAGTATTACAAACTATTGCATATTTGAATTGTCTATTCCATTCTACGTTTTGTTGGTACGGAATAACTTATCGCATGAGTTTGTAATACTTAAATTGGGGCTTTATTTTCTTTCAATAGTAAAGTCTTTTTTGCGCAGTTTAAAGCTGTTCGTAAGATATTTGTCGCGCACTACTTGGTTCTCTGCCAATTCTTCGGGAGTACCTTGGAAAAGGATGCGACCTTCGAAGAGTAGGTAAGCACGGTCAGTAATACAAAGTGTTTCTTCCACATTGTGGTCGGTAATCAAAATACCGATGTTGCGGTCTTTAAGTTTCCACACAATGTATTGAATATCTTCAACGGCAATAGGGTCGACACCTGCAAAAGGTTCGTCGAGCATGATGAATTTAGGGTCAATCGCTAAGCATCGGGCAATTTCAGTACGACGTCGTTCACCACCCGAGAGTTGGTCTCCCAAGTTTTTACGAACCTTTTGTAAGCGAAATTCTGCAATAAGACTTTCTAATTTTTCGCGGCGATATTCTTTAGAACGTCCTGTCATTTCGAGTACAGAGGCAATATTGTCTTCCACACTCATTTTACGAAACACCGAAGCTTCCTGTGCCAAATAACCAATGCCCTTTTGTGCACGCTTATATACAGGGTCTTTTGTAATTTCTTGATTGTCTAAGAAAATGCGTCCTCCGTTAGGAACCACAAGTCCGGTAGTCATGTAAAATGAAGTGGTTTTTCCTGCACCATTAGGTCCAAGCAATCCCACAATTTCGCCTTGCTTCACATCGAACGACACACCGTTTACCACAGTGCGTTTGCCATATTTCTTAATAAGTCCTTCAGAGCGCAGCACCATAGACTGTTGTTGCTGTGGAGCCTCTGTTTGCGAACGACCTGTTTCGGGTGTAGTCACAGCGTTATCTGTGGCAGTGCCGTTTATAGGTTCGTTGTTGTCAGACTTGTTCTTATTGAAAAAAGCAATCATACTTTTTTGTTTATACAAGTTTTCGCAAGTAGCCCAAATGTCTTAAAAAGGGGAGGTGTTATACCCCATCAAAGGTATTTAGGTAACTTGCGAAAATTGTGTTTATTTATACATGAAGCGTTTAATACTGCGTTTTGGTGTCTTTTCGAACTCAGTTTTATAGAGTTCAACCCCCGAAATACGTTCGTATGCAGCTACCATTACGTTCAAATCCTTACGGTTTTGTTCCATAGCCATGCGCAATCCGTTTTCATCGAGTCCGTCGCGTTCAGCTTCTTCGTAGTCAGGATAAATCAAGGCATAGAGTTTTTCGTCGCGTTGCACCACAATGCTTTCGTTTACATAAGGCAGTGTGTTAAGCTTATCCTCAATTTCTTCAGGATAGATGTTCTGACCCGAAGCACCGAGCAACATATTCTTGCTTCTACCGCGAATATAGAGGTTGCCCTCTTCGTCCATTACACCTAAGTCGCCAGTATGGTACCAACCATCTACGAGTGTAGTCTTGGTAGCTTCATCGTTTTTGAAGTAGCCCAACATCACGTTCTCGCCACGTGTAAGGATTTCGCCTACCACGTTTTGAGGGTCGGGACTGTCAATTTTAACCTCCATGCGTGGAGCTGCTTTACCACTTGAACCTTTGCGGAAGTGTTGCCAATCTTCGTAAGTGATAATCGGCGCACATTCTGTAGCGCCATAACCCACTGTATAGGGGAAGTGAATTTTGTTCAACAAATCCTCAACCTCGCTATTAAATGCTGCACCGCCAATGATGATTTCATAGAAATTGCCACCAAATGCTTCTACCAAGTGTTCGCGGATTTTATCGAGAATACGACCGCTGATGTAAGGAAGTTTGAGCAACACCTTCATGCTGGGTGTTTGCAACTTAGGCAACACATTCTTTTTGATGATTTTCTCGATAATCAAGGGTACTGAAATAATGATAATGGGCTTAATTTCAGAGAAGGCTTTCAGTACAATTTTGGGTGAAGGAATGCGTGTAAGATAGAACACGTGACAGCCATGTAAGAATTCAAAGATAAACTCAAATGACATGCCATACATGTGTGCCAAAGGCAACATAGAAATAACATGATCGCCGCGCTTCACGTGCTTTTTACCAATCACGTCCATCGCAAACTGATAGTTCGACCATAAAGCTCTAAAGGGTACCATAACACCTTTAGAGTTAGAGGTTGTTCCGCTGGTGTAGTTAATCAGTGCCAAGGCATTTCCGTCTTCAGCAGTATGTGCATAGCTAATGTGTTCTTTGCGGAAGTATTTGGGGAATTTACGTCCAAAAAGTTCATTAAGACGTTCGCGAGCCTCGGTCAGCAAATCCGTGCGCGACAACAAGAGTGAGTAGTCAGGAATATTGATAACTCCCTCTAAGTGGGGCATTCCGTCAGCATTAAGCTCAGGCCAAACCATGTCTCCTGCAAAAAGAATTTTAGCTTCAGAGTGGTTAACAATGTCGTGCACCTGTTGTGCTTTAAATTCGTGCAAGATAGGCACAGCTACTGCTCCATAAGTAAGCGTGGCTAAGAATGCGGTAGCCCAATTTGCACTGTTACGTCCGCACAATGCAATTTTATCTCCCTTAGCTACTCCTGCGTTTTCAAACAGAATGTGTAGCTTTTCTATTTTACGTGCTACGTCTTTATATTGCAACGTCACACCTTGATAGTCGGTCAATGCATCTAAATCCCAATTCTTCTGCAAACTTTTTGCTATCAAACTAACGAAGTCGGTGTATGTTTCCATTTATCGTATTTTAGGCGGCCATAGTAATAAGGGCAAAATAGTGCATCAGATTATCAGCAAAACTGGTATCAGATTTTTAAGCGCGCCCCTTATACTCGGCACATTATATAAACTTTTGTGCAAAAGTAGTAAAAAACTATCTTGAAATGGCATTGAAAGTGAATTATTTTTGTTCAATTTGCACAAATAGAACAAAAAAGAGTACTTTTGCAATAATTTTACTGCGAAAAGGGTCTTGAAAGGTCTGTTCGTGGTTACTGATTTTTAGTAATTTGCATTATGACAACTCAAAAGAAAAAACGTCTTTACATCTCGTGCGGCATAGGTGTCGTGTTTGTGGTGTTGTTTTATTGGCTCTTTCTGAGCAGCTTTAGTTCATCGAGCAAAGCCTCGTTTGTTAAAATAGACAAGGACGATAATATTGACTCTGTGTATGTAAAGCTCGAAAAAGTGGCAAAACCAAGGCAAATGGTTGGTTTGAAACTCGTTTGTACGTTGCTTAACTACAGTGGCCACATACACACAGGTCGTTATGCTACAGGCGAAGGTGTTAGCACACTAAGCTTGGCGCGTAATTTGCGTGGAGGACGTCAAGCCACGGTGAAATTGGTGATTCCAGTGGTTCACACCTTGTCAGACTTGGCAGGACGTCTCTCAAAGCAGTTGCAGTATGACTCGCTCACGTTGAATCGTGTATTCCATGATGCACATCTACTTCGCGAATATGGTGTAGACACCACCACCTTAGCTTGCTTGTTTATTCCGAATACGTATGAGGTGTATTGGAATATTACCCCTGAAAAGTTGCTTGATCGTATGCAGAAAGAGCAAAAGGAGTATTGGACAAATACGCGCATTCGCAAGGCAAAAGAGGCAGGTTTAACCCCCAATGAGGCATATACTTTGGCATCGATTGTAGAACAAGAATCTACGAATCCTGATGAGCGTCCTATGATTGCGGGAATGTACATCAATCGTCTGCATAAAAACATGCGTTTACAGGCAGACCCTACAGTAAAGTTTGCTTTGCAGAATTTTACGTTGCGTCGCATCATGAAGAACCATCTTAGTGTAGACAGTCCTTATAACACCTATCGCAATGCAGGTCTTCCTCCTGGTCCTATTTGCATCCCCTCTCTCGATGCTATTGAGGCTGTGTTGAACTATACACACCACGATTATCTGTACATGTGTGCAAAGGCTGATTTTTCGGGTACACACAGTTTTGCTGTTACTTACGAGGAGCATCTAAAGAATGCGCATGACTATGCTGAAGAACTCAACAAAAGAGGCGTAAAATAAGTTTTTACCTCCTCTTTTTGTGTGGTGCGAACCACTTTTAAGTGTAATCCCTCTAAAAAATAGGGGGATTTTACATGTGATGTCCTTGATGACATGGATGCGTGTATTTTTGTCATAAAAGTGTACTTTTTAGGTTGTCATTTTTTGGCTTGTTTTTGTTTCGGTGTTCCTTCGGGATGATATCGGAATGTCATCGGAATTTTCATTCACCGAAAATGGGGTGTTGAAGCATGCTTGCGAATACAAAATTATAACGGGAAAAAGTAATAAGCAAATTTTTTGTGATTTTGGAGGCGTTTTGCATCGTTAAAATGCCTCACTCTCCCAGTATTTATTGGGGAAAATTTTATTTTTATGTATCACAATAGTTTGCATATCATGAAAGGTTCTATTTCGGAAGATGACCGAGACAAAAAATTACGATTTAAGGAGTAAGACAGACTGTGGGCAAAAAGTAAAAATTGTATTGCATGCAATATGCAAGAAGAATAGCGCGATTAGCCCTTCTGAACAGTAGAATTTGTAGTTAAAGGTTTGTTAACTGCAAATTAATAAATATTTCAAATGACAAAATGACAGCGTTTCTCTTGATAATCAATGAGTTATGCTGTCATTTGTCATTTTCTCTATGTACTTAAATTTTAGCTTCTTGTTGCCTTAATCCGCTTTATTGTGAATTGTAAATTGTGAGTCGGGATATATGGCTTATTGAAGCTATTAAGTGGGTTGTTTACGGGGTTACCGTTGTTTATCTTTCCAAAACGCATTCATGCGATCTTTGCTAAGGTTTTCGTGTGGATTGTTACACGGATGCCAAAGCACTTCTTGTTTGAGTTCGTCGGGCATGTATTGTTGGGGCGTGAAATTGCTAGGGTAATCGTGTGGATATAGATATCCATCGTGATAGCCCAACTCAGCCATTAGTTGTGTAGGTGCATTACGAATGGGAAGTGGAACAGGTAGATTCCCTGTTTGTTTTACAAGTTGAATAGCTTGATTAATGCCGTTATATGCTGAATTACTTTTAGCACTTGTAGCTAAATATACCGTGGCTTCAGCCAAGGGTATTCTACCTTCGGGCCAACCAATTTTAGCCACAGCATCGAATGCAGCATTGGCTAAAAGCAAGGCATTCGGGTTGGCAAGTCCAATATCCTCCGCAGCCGAAATAACCAAGCGTCGGGCTATGAATTTGGGGTCTTCGCCTCCTTCTATCATACGTGCTAACCAATAAAGTGCTGCGTCGGGGTCGCTGCCACGAATGCTCTTGATAAAGGCAGAAATGATGTCGTAGTGCATTTCTCCCTCTTTATCATACGCCAATGGGTTTTGCTGCAAACGCTCTGTAATGGTAGCATTGTCAATCACCAACGAGTTCGTGGTTGCAGCAGAGGTTATCAAATCGAGAATGCCTAATAGTTTGCGTGCATCGCCTCCACTAAATCTGAATAAAGCTTCAGTCTCTTTCACTTCGATGTGCATCTCTTTAAGCACAATGTCTTTGGTCAATGCTCGCTCTAAGAGTTCTTCTAAGTCCTTTTTTTCAAGGCTTTTCAGGACATAAACTTGACAACGTGAAAGGAGTGGACGAATAACCTCGAACGAGGGATTTTCGGTAGTTGCACCAATCAGAGTGATAGCCCCCGTTTCGACAGCAGCAAGCAGAGAGTCTTGTTGCGATTTAGAAAAACGGTGAATTTCGTCAATAAAGAGAATAGGACTCTGTTCGTTGAAAAATCTACCTTTTGTGGCTTTGTCAATAACCTCGCGCACCTCTTTCACCCCACTGTTAACAGCCGAAAGAGTGTAGAATGGTGTGTCTAATTGGTTTGCAATGATTTTTGCCAAAGTGGTTTTTCCCACTCCCGGAGGTCCCCAAAGAATGAAGGAAGAGATGTGTCCCGAGTCAATCATTCTTCGCAACACGGCTCCACTACCCACTAAATGTTTCTGACCTATGTAATCGTCGAGCGTAGAAGGTCTTAAACGCTCTGCTAATGGTTTCATGTTGTTTTTTTATTTTTAGGGGTAAAGCATATGTTAGTTGAGTGCATTCTAAAATCCCCACTCAGAACACCTTATCCCTCAATTTCGCTTAGTTCGAGCCAACGCATTGATTTCTCGTCTAAATCGTCCGACAATACGGGCAAGCGTTTACTCTTTTCAGTTAATTCGTCTACAGAGAGATTGCCCGAGCAGAGTGCAGCTTCGAGTTCTTGTTTTTCTTTCTCGAGTGCTTCAATGTCTTTTTCAAGTTGTTGCAGCTCTTGTTTTTCTTTAAACGTGAGTTTGCGTTTCTTTTCGCCACCCCAAGTGTTTTGTTTGGTTTGTGTGGCAGACTTGTTTGCAGCTTTTTCGGTTTGTGCTTCGTGCTCTTGTAAAGACTTCCATTCGCGATATTCAGAATAGTTGCCAGGGAAGTCATCAATCTTTCCTTCGCCATTAAATACCAATAAATGGTCTACCACTTTATCCATGAAATATCTGTCGTGGCTAACCACAATTACACAGCCTCTAAAGTCTTGCAAATATTCTTCAAGCACCTGCAAGGTGGCAATGTCTAAGTCGTTGGTCGGTTCGTCGAGCACCAAGAAGTTTGGATTCTTCATCAACACGGTGCAGAGTTGCAAACGTCTGCGTTCACCGCCCGAGAGCTTATATATGTAGTCTTGTTGTCGGGCAGGGGGAAACAAGAAGTGTGTAAGGAATTGCATGGCTGTGAGGTGGCGTCCACCTCCTAAGTCAATGGTTTCAGCAAACTTCCTAACAGCGTCAATCACCTTGTCTTGTTCATTAAATTCCATTCCCTCTTGCGAGAAATAGCCAAAACGTACGGTTTCGCCAATAGAGAATTCTCCGCTATCAGGTTTTTCTAATCCTAATAGCAGTTTAATAAACGTACTTTTGCCTGTGCCGTTTCCACCTACAATGCCCATTTTTTCGTAACGTGAGAAGTTGTAGTAAAAGTTGTCAAGAATCACTTTTTGGGTGGTCTTACCTTCGGAATTAGGCACGTCGAATGCTTTGCACACGTAGTTGGCTTCAAAGATTTTGCTGCCAATATATCCACTCTTCACCTCTAGGCGTGCAGCACGTTCTTCTCGGCGTCGTTTCGCGCGTTGTTCAAGTTCAACAAAAGCCTCTTTGCGGTATCTTGCTTTTGTGCCACGTGCGCAAGGCATGCGTCGCATCCAGTCAAGTTCTTTGCGATAAAGGTTGTTTGCTTTAGCAATATTGGCATTTTGTGCGGCAATACGTTGCTCGCGTTTGTCAAGGTAGTATTCGTAGTTTCCTGCATAGGCATACAAACCGTTATCGTCTAACTCTAAAATGGTTTGACACACATTGTCAAGGAAGTAACGGTCGTGTGTCACCATGAGCAAGGCTTTAGTGGTGCGTTGCAAGTAACCTTCAAGCCATTCAATCATTTCAAGGTCTAAATGGTTGGTCGGTTCGTCGAGCACCAATAGGTCGGGGTCTGCCATCAATACATTCGCCAAAGCCACACGTTTAAGTTGTCCTCCCGACAATTCCTCAACAGGCTGCATAAAGTTAGAAATGTCCAACTTCGACAAAATTTGTTTGGCTTTCAACTCAAAGTCCCAAGCCTCACGGCGTTCCATTTCGTCAATAAGGTCACTCAGTCCGGGGTTGCCAGGAGTAGCCAAACACTGTTCATATTTGCTGATAAGAGTAGACAAATCGCCGCCACGCTGAAAACATGCATCAATAACCGTTGTACCAGGTTCGAATACGGGTGTCTGTTCAAGAATGGCTATATTGGCATCGCGGCGCGTAATAATATCACCATTGTCGTAGTCTTCTTTTCCAGCAAGAATATTCAGCAGTGTGCTTTTTCCAGCACCATTGTGTGCAATAAGTCCCACCTTTTGCCCATCTGCCACCGAAAAACTAATATCGTTAAACAGTTCGAGTGCGCCAAAGCGTTTGGTAAGGTGTTGTATGTCGAGAAGAGGAGTCATTTTTTGTGAATCAAATTTTATGAGAACCGCTTATAAACCATTCGCTTTAGGCGGTTGTAGCAAGTTGTGAGAGAGGAAAGTTGTGCAGAAATAATTTTTGAGAACCTATTTAAGGTCTGAACTTTGGAATTTCAACTGCGATACCTCCATTTTTTGCTGAGATTTGTGTCAGTTCAGCCAAGCACGACCATTCAGCAGCATCATACACATCCATGTCGAGAGGTAAGCCTTGTTGTAGACAGGCAATAAAACGTGAGTCCATAGCAAAATTCATGGCATTTTTCACGCCCAATTCAGTACCTTCTTTCCATAACAAGGCTGCGGGTGTGGTAGCAAATTTTTCTAATAGTTGGTTTGCATCCTCGCCACATACCGCGCTATTTGTTTCGGTTTGCACAGTAGCTATGGGATATTTTTGTGCATAGCCCTTTGTTCCACAGATAGTTTGCATGCGGCTATAAGGTCTTGGCGTTGTAACATCAAGTTGCAGCAGAATGCTTACCCCGTTGGCTGTTTGAATAAGCGAATTGTTGATTTTACCCACACACGCCCCACTTTCTTTATTTTCAACCCCCTTACTCGTTATAGATGTTAAACTAACCATGCGGTCTGAGTTGTGAAAATCGAGCAACTGTGCAATAGGTCCAATGCCATGTGTGGGGTAGGGGTTGCCTCCATGTTGTGCACACGATTGCAACATCCAATTGTGGTGTGTATCTTTTTTGCCACAATCGTCCATGTCGGATGCTGTGCCTAAATGGTGGATGTAGGCACCTTCGCAATGCGTAATTTTTCCAAATAAGCCCTGTTGGTGCATTTGCAAGGTTTCAAGCGCAAAAAGGTCGTAGCAGCAATTCTCTGTCATAAAGAGGTGTCGCTGCGTCTCTTCAGCCGTTCGCACTAATTGCCAACACTCGTCAATGGTGGTTGCTGCAGGCACCTCAACTGCCACGTGTTTGCCACATTTCATGGCATGAACCGCAATAGGTGTGTGCGAACTCCATTCTGTGCAAATATACAAAAGGTCTATATCTTTGTAGTCACAAACCTCCTTCCAAGCCTCAACTCCTTGCAGAGTTTTTGCCACAGGGCGTCCTTGGGCTTGTAACATTTTGTTTGCTTTGTCAAGTCGTTCTTGGTGCAAGTCTACAATATATTTGAATTCAGCACCTTTAATATATGCGTATCTTTCAAGCGTTTTCATGCCTCTGTCTCCCAAGCCAATAAGGGCTATACGCACGTGGGGGATAGGGGGACATTTAAGTTGTACGGCAGATGGCATATTTAAGACTTTATGGGTTTTGGTAGGGGTATAAAAATAAAAAAGTGGATACGCCTTTGCAGACATATCCACTTACCACTTGGGTGTTACCTTGCCCTTTGATAAGAACTATCTATAGAGCGTAAAGTAAGGAGAATTACTTACGGCTCTTACCGTAACGGTTCATGAACTTGTCTACACGACCGGCAGTGTCTACGAGCTTAGACTTACCAGTGTAGAAGGGGTGAGAAGTGCTCGAGATTTCGAGCTTCACTACGGGATAAGTTTCGCCTTCAAATTCAACTGTGTCAGTTGTTTTGCAGGTTGAACGTGAAAGGAACATGTCGCCGTTGCTCATGTCTTTGAATACTACGGGACGATAATTCTCAGGGTGAATACCTTGTTTCATTTTGCTATAGCTTTTATGGTTTATCAAATTGTTTTGGTAACAACTTAGTGTAATGGTCGTTGTTTTATCGGCTGCAAAAGTACTATTTTTTATTTAAGTCACAAAACATTGCTCGCTTTTTCTTTGTTTTTTAAGTGTTTATCTCCTAACTTTGCGCCCATGAAATCGATTTTTTACACCATATTGCTTTTTTTGTTTGCTGCGAGTCCACTTTCGGCGCAGCACTACGTAGACAAATTCTTTGCCAATATTCCTCCTCAAGTATTGTCTATTATCGATCAAACATCTCGTCTTGATATGATCGACCTTTATAACAATAATATGCAGGCACAGGCTGAAAATTTGTATGGTGGAATGTCTCGCATTCAAAAAAAATCGGACTATTTTATTGACGTAAAGCTCACAGAGTCAAGCACTTGGCAAATGCGTATTATGCCCTCTGCACACGATACGCTGATTGTGTGTGTACACTCATTAACTGCCAATGGCACCAGTTCTACCTTGCGCTTTTATAAGCAAGATTGGCATCCCGTAAAACATGATTTAGTGATGCCCACGTTTAGCCATTTTTTGACGTCTAAACCTCATTTGTCGGCAGCCCGTATTCAAACTTTAGAGTCGGAATTAAAACTCCTCCCTGTAAAAATTACGTTGGACGAGAAGCAACCACTTGTTATTTTTGAACTCAGCACCGAAGCTTTGACTATTACTGACAAAGCCGATGCTAAATTGATGCTTAAACCCTTAATCTTTGACTTGCTGACCAATAAGTTTGTAGAGAAAGCAGAGAAGAAGGATGTTGTTAATAATCATAATCGTTAGATTGTGAGAAATGCAAACTATCGATTATTCATGGTGGTGAATGACAAACTCGTTTTGTGGTTCGCTGTTATGAGTAGGGTGCTCAAAATCATGCAGAACAAAATTATGAATTTTGAACACCCTATCTAACGGGGTTATCCATTATAACGACACAAAAACAGAGTTGAACCCTATATAGATTATTATTGAATACTTTCTCCTTTAAACTTCTTAACTACCTTTTTGGGAATTGTCCTTGCTCAAATTTTGTATTGCGAGTGATTTGCACTATCTTTGCATAAGATAGGCTGCACCTCAGCAGTGCATTCAAGTAAACTTGATGCACTGCGTTCGGTTTGCACTATCTTTGCATAAGATAGGCTACACCTCAGCATAAAACTCAAGCAAACTTGGTTTTCTGCCTTCAGTTTGCACTATCTTTGCATAAGCTACGTAAAAAATCTAACAAATCAGATATGAAGAAAATTATCCTTTTCCTGATGCTCTTGCTGCCAAGCATGGCCTTTGCACAAAAGGCAAAAGAGGGTAGCGATAAACATTACCTGGCTGGAGCTGTTCCCACAGTGAATGGTATGGTTCAGTTCGATAAGCAGTATTATGCGAAGAACAAGACGAAGGCTGCCATAATGGATTCTCTCAGAAATTTTATCCAAACGCAGCTTATTGATGGTCCCGACCAATTACCGCAAGCACGTATCACTGAAATCACTCCCGATAGTGGCATTATTGCTGCAAGCATCGAAGAGTATATGTACTTTAAGCGTACAAATTGGCAAATCCACCGCGTACATTTTTATTATCAGTTGATTTTTAAGGTAAAGGATGGTGAGTTTACTGCTACTATGCGTAACTTGCACTATCGTTACGACCCTGAAGTTACTGCAGGTGATTTTGATGAAGATCGTCGTGCTGAGAAATGGATTACGGATGATGCTGCATTAACTAAGAATGGTACTAAATTGGCTCGTATCTCAGGCAAATTCCGTACACATACCATCGATCGCAAAAATGAAATTTTCCGCAATGCAGGTAGAGCTGTTGGCGTAAAATTTAGACGTAAGGTCGTTGAAGTAGACGACGAAGACTAAGAATTTATATTCAATAATGCCATGCGGCAATGAATTTAAATTGTGTAGCATCACAATATGCTTCATTTAAATTCATTGTCGCATGTTTTTGCCGTAGTGTCTTCCCGTGTGGGAGCAAAATCACTAAAGATTATGGATTTTCAATTATCCTCCCCTCTCATCAAGTCGCTCATAATATCATCACTCACCATAATGCTTTGTGGGCTGATGCGCAATGTTTCGTTTTCGTGAATAAGTTGTCCTGTTGCGATATATTTTTGAGCCGTATACATCAAGTTGTCATACCATTGTGTGGGGTAGAGCGATTGGATCTTTTTTAATGAAAGTCCTTTGCTTGTACGTAAAGAAACAAAAATTAGTTCGTCAAAGCGTTCAGACTCAGAGAGATGTTCTATTTGATGTGCAGCACAACCATTGCTCGTTACATAAGCTTTTAAATTGGGTGTATTGAATCTGCGGTCTTTTCCGTCGTAAGAATGTGCCCCAGGTCCTACACCTAAATAGGGCGTACCATCCCAATAACCCGAATTATGTTTAGATTCATAGCCAGGCAATGCAAAATTAGAAATTTCGTAGTGCGTAAAACCATGTTGTTTTGCTTGTGTCATGAGCAGCTCATACTCCTTTACACAAACCTCCTCGTCGGCTACCACCAATTCTCCTGCTTGCACCTTTTGTGCCAACAACGTGTGTGCTTCAATGCTCAGCGCGTAGGAAGACAGATGTTTAATAGGCAGAGAAAAAGCCTTTTTTAAATCATTGGCAAAACTGCTGAGTGATTGTTGTGGCAACCCATATATAAGGTCGATACTCACATTGTGTATGCCTGCAGCATTCAGTTGTTTTACAGCCATCTGAGCCTGTTGTGCACTATGCCGGCGGTTCAGCATTTTTAGAATCTTATCGTCGAAACTTTGTACCCCCAAACTCACCCTATTTACTCCCAACTGTGCAAGTTGTGTGGCAAAGTCTAGGGTCACATCGTCGGGATTTGCTTCAAGGGTAATTTCAGCATCGTCATTCACTTCGTAATGCGTTTTGATGCACTGCAAAATTTGTGCTATTTGTGCAATATGAAGTTGTGAGGGCGTACCTCCACCCAAATAGATGGTGCGTATTTGAGTATTGGGCAAGTACGTATTTCTGTACTTTAACTCCTTACACACGTTTTCTACATACAGCGCTTTTGTGTCCTCGTTCATCAACGTAGAATAAAAGTCGCAATAAATGCAACGACTTGCACAAAATGGCACGTGTACGTAAATCATATTTCCTTTATTCATGCGTTTTAGTCTTCGCTTTTCAAGGTGGGGAGATGCAATTTGTAGTGAACAGCCAAAATGCGTGAGAGCATGACAAACGCGCCACAAGTAAGACCAGAAAAAATGTTGTTCATGCCCATTTTAAAGCAAACAAAATATGCTACACCACCAATTACACATGCCAAAGCATAAATTTCTTTGCGGAAGATAAGAGGAACTTCGTTAATAAAAACGTCACGAAAAACACCACCTCCAGCACCTGTCATGGTACCCATAATAATGGCTGTCCAAAAGGGAAATCCTGCAGCAAGGGTTTTTTCGATGCCTGTTACCGCAAAAAGTGCCAAACCAATGGTGTCGAAAAGGAACCAAGTATTCTCTTGTTTAACCAAGAATTTACGAAACATAATTACCCATATCAGGGCAAAGGCTGTACACAATAGATAGAAAGGGTTGGTCATCCAAAAAGGTGGTTGGCTCAACATAAGGTCGCGCATCGTACCACCGCCAATGGCAGTAGTAAGGCCTACCACATAGGCACCAAAAAGGTCGAAGTGCTTGGCAGATGCCAAACGAATACCTGAAATAGCAAATGCTAATGTACCGATGAAATCGAGAATTTGTACAAACATGGATGTAAGGAGGATTGCATTGTTTAGAGAGGGGTAGAGAATGTTTTCTGCTACTTACTGATTTAGTGCATATATTCTTACCCTCAGTTAACCACACTCTTGGGAGAGCCGTTGGCAAAAGCTTTAATATTGTCTGAAATAATTTGGCAAATACGGTCGATGGTTTGTGCTGTCATCCAACCAATATGTGGTGTAACGTATGCGTTGGGTGCAGATAGAATAGGGCAGTCGGGCTGAGGAGGCTCTTGTGTGAGCACATCCGTGCAATAGGCACCCAAATTGCCATTCGTTAAAGCCGTGGCTACATCATATTCGTTAATCAGTCCGCCGCGTGCAGTATTTACCAAAATCAAGTTTTTGTTGGCTTTGTGCAATAATTTCGCATTCACAAAAGCTTTATTATCCGCATTCAGCGGACAGTTCAAACTCACAATGTCGCAAGTGGCAAAAGCCTCTTCTAATTCTATTTTATGCACATCTTGTGGCAACTCACTTTCGGGTTTACTGCTCACAGCAAACAACTTAACTCCTAATGGACGCATCATGTCGGTTAGTGTTTTGCCGATATTTCCGAAACCCACTACTGCAAAACGTTTGCCTTCAAGGTCTAAGCGTGTACGACTCACATAACTAAAGTCCTTGCTTGCACACCAAGTGCCGTTTCTGTTCTCTTGCGTGTAGTACCCCACATGGTCGGCAGCTTCAAGAATCAGTGAAAGTGCCATCTGTGCCACAGCTCTTGTAGAATAATTAGCACAGTTACACACCGTGATGCCAAGTTCGCGTGCAGCCTTCACGTCTACCTTGTCGTAGCCTGTACCAGCCACACACACCAATTTTAGCTTAGGCAACATGGCGAGGGTGTCAGCATTTAGCACTGTTTTATTTACTATTAAAGCCTCAGCCTCATAGCTTCGTTCAATAATTTGTGAGGCGTCAGTGCGTTCGTATATCGTCAGATTGCCACACGCCTCAAGCGTCTTTATATTTTCTGCTGTAGCGTGCAAAGTGTGACCATCTAAAAACACAATATTCATTGCCATTCTTCTTTTTATTTCTTGTATTTTGGGGTTACACATCCCACTAATTGCCAATAGCGACTCCCCGTGGGACGATAATACACCAAAATATCATATTCGTTTTCCGTTTGAAAATAGTTGCCTTCAATGGGCATCGTGCCTCCAACTTGTGGATTGCTTTTATCGGCACACAGATAAAGATAATTGTAATATCCGCACTTCATTAAAATGTTCGCTTCATAACAAGCATCTGCATGATTATAGTGCATCTTATATTGTGGTGCCATCCCCAAGGATGTCCATTGTCCTGAAACATACACCTCCTTACCTTCAGGTAGTTGGGGCGAGTCAAGCACAAAGTGCGTCATCACGTAGTCTGCTTGTGTATCGGCATCGCCAGCTCCTTCATATCGCACCACACTCTGACCGTTTCGGTCTTCGTCATACAGATAGTTGCGACGTGGATAGTCTGTTTGCAGTGTATAATGATAATAAGGGTCGAACCATCTCACGCTTTCACCGTGCATACCAGGGTAGCGTGTAGAGAGAATTTCCATTTTGCGATACTCATTGCCCGCATCAAAAATCAGTCCGCGCGAATGTTCCCACAACAACACATTGCCATTTTGTGCAGTGAAGGGCACATCCTTAGCCATGTTGTCAAAACGACGGTTCTGCATAACGAGTGTTTTAATCTCGCTTTGTGCATCACGCACCACCAAGTTGCTACAGTCCACCTTCAATTCTATTTGTTGGTGTGTACCATTCCAATCTACTTCCGTATTGGTCGTTGCTGAAGGATATATGCCTACTTTTGTGTCAACTACCGCAAAATACGTTTGCAGCACCACCACTTCTTCATCCTCCTCGTTTTCAGTCGATACCGTTAATCGGTAGTTGCCCGAAATCAGCGGACGCATATTGGTGTTTGGGATGCTAAATGCGTAGTGCGTATATTGCACCGTGGTGTTTTCGCTTGGTTCGTAATTTGTTATCACCACTTGGTCGTCTGTAGTGCGCACATAGTCGCTCTCAAAGAGTTCGGTCGTAGGGTTTCCCTCCACGTCACAATGCTCTATTTTGTAAGTGTAGCGTTGATATTCGTGTGTCAAGTCGTCAAAACTCACTTCGAGTTTCTCGTTGCTATTAAGTTTCAACACCGGGAAACGACTTGCGTCACCATCTATCGTCATACGTAGCGTACGCAAGTTTGCCGCCATCTTTGTGGTGCGCCCAGGTTGTCCCATTCCATATATTGAAACAAGAAAAAACAAAATACTAAATAAAAACTTGACCATGTGGTGCTTCTTTTTTAATATAGGGGGGAGGAAATTGCCTCCCCTCTTTCAAGGAAAAAATTGGGTTTTATCCTTTCACTTTTAGCTTAATAATGTAGTCGACCATGCCATCTTCCATATCAGGAAGGATAAACACCGTCTTTTTCTTTTTCTTATCGTAGCTAAAAGAAATGTTTTTACCTGTAAAGAAAGACTTTGCGTTTACTACTTTCATTTGGGCAGGTATAGTCACCGCGATATTCTTCTGTGCAGCATCATTCAGTACGTGCAAATACAGCGTGTCGCCCTTTCGTGTGCTCACAACGCCTTCGCCTACGTTTACACCGCCAGCCTTTGTGCCATAAATAGTCTCAGCGGCGCTACCATTAAGCCATTCGCCCATTTTTTTCAGCCTTGTCAAAGCTGCTTCAGGCAAGTTTCCATCAGGCTGAGGCCCAATGTTTATTAGCAAATTGGCACCCTTCGAGGCAGCACGTATAAGCATACGCAACAATACTTTCGACGACTTGTAGTTTTGGTCCTTCACCTTATATCCCCACATGCCGTTCATGGTCTCACAGGTTTCAAGTGGCAGTTGACTCACACTCTGTCCTGAAAGACCTGCCTTGTTTTCGCCAGGAAGATCACGTTCAAACATTTGCATATCTTCGCCAGGGTAGGGGGTGATATGGTGATTGTTGCCAATAATGCAACCAGGCTGCAAACTGTGAATCATTGCATATTGCTCAGGTAGTTGCCAGTTAAAAGGTTTTTTATCTGCTCCATGGTCCCAATATCCATCAAACCAAATACCGTCCACCTTGCCATATTGTGTCAATAACTCCTTTAGCTGCGCATTCATAAAGTTGTAATACGAAGTCCAATTAGCCTTATTAGGGTCCTTTCCTGTATTTTTACCCGTAAAGCCCATAGGATAGTCATCGCGTGTCCAGTCAATGTGCGAATAATACAAGTGCAGTCCAATGCCCTGTTTGTGGCATTCGTCTGCCAACTGCTTTACGATGTCCTTGCCATAGGGCGTATGCATAATGTTGTAGTCGCTTTGTTGTGTGTTCCACATCGAAAAACCATCATGGTGTCTTGTTGTGAAACAAATATATTTTGCCCCAGCGTCTTTGAAAGCTTTAACCCACTTGTGTGCGTCAAAGTCGTGCGGATAAAAGGCATTTGCAGCCTTTGCATATTCATAACGATCGATACCTGCATCTTGCATATACCATTCGCCTTGACCAAAAAGGCTGTAAATGCCCCAATGTAAAAAAATGCCGAATTTGGCATCTTGAAATTCAGCACGGGCCTTTAAGTTTTCGGCACTCGGTGTGTACGTCTCGTTTTGTGCAAAAAGCGAGTTGCTACTCTGTATTGCCAATAGCAATAACAGGCTAAAAAGGAAAGATTTCTTCATAGATAGTGTATTTTACGAGCAAAAATACATTTTTTTAGTCATACAACATCGTTATCCCTCGAAAAAGTTGTAACTTCGCGTTCACATAAGAATCAGTTGGCTGGCTTGTCGTGTGCATTCGTGGCGATTGTGCTGTTTTTTTACCAAAAACGCACAACCCTCCCATTGCAGTGCAGGAGGAAAGTCCGGGCAACACAGAGCATTCTGCTTCTTAATGGGAAGTCGTCCGCAAGGGTGAACCAGTGTAGAAGAAAATAACCGCCCTACGCCATTAGGTGTTTAGGGTAAGGGTGAGAAGGTAAGGTAAGAGCTTACCAGCCATGTGGTGACATGTGGGCTGTACACGTCAGAAGTTGAAAGTTCATGTATACCAACGTCAGAGGGCTGCTCGTCCGAGATAATTGTATTTTGCTACAACACGTTGGAGGGTAGAACGATAGAGCACGTCGGCGACGGCGGGCGCGGATAAATGACAAGCACTACGCATTATTTTATATAATTGCGTAAGTACAGAACCCGGCTTATAGGCCGACTGATTCTTTTTTTATATATAGACAAAGCATAATTAAATCTTTTCACCAGAATTTTTTCCATGAATCCGTATTCGCCCTTTTTCCTATAGGAGGGCAATTTTATATTTTACATTATACATTATCCCTCTAGCCATGCCTGCCAATAAAAACGCTCTTATTCGTTATAAAACCATCGACAATTGCTTGCGCAATCCTTATCGTCGTTGGACACTCGATGATCTTGTCAACGCCTGTTCTGATGCCCTCTACGATTGCGAAGGCATTACAAAGGGTGTATCTGTTAGAACCGTACAAGCCGACATTCAAATGATGCGCTCCGACAAGTTGGGCTATAATGCGCCCATCGAAGTCTACGACCACAAATATTATCGTTATTCTGATCGCAATTATAGTATTACGGATATGCCCCTTTCACAAAACGACTACGAGGTGATGAAAGAGGCCGTCGACCTTTTGCGCCAACTACAGGACTTCGACCACTTTGCTGAAATGAATGATGTGGTCAGCCGATTGCAAGACAAACTTGCTGTCACGCAAAAACAGCGTCAACCCATTGTGCATTTTGATAGCGTACCCAATCTAAAAGGATTAAAACTGCTCAATCCTCTTTATAACTACATTGCGCGTAAACAAACGCTACGCATCGTTTATCAGTCGTTTTCTGCACGCCAGCCACAGGAGTATCACATTTATCCCTATCTTCTCAAAGAGTTTCGCAACCGTTGGTTCTTATATTGTTCAAAAACGGCAGATATGTTCCTCTATAATTTTGCGCTCGACCGCATTGTCAGCGTCGAACCCATAGACGAACCCTATCGCGAAAATCCACATTTCGACGCATCGCATTTCTTCGACGATTTAATTGGGGTGAGCAAAAATATTGACGCTCATCCCATCCCCATTCGTATTTGGGCAACAAGAGAACAAAGTCAATATATCTTAACCAAACCCATACATAGATCGCAACAACTTATCAGTAGTAACTCTCAAGATGGCAGTTGTATTTTTCAAATTGATGTTGTCGAGAATTTCGAGTTTTATTCCGTCATAATGAGTTATGGTCCTGGTGTAAAAATCCTTTCTCCCCAATCTGTTGTAAAACGCATGAAAGAGCAACTTCGCCAATTTGTTGCAAATTATGAACCCTTAGATGACAGTGAGGGTGAAGGGTAAATACAAAAAGTGACTAATGACCGAGTGACTTTTATCTATGGAGCTAACTTAATGCGTTAGTTATCAACACATTACACATTCTAAAAGGGTCACTTCTTAGGTCGCTTTTTAGGTGTTTGGTCACTTTTACCCAAGTCGCTTTTTTGAAACTATAAAAACCTCGTTTTTGCGACAGTAGAAAATCCGATGACATCCCGATATCATACCGAAGGATCGCCATAGCAAAAATGAAGGGCTGCGTGTCGTTTTGATTACTCCATATTTTATGCTGTAAGTTTACTTTTGCTTGCCTCATAAATATGACAAAGGGTAGGGGGTAGATTTAAAAGCCTTTGAGGCATGCTTTTAGGCATAGACATAGTGCTTTGTGAAAATATTTCTTCTATAATATTTTTATAAACCATAAAAAATCTATACTTTTGCACTAACGAATACTCATCAAACAAATCATTAAGTCTCATGAAAAAGACCATCTTGGTTACTGGTGGTACCGGTTTTATCGGTTCGCACACCACAGTAGAGTTGCAAAATGCAGGCTACGATGTTGTTATCGTAGATAACTTGTCTAACTCAAAAGCAGACGTTGTAGACGGTATCGAAAAGATTACTGGCATTCGTCCCGCTTTCGAAGAAGTAGACTGCTGCGATTTGGCAGCTTTGGAAGGCGTCTTCAAAAAATATCCCGCAATCACTGGTATTATCCACTTTGCAGCTTCAAAGGCTGTAGGCGAAAGCGTACAGTTGCCCTTGAAGTATTATGAAAACAACCTTGTTTCGCTTATCAACTTGCTTAAGCTCATGCCTAAGTATGATGTGAAGGGTATTATCTTCTCTTCTTCATGCACAGTGTATGGTCAGCCCGATCCCGAGAACTTGCCCGTTACTGAGCAAGCTCCTATCAAAAAGGCTGAAAGCCCCTATGGTAACACAAAGCAAATCAACGAGGAAATTATTCAGGACTACGTTCACAGTGGTGCTAAAATTAGCGCGATTATCTTGCGCTATTTCAACCCCATTGGTTCACACCCCTCTGGTATCATCGGTGAAATGCCTAACGGTGTTCCCGCAAACCTCATTCCTTACCTCACTCAAACAGCAATGGGCATCCGTCCCTGCTTGAAGGTATTTGGTGATGACTACGATACTCCCGATGGATCTTGCATCCGCGACTACATCTATGTGCTCGACCTTGCTAAGGCTCACGTAGCTGCTATGGCTCGTATCGTTGAGGATAAGAACACTGACCCCGTAGAAATCTACAATGTAGGTACTGGTAAAGGTGTGAGTGTATTGGAACTCATCAATACTTTCGAGAAGTGCACAGGTGTTAAACTTAACTACGAAATTGCTCCCCGTCGTGAAGGCGATATCGAAAAGGTTTGGGGTAACGTAGACAAGGCTAACAAGGTGCTTGGTTGGAAGGCAGTTCACACACTCGAAGAGGCTTTGACTTCTGCTTGGAATTGGCAACAGAAGCTTCGCGAACGTGGCATTATGTAATTTAGCTAATTGAAATATCTTAAGGGTTAAGAGTTAGGTGGCTGCGCACAAAACAACGTTGCTTACTTAGCACTTAACCCTTAATATTTTGGCTGTAAAACATTTTTGAAAATCTGATTGCAAAACAAAAATTTACTAAGTGAAAGAATAGAAAATCATTGCATAATAGTGATTTGTTTAATCTTTTACTTTAAGTATGGTTTTGTGTGCAGGTTTTTAAAATACAAATAAAGAAAGCGTGGTGTTTTGCTGTGCATACCGTCTATTTTCTTTACATCGTTTTTGCAGTCTCTTGCACAATCCATATCCTTTAACCCTTATTTTCTGATTAAAATTGCAACCCTACTATTTATTAGAAGAAAAACTTCTACGCAGAAATCTGACGTTGATAAAAAGCATTGCCGAAAAAGCTCAGGTAGAGTTTATTTTGGCTTTTAAAGCTTATGCGCTTTGGAAGACTTTTCCAATCTTCCGCGAATACATCCATCATACCACGGCTTCATCACCTTATGAAGCACGTTTGGCGTATGAAGAATTTGGCACAAAGGCTCACACTTATTCGCCAGCCTACGAGGAGGATACTTTCGACACCATTTTGAAATGTTCAAGTCACATCACCTTTAACAGTCTGTCGCAATTCAATAGATTTAAGGGGAATGTATTGGCGCAGGGTGAGGATCGTCCAAGTATGGGATTGCGTATTAATCCTGAGCATAGTGAGATTGAAACTGAGCTTTATAACCCTTGCGCGCCAGGTTCGCGTTTCGGTGTGTTAGCATCGCAACTCCCTGCACAATTACCCGCTGAAATCGAGGGTTTTCATTGCCACTGCCATTGCGAAAGTTCGGCAGAGGCTTTGCAAAATACCTTGGGCTGGATAGAGAAAAAATTCGGTGCTTGGCTTAATCAGGTAAAATGGTTAAACTTGGGCGGTGGACATTTGGTGACTCGTAAGGGGTATAACGTAGATTTACTTGTAAAAATCTTGCAAGATTTTAAAGCAAAACACCCCAACTTACAACTGATTTTAGAACCGGGTTCTGCCTTTGCTTGGCAAACAGGTAGCCTTGTTTCGCAAGTTGTTGATGTTGTTGAAAATAACGGAATTAAGACGGCTATATTAAACGTAAGCTTTACCTGTCATATGCCCGACTGTTTGGAGATGCCATACCACCCTGCAGTGCGTGGGGCAGAAACCATAGAGGATGCTCGCGAACAAGGGTGTGAAACCGATGTTTGTGTTTATCGATTAGGAGGTAATAGCTGTTTGAGTGGCGACTATATGGGCTACTGGCGTTTTGAGAAACCTTTACAAGTGGGCGATGTTATAGTTTTTGAAGATATGATTCACTATACTACCGTGAAAACCAATATGTTTAACGGTATACATCATCCTGATTTGCGTATCGAAAAAATGGATGGTAGTGTAGAAACTTTAAGAACTTATGTCTACGAGGATTATCGTGACCGCATGGACTGATGATTACGCGTATGGAAACAAATAGTGTGTGGGTGCCGAAGGACTTGCCTTGTGCTAAGGCGCTTGGACTGCCATTTTTTGAATTGGCAGAATGGCAAGAATGTAACTGCCAAAGGCGTGTACTGCTACTTAACTTGATGCCTGAAAAGGCAAAGACCGAAGCAGATATAGTGCGTACCTTAGTAGCTACGGGTGAAACCTGTCAGTTGATTCCTATCAAGATTAAGGGGCAAGTTTATAAAACTACTCCCAAAGAGCACATGGATTCTTTTTATATTGATTTTGAGGATATTGAATGTGGTTACTTCGAGCGTTTGATTATAACTGGAGCGCCTCTTGAGCAAATTCCTTTTGAGGAGGTGCGATATTGGCATCAATTACAAAATATCATGCATTGGGCTGATGAACACGTGCGTAGTACGCTGTATATATGTTGGGGTGCCCAGGCAGGACTTTATGAGCATTATGGCGTGGAGAAATATCCGTTGCCTGAAAAAATGTTTGGTGTGTTCTCGCAAAAAGTGTTGAATGCGGATAATCCTTTAATGCACGAACTTACTCCAGCTTTTTTGATGCCTAATTCTCGTCATACAGAAGTGCGATTGGTAGATGTGTTATCCATGGCAGAAAAAGGACTTGTTACGCTTGCTGTGAGCGAAGAGAGCGGGGTGGGCATAATGGCAACTGCAGACTGCAAACGTGTTTTTGTGGTGGGGCATTTGGAATATAATGCACATACGCTTGATGATGAATATCGTCGCGACCTTTCAAAGAAACTCCCAATAAAGCGCCCCTTGCATTACTACGATGAAGACGGCGAAATTTGTTATTCATGGCAAAATGATGCAGTGACGTTTTATCGAAATTGGGTCGCATCCCTAAGTATGTGAAGGTGTGAGTGAATAGGTCCGAGCGTATGCACCTATAGGTAGAAAGCAAAAATAATAAAAAGTTTGATAGAATTTGCTGTTTTAATGAGCTGCAATACCATCATCAATTCATAGTCGTAATGAGGCATTTTACCCTGTTTTATCTCTTAAAACACAGATTAGCAGTGGAATAGCGCGTGTAAAACCCTTTTTTTTGCTTTAAAAACTACCATCTTACTGATATTTTTGTAAATTTGCACCAAAAATATTTTTGCCACAAAACAAAATTGAATATAGCAATGTCAATGGAACATTCAAAAGAACTCATGAATCTTGCTGCCGACAATATTCGTATTTTGGCTGCAAGTATGGTAGAGAACGCTAAGTCTGGACACCCCGGTGGTGCCATGGGTGGTGCTGACTTTATCAATGTCCTCTATTCCGAATTTCTTAACTTTGATCCCGAAGAAGCTACATGGCGCTGCCGTGACCGTTTCTTCCTTGACCCGGGACACATGTCGCCAATGCTGTATTCACAATTGGCACTAATCGGTAACTATACTATTGACGAACTCAAGCAGTTCCGTCAATGGGGTTCTCCAACTCCTGGACACCCTGAAGTTTGCCAAACTCGCGGTATTGAAAATACCAGTGGTCCCCTCGGACAAGGTCATACTTACGCAGTAGGTGCTGCAATTGCTGCAAAGGCTTTGTATGCTCGCACAGGTAATCCTGGGTTTAATAAAGAGAAAATTTACGCATACATCTCAGATGGTGGTGTGCAAGAGGAAATCTCACAGGGCGCAGGTCGTATTGCGGGTCACCTTGGTTTGAATAACCTTATCATGTTCTTCGATGCAAACGAAGTACAGCTCTCAACTGACACTTCTGCCGTTATCTCTGAGGATACAGGTATGAAATATCGTTCTTGGAATTGGAACGTAATTGAAGTGGATGGTAATGACCCTGATCAAATCCGCGAAGCTTTGAAGGCTGCTAACGCTGAAGAGTCTCGTCCTACACTTATTATCGGTCACTGTGTGATGGGTAAGGGCGCTCGTAAGGCTGATGGCACTTCGTATGAACGTAACTGCAAAACTCACGGTGCTCCCCTTGGTGGTGATGCGTATGTGAACACTATAAAGAATTTGGGCGGTGATCCCGAAAATCCTTTCGTGATTCGTGAAGAAGTACAAAAGATGTACGACGAACGTAAGACTGAACTCCGTAAGATTGTGGCAGAACGCCGCGCAGAAGAGAAGGTTTGGGAAGAGGCAAATCCTGAAAAGGCTGCACTCTTGAACGATTGGATGGCAGGTAAACTTCCTAATATTCCTTGGGAAACTATCGAGCAGAAACCTAACTCACCGACACGTAATGGTTCTTCTGTATGCTTGAGCCTCTTGTCTGAGTATGTGCCTAACATGATCGTGTCTTCGGCTGACCTTTGCAACTCTGATAAGACAGACGGCTTCTTGAAGCATACTACTGAAATTACACGTACCAACTTTGCAGGTGGTTTCTTGCAGGCAGGTGTTTCTGAGTTGACTATGGCTTGTGTCTGCATTGGTATGATGCTTCATGGTGGTGTAATTACAGCAATGGGTACGTTCTTCGTATTCTCTGACTATATGAAACCTGCTATTCGTATGGCAGCTTTGATGGAGGTTCCTGTGAAGTTTGTTTGGACACACGATGCTTTCCGCGTAGGTGAAGATGGTCCTACTCACGAACCTGTAGAACAGGAAGCTCAAATCCGTTTGATGGAGAAATTGAAGAATCACAGCGGTCGTGACAGTGTACGTGTGCTTCGTCCTTGCGATGTGCATGCCGTAACAGAGTGCTGGAAGATGGCTATGGAGAATATGGATACTCCTACTGCCTTGATTTTCAGTCGTCAGAATGTGAACGACCTGCCTGCAGGTACAGAATACAAAGAAGGCGTGCTCCGTGGTGCTTATGCTGTAGTAAAAGAAGAGAATCCTGATGTAATTTTGGTTGCTTCGGGTTCAGAAGTAAGCACTTTGGTTGACACTGCTGCCTTGTTGAAAGAAGATGGCATTAAGGCTCGCGTGGTAAGCTGTCCGAGCGAAGGTCTTTTCCGTCGTCAAAGCAAGGAGTATCAAGAAGCATTACTCCCCACAGGTGGTAAGATTTTTGCACTCACTGCAGGTTTGCCTGTAACTTTTGAAGGAATTGCAGGCTCTAACGGTAAGGTGTATGGTCTTGAAAGTTTCGGCTTTAGCGCTCCTTACAAGGTGCTTGACGAAAAGCTTGGCTTTACTCCGCAAAACATTCACAACGAGGTTTTGGCTTACTTGAACAAATAAAATAAATAAGAAGTTCTGATTTTAAAAGTTTGAAAGTTTATGAGTTGTATAGGATAAGCGATGCGAATTTTCTTCACTTATAAACTTTTGAACTTTTAAATTCTTAAATTCTTAAATAAGATATATACAATGATAGGACTTGCAAGTGATCATGCTGGTTACGACTTGAAGCAGTATGTGAAACAATATCTTGAAGAAAAGGGCATTGAATATAAGGATTATGGCACCTATAGCACAGATAGTTGCGATTATCCTGACTTTGCTCACGCCTTGGCAAGAGGTATCGAACAGTGCGAAGTAGAAAAAGGTATTGCCATCTGCGGTAGTGGAGAAGGTATTTCTATGACCTTGAACAAGCATCAGCAAATTCGTGCTGCTTTAGTTTGGATTCCTGAAATTGCACACATGACGCGTTTGCATAACGATGCCAATGTGTTGGTAATGCCAGGTCGTTACATCGACAATGCAACCGCACACGACATTATGGAAGAGTTCTTCAATACAGAATTTGAAGGCGGACGCCATATTCGTAGAATCGAGAAGATTCCCGTGTAAGTAACCCTCCTTGTGAGAAGGTAGGTTCGTAAACTCCCCAAAAAATCGATTTTGAGCAAGGAATGCTGAAAAAAAGTGATACAAAACTTGTTCTGTATCAGTTAGATTTAGTATCTTTGCACTCGCTTTAGTAAAAACGTAAAACAAAATAACACTTAACTAGAATGACAAAATCGGAAATCATCAAAGCTGTTGCCAATAAGACTGGCGTTGATCGTAATTCTGCGTCGAAAGTCGTTGAGGCTTTTACTAACGAAATTAAAATAGCTTTGCTTGAAGGAAATAGTGTGAGCATGCGTGGTTTTGGTACTTTCTACCTCAAGCGTCGTGCCGAAAAGACTGCTCGAAATATGCAGAGCAATACTACTATTATTATTCCCGCACATGATATTGCAGCCTTTAAGCCTGCAAAGGAGTTTGCTGTTACGATTAAGGACAAAAGTTCTGAAGCTTAAAATATAACTAACATAATTAACCATAAAACGTAATAGGTATGCCTAACGGAAAAAAGAAAAAAAGACACAAGATGTCTACTCACAAACGTAAAAAAAGACTGCGCAAGAATCGTCATAAGAGCAAATAAGCTCGACGTCTCTCTATAACGAGTCTTTAAATGCAAAACGAGTAAACGAGCTTTCCTTATGTCCTCAAAAAGGACGTATGTCTCGTTTGCTCGTTCTTTTTTTAAACCCCATATTGTGACCCTAAGACATCTAATGACTATAGGGCACAAAATAAAAAATCATCATGACAAGCGAAGTTATTGTAGATGTAACCAAAAAAGACATTTCCATTGCCTTGCTCGAGGATAAACGCCTTGTGGAGTTTCAAAGAGAGGGTAGGTCGGAACATTTCTCAGTGGGAAACATCTACTTGGCAAAAGTGAAAAAACTGATGCCTGGACTCAATGCTTGCTTCGTGAATGTCGGTTACGAGCGTGATGCCTTCTTACACTATTTGGACTTGGGCACACGTTTTAACTATCAGGAAAAATTCCTACAACTTCTGGGTGACGGACGCAAAAATGTGACGCTCGACAAATTAGGCAAACAAGCCGATTTGGAGAAAGACGGCAGCATACAGAATACGCTGAAGGTGGGACAAGAAATCTTGGTGCAGATAGTAAAAGAACCTATCAATACGAAAGGACCACGACTTACGTCGGAACTCTCGTTTGCAGGTCGATTCCTTGTACTCATTCCATTTAGTGACAAAATTTCCGTTTCATCAAAAATTAAATCGGGAGCCGAACGCACACGCCTTAAACAGCTTATTCAAAGCATTAAACCGAAAGGTTTTGGTGTGATTATACGTACTGTCGCCGAAAATATGCGTGTGGCAGAACTTGATAATGAAATGCAAATTCTGCTCAAACGATGGGAAGACACCGTGGCAAAAGTGAAACAAGCACGCCGCGAACTTGTAAAACTCCCGATGTTGACTTACGAGGAAACAAGTCGAACAGTAGCTTTGCTACGAGACTTGTTTAATCCTTCGTACGAAAATATTTATGTCAACGACGCTTCGGTTTATAACGAAGTGAAAAGCTACGTGGGACTGATTGCTCCACAATGTAAAGATATTGTCAAACTTTATAAGGGTAGTGTGCCTATTTTTGACAATTACTCTGTTACAAAACAGATAAAAACCTCGTTGGGTAGAACGGTGACTTATAAGCATGGAGCTTATCTTATTATCGAACAAACCGAGGCTTTACATGTAGTTGACGTAAATAGTGGTAATCGCTCAAAAAACGCTGAAGGACAAGAAGAGAATGCACTCGATGTAAATTTGGGTGCTGCAGACGAGTTGGCACGACAGCTTAGACTGCGCGATATGGGTGGTATTATTGTGGTGGACTTTATTGATATGAGTACACCCGAAAACCGCCAAAAACTCTATGAGCGCATGGTTGAGAATATGAAAAAAGACCGTGCACGACATAGCATTTTGCCGCTTTCTAAATTTGGATTGATGCAGATTACCCGACAACGTGTACGTCCGGTTATGGATGTTAACGTGGAAGAAACGTGCCCCACATGTGGGGGAACTGGAAAAATTAAACCCAGCATCTTGTTTACAGATTCTCTTGAAACAAAGATTGACACACTCGTAAACAAATTGAATATTAAGCGTTTCCGTCTTTATGTTCACCCGTTTGTAGCAGCTTACATCAACCAAGGTGTTTTCTCTATCAAACGACGTTGGCAGTTGAAGTATGGATTAGGGGTAAAGGTTTATCCCAACCAAAAGTTGGCTTATCTGCAATATGCCTTCTTCGATATGAAGGGAGAGGAAATTATGATGAGACAACAAAACGACATGAAGTAAGCATCTTTTTTAAGATCAAGACTAAAAACCTGGAGCATTTGTGTGTTCCAGGTTTTTTGCATTTCTTTTGATAGAGAAGTATTTTTTGAACCTATAGAATTCAGAACTTTTAACCTGAACGAGGACGTAAATTTTTTTGTTTAACTGTAAAATCTTGTCTTATCTGTTTTTTATTGATGTAAATGAACGTGTAAAATACTTTGATTTGTCCGTTTTTATGCGTATTTTTGCACGAAAATATATTTTTATTTCTCGAATGAAAACTTTGTACAAAATTAAGAAAGGCTTAGACCTTAACCTAAAGGGCGAGGCTGCAGAGAACCTTACGGTTGCAACTCAAAGTTTGGAGTATGCCGTAATGCCTACAGACTTCCCTGGTATCGTGCCTCGCACATTGGTGAAAGAGGGCGACACAGTATTGGCAGGTCAAGCACTGTTTGTGGACAAAGCTACTGAGCGTATTCACTTTGTTTCGCCCGTAAGCGGAACGGTGGTGGGCGTTGAACGTGGCGACCGCAGAAAGCTTTTGCGTTTCCGCGTAAAAGCAAGTGATAAACAAGACTTTAAGGACTTCGGTGCGAAGGACGTAAATGCGCTTAATGGCGATGCTGTGAAGCAGTTGATGCTTGAGAGCGGTCTTTTTGCATTTATGCGCCAACGTCCTTACGACGTGATTGCTAATCCTTCAGACACGCCCAAAGCCATCTTTATCTCTACTTTCAGCAAGATGCCTTTGGCTGCAAACTTTAGTTTTGTTGCTAAGGGATTTGAACAAGACTTTAAACTTGGTGTAAAGGCATTGGCTAAGGTGGCCAAGGTACACTTGGGTATTTGTCCTGAACAAATCAATTCAGAACTCCTTCCTATTGAAGAGGCTGAAGTTAGTGTGTTCGACGGTCCTAACCCTTCAGGCAACGTAGGTGTTCATATTAACCATGTGTCTCCCGTAAACAAGGGCGAAGTGGTTTGGACATTGGGTGCCGAAATGGCTATCGTATTGGGTCGTTTGCTTCGTACAGGTAAAGTTTCGTTGTATCGCCGTGTAGCAGTTGCTGGTTCGTGCGTAAAGACTCCTCAGTATGTGGAGACTTTGATTGGTGCACCTTTGGCAGACTTGCTTAAGGGTCAGTTAGAAACTACCGACCATGTGCGTGTAATCAATGGTAATCCTTTTGTAGGTTACAAATCGGCTACTACCGATTTCTTGGGAGCTTTCAGCACAGAGGTTTGTGCAATTCCCGAGGGTGATGATGTTGACGAAGTATTTGGCTGGATAGCTCCTCGCCTTAACGACTATTCAACCAATCATAGCTACTTCTCGTGGTTGCTTGGTAAGAAGCGTGCTTACAATCTTGACTGCCGTATCAAGGGTGGTGAACGCCACATGATTATGAGTGCAGAATATGAGCGCGTATTCCCCATGGATATCTATCCCAGCTACTTGATTAAGGCTATCATTACTGGCGATATCGACCGTCAGGAAGCACTTGGTATTTACGAGGTGGCACCTGAGGACTTCGCAGTTGCCGAATTTATTGACTCTTCAAAGCTCGAACTTCAGCGTATCGTTCGCGAAGGACTCGATATTTTGAGAAAAGAAAACGCATAAAATAGAATGATTAAGCAAATTTTCGACAAATTACGTCCCAGTTTTGAAGAGGGAGGTAAGCTTAAGGCTTTCCGTTCAGTGTTTGAGGGTATGGAAACTTTCATGCTCGTTCCGAACACAACCTCCAAGGTGGGTGTGAGCGTACACGATGCTATCGACTCTAAGCGCATCATGTCGTTCGTTGTGATTGCATTGCTTCCTGCCTTGTTGTTTGGTATGTACAACATCGGTTACCAAAATGCTTTGGCTGCTGGTAAGTTGGCAGAAACAAGCTTCTGGTCAATGTTTATCTATGGTTTCCTTTTGGTTCTTCCCAAAATCATCGTTTCGTATGTAGTGGGCTTGGGCATTGAATTTGCCGTAGCTCAGTGGAAGCACGAGGAAATTCAAGAAGGTTATTTGGTTACAGGTATGCTCGTACCTTTGATCGTGCCCGTAGGTTGTCCTCTTTGGATGTTAGCTTTGGCAGTAGCCTTCTCAGTAATCTTCTGTAAGGAAATCTTTGGTGGTACAGGTATGAATATCTTTAACCCCGCTTTAGTGGCTCGTGCCTTCCTTTTCTTCTCTTACCCCACAAGCATGAGTGGTGATAAGGTTTGGGTGGCATCGAACGAGGTGCTTGGTTTGGGTTATAACCTGCCTGATGGTATGACTGCTGCTACTCCTCTCGGACAGGCTGCTGCTGGTGTTACTGAGGGTATGGCAAGCTTTAGCGATATGGTTTATGGTTTGATTCCCGGTTCTATCGGCGAAACTTCTGTAATTGCCATTGCTATTGGTGCTGCTATTTTGCTCTTTACGCAGATTGCCTCATGGCGAACAATGGTAAGTGTGTTTGTGGGTGGCGTTGTCATGGCTGTATTGTTCAACATGCTCAATATAGAAGCCAACGCAGTGGCTCAGTTGCCTTGGTACGAACACATTGCTACTGGTGGTTTCTGCTTTGGTGCTGTGTTTATGGCCACCGACCCAGTGACAAGTGCACGTACTGAAAAGGGTAAGTATATTTATGGTTTCCTTATTGGTGCCTTGGCTATCCTTATCCGTGTGCTCAACCCGGGTTACCCCGAAGGTATGATGCTCGCCATCCTCTTTATGAATATGTTCGCACCGCTGATTGACTATTGCTTCGTACAGAGCAACATCAATAAGCGTTTGAACCGAGCAAGTAAGTAACACAATGATGACGTTCTCTGCCATAGCATTACAGAATCTACTCTTTTAAAGAATGAAACAATATGCAGAATGGTAAGAGAAATCAAAAGATTTGAACAATGAATACGAACAAAAATTCATATACAATTGTATATGCTGCGGTAATGGTTGTTATCGTAGCGTTCTTGCTCGCTTTTGTTTCGTCAGCACTCAAACCCACTCAAGACAAGAATGTGGCTCTCGATAAGAAGAAACAAATTCTTGCTGCCTTGAACGTAAGAGGTTTGAAGGATGCACAGTCTATCGAAGCTAAATATAACGAATATGTGGTAGCTGACATGATTGTGAAGGCTGATGGCACTGAAGTTAAAGATGGTAAGAGCAAGGAAAACGACGGTTTCAAAGTTGAAAACAAAGACATCAAGGCAGATAACCTCCCCGTGTATGTTTGCAAGGTAGACGGTGAAACCAAATATGTCGTTCCCATGACCGGTCGCGGTCTTTGGGGTGGTCTTTGGGGCTACATGGCAATGAATGCCGACCTTCAGACTGTCTTTGGTGCTTATTTCTCTCACGAAAGCGAAACAGCTGGTTTGGGAGCTTTGATTGCCGAACAGAAATTCCAAGATGAATTTAAGGGCAAGCACCTTTTTGCCGATTCAACTTCTCAAGAGATTGCATTGACTGTTGTAAAGAACGGAAACATTAAGCCTGGACAAGAAAACGTACAGGTTGACGGTATTACCGGTGCTACATTAACTTCGGTAGGTGTGGCTAACATGGTTCACGATGGTTTGCAGCAGTATGTGAAGTATTTTGCAAGTTTGAAAAAATAAAAAGAAGAGTATCGTGTAGATGGTGCAGCATATCTGAATGCTTCACAATTATAGATTCTATGAAAGGTTTAAAAGAGGAAGAATTTTAAAAGCGTGAGTGTATAGCTTAAAAAGAGATATGCTCTTTATCAACTAACAAACCTATTACTCTTAAACAAAAACTTTAATAAATCCTCTCTACACATACTTAATCATAAATCTCTAAGTTCTTAAAGACATGAGTTTATTTTCAAAAGAAAACAGAGAAGCCTTGATTGGGCCACTCAACTTGAACAACCCTGTTGCTGTTCAAGTGTTGGGCATCTGTTCGGCTTTGGCTGTAACTTCTCAGTTAGAGCCCGCCATCGTGATGGGTCTTTCTGTTACAGTGATTACGGCATTTGCAAATGTTATTATATCATTGATTCGCAAAACCATTCCTAACCGTATTCGTATCATCGTGCAGCTCGTTGTAGTTGCCACCTTGGTAACATTGGTTTCGCAGGTACTCAAGGCTTATGCATACGATGTGAGCGTTCAGCTTTCAGTGTATGTAGGTCTTATCATTACCAACTGCATTTTGATGGGTCGTCTCGAAGCCTTTGCCATGATGAATGGTCCATGGGAATCTTTCCTCGATGGTATAGGTAATGGTCTTGGCTACGCTTGGGTACTTGTAGCCGTAGGCTTTGTTCGCGAACTCTTTGGCAGTGGCACATTGTTTGGCTTGCGTGTTATCCCCGAAAGCATTTATGCTGAGAATGGTGGTTTCTACGTAAACAATGGTATGATGACCATGCCTGCCATGGCACTTATCCTTGTAGGTTGCTTGATTTGGGCACAGCGTGCATACAACGACCGTAAGGAGAACAAGAAGTAAAACACACACAATAGTGTTGCAAGCACTCTTATTTTTATGTGTATGGCATTATTCTTTTCAATGCAGCCATAAAACGAGGCTTGTAACGTGAAACAACAAAAATATGGAACATCTTATAAGTCTGTTCGTCCGCTCTATTTTTGTGGACAATATGATATTTGCGTTCTTCTTGGGTATGTGCTCATATTTGGCAGTATCAAAGAACGTAAAGACAGCTCTTGGCTTGGGTGTGGCAGTAACCTTCGTGTTGCTTATCACCGTTCCGGTAGACTACTTGTTGCAGACCAAAGTGTTAGGTCCCGACTGTATTCTCCCCGGCGTTGACTTGTCATTCCTTTCATTCATCCTCTTCATTGCAGTGATTGCTGGTATTGTGCAGTTGGTTGAAATGGTTGTAGAGCGTTTTTCTCCTTCATTGTATGCAGCATTGGGTATATTCCTTCCCTTGATTGCTGTAAACTGCGCCATCATGGGTGCCAGCCTCTTTATGCAGCAGCGTATTGGTATGGAACCCGGTAGCACACAGTATATTGGCAATGTAGGCGATGCATTGGTTTATGCATTGGGTTCGGGCATTGGTTGGCTGTTGGCTATTGTAGCACTTGCTGCAATTCGCGAGAAAATGGCTTACACCAATGTACCTAAGCCCTTGCAAGGTCTTGGCATCACCTTTATCACAGTAGGTTTGATGGCAATGGCTTTCATGTGCTTCTCAGGTTTGAACATCTAATCACAACAAGAAGAAACAATGGATTTGAATTTAATTTTATCAAGTATCGGAGTATTCTTGGTGATTATACTCCTCTTGGTTGTCATTCTGTTGGTAGCTAAAAAATACCTCTCGCCCAGTGGCAAGGTTAGCATTACTATCAATGGTAAAGACAAAATCGAGGTAGAGCAGGGCGGTAGCCTCTTATCTACTCTCTCTGAAAATGGCATCTACCTTCCTTCTGCCTGTGGTGGTAAGGGTAGTTGCGGTCAGTGCAAGTGCCAAGTTCCTGAGGGCGGTGGCGAAATTCTTGACTCAGAAAAGGGTCAGTTCACACGCAAGCAGATAAAAGACCATTGGCGTTTGGGCTGTCAGTGCAAAGTGAAGGGCGACCTCGAAATTCAGGTTCCCGATAGCGTAATGGGTGTGAAAGAGTACGAATGTACTGTTATCAGCAATAAGAACGTAGCTACCTTTATCAAGGAATTTAAGGTACAGTTGCCTGCTGGTGCACACATGGACTTCCTCCCAGGATCTTATGCTCAGATTAAGATTCCTGCATTCAGCATGGATTATGATAAGGACATCGATAAGAGCCTTATTGGTGATGAGTATTTGCCTGCTTGGGAAAAGTTTGGACTCTTCCCCTTGAAGTGTGTAAACACCGAACCCACAGTACGTGCTTACTCAATGGCAAACTATCCTGCCGAAGGTGATGTATTTATGCTCACCGTGCGTATTGCTACTCCTCCCTTCAAGGCAGATCGCAGTGGTTTTATGGATGTAAATCCGGGTATCGCTTCATCTTACATCTTCACACTCAAACCGGGTGACAAGGTAATCATGAGTGGTCCTTATGGCGACTTCCATCCTCACTTCGACTCAAAGAAGGAAATGATTTGGGTAGGTGGTGGTGCCGGTATGGCTCCCCTCCGTGCACAAATTATGCACATGACTCGTACGTTAAATACAAGAGATCGTGAAATGCACTACTTCTACGGAGCACGTGCTTTGAACGAAGTATTCTACCTTGAAGACTTCCACCAATTAGAAAAGGATTTCCCCAACTTCCACTTCCACTTGGCTCTCGACCGTCCCGATCCAGCTGCCGATGCTGCTGGCGTGAAGTATACAGCAGGTTTCGTACACCAAGTAATGTACAACACTTACCTCAAGGATCATGAGGCTCCTGAGGATATCGAATACTACATGTGTGGTCCTGGTCCCATGTCAAAGGCGGTTGTAGGTATGCTCGATAGTTTGGGCGTAGAACCTGAAAGTATTATGTATGATAACTTCGGTGGTTAATAACAAACCACAGAAAACCTATACTAAACATTAACAAAGTCGCTGATTTTC
The DNA here is from genome assembly GCA_900543155.1 of uncultured Prevotella sp. Classification (GTDB taxonomy): domain Bacteria; phylum Bacteroidota; class Bacteroidia; order Bacteroidales; family Bacteroidaceae; genus Alloprevotella. Next base: position 39,668 of record UQQN01000008.1, read on the forward strand.
AGCGACTTTGTTGCGTTATAGGAAATCACTTGTTGTGGTTTGTTATAGGTTTATTGGGAGTAGCTATGTCACCCAGATGTCACCCGAGTATGTCACCCGCGTAGCCTTTAGGTGTGCGATAGGACGTAGAGCGAACAGCCGTTTTTTTTCATAGTCCGAGCCTATCCAAAAAGTCGTATATTTGGGGGCAAAGTAGTGCGAAACGGAGAGTATAGCGAAAGTGACAAGTGACAAGTGACACCAAAAAGTGTTGATAATCAACCACTTAGGTGTCACTTTGTCACTCGAAATTTTTCTTAAATCGTAGTTAACGAATGTAAATGGTATATTGTTAAGGGTTACCCCGTTAGGTAGGGGGCAAAATCCATAATTATTTTCAGCATGGAATTTGAGAATATTCTGATGTTGTATATAATTGATATTCAACAAGAATAAACGCATAAAATGCCTCAATTCGTGTATTATTTTAATGGATCACCCCGTTAGGGGTGAGATAAGGTAGCCAG
>UQQN01000009.1 GCA_900543155.1 uncultured Prevotella sp.
TAACCTGAGTTCGGGATAAGCGACAGTCGTTTTTCTTGCTATGCCAGATTTCCGATAGGTGCATATTACATTTGCCCTCCAAACAATATGGATGGCAAAATGCAGAATTGTAAAGTCCAAATGAAGTTTACTTTATAACAGCAAGCTGTCCGTCAACATTCTCTATGCAATAGTCAATGTTGATGGATGGCTTCTTTTCAAAGAAGCTATACGCAGCCAAAACAGAAAGGACATTCATTACGAAATTGAACACGCTACGATGTCTTGAATGTACAAGTTGTGCAACGTTCTTAAGTTCGTCATTGATGGTTTCTATGACAGATCTTTTGCGCAACAGAATCTTGTCATACAATGGCATAAGCTTGTTTTTCATATTGCATTTCAAGCCAGTGACAATTTCTATACCGTCGTTAAACAATCTCTCAAACAAGCCATGCGAAATATATCCTTTGTCTGCGAATAATTTTCCGAACACATTATCACTCAATCTGTTAAAAACATCTGTATTCCTATCGTCAACATTCGCTTTCGTAAGCATAAAGTTAAGCAGTTCCCCTCTTTCATTACATATCAGATGCAACTTGAAACCGAAATACCATCCCATGGTACTCTTACCTCTTTCTGCATAACCACGGAACACCTTGTTCCTTGTTATGCGCTTGTTGTGGCATACAGGAATGCATGTGCTGTCAATGAAACTTATACCCGTGCATCTGCCAAAGCAAAACAGTTGAAGGAACAGCATCATCTCTACCGCGACTCTGGATTCGAGCTCAATAAAGCGGTTATATGAGAGCTGCTTTGGGAACAAGTCGCACAAGTGCATCTTGACATAGAAGAGGTAATAATGCTTGAAGTTGCGGAAAGTGTTGAAATGAAAACAGATGAGTATTGTCATAATTTCCGACCGGCTCATAGTCCATTTACGATTGCGGTGCTTACGCCCGTCCTGCTCACAAATGGACATGCGGGCAATCTCTTTATCATATTCTTGGCAAAAATCATCGATAATACAGAAAATTTCAGTAATTTTGTTCTTGGTAATCTCCATAACTATAGTATCTTTTTATTATATAACTAATTGATTTACAACCATAAAGGTGCTAAAAATTATTGAGATTACCAACTTTTATAAAGACTTTCTTATCCCGAACTCAGGTTATTTAGGATGCAAACCTACTTTCCCCCAAGGGGAAACTTGCGCCCCCAATATACGACTTGCAATATACGTGTCCTATTAAAACGGCTGTTCGCCTAGGTCCAATCTTACCCCAAGCGGGGTAATCTCCTGTAACATGCCCTTATCTAGGACCAACGCAACTTTATCATCCGATGCTTCTCATCGCCTCCCATAACTTATTTCCCTCGGGATAAGGTGCATCCACCGAAATAAGTTTATGGCTCACAGGGTGTTCAAACTCAATGTGGCGTGCGTGCAAACAAATAGAACCATCAGGGTTAGAGCGTGGTGCACCATATTTAAGGTCGCCCTTAATCACACAATGCATCGCTGCCAACTGACAACGAATTTGGTGGTGGCGTCCCGTGTGCAAATTCACCTCAAGCAAAAAATAACGATCCGACGAACCAATAAGTCGGTAATCGAGCACAGCCTTCTTGCTGCCAGGCACTTCGCGTGTATGAGCATACGCCTTGTTTTGTTTCTCGTTACGCGTAAGCCAGTGTGTCAGCGTGTCTTGTGGCTTTTCGGGTGCTGCGCAAACAATGGCGTGGTAAGTCTTGCGAATTTTTCCACCTACGCGAAACATCTCATTCAGTCTTGCCAACGCCTTGCTGGTGCGAGCAAACACCACGATGCCACTAACCGGTCGGTCAAGTCGGTGTACCACACCAAGAAACACCTCGCCCGGTTTATTATATTTCTCTTTGATGTAAGCCTTCACGTCTTCTGCCAGCGTGCGGTCACCCGTTTTGTCACCCTGCACAATCTCGCCTGCAGCCTTGTTTGCAATAATGATATGGTTGTCTTCGTAGAGGATATTCATATTCGTTTTATTAGATTTAAACTTTTAAGGTTATGAGGTTATAATATTACCTTTGTAAATAAAGGTGACGTTATAACCTCATAACCTTAAAACGAAGTGTAAACTTTTAAGTAGCGTTTCTACTTATTACATATTCATACCGCCGTCAACCTGGATAACCTGTCCAGTAACGTAGCTTGACATGTCCGAAGCGAGGAAAGTAGCCACATTGGCAATATCCTCAGTCTGACCACCGCGACGAAGGGGAATAGCCTTCATCCATTCTTTGCGAACCTCTTCGCTGAGCTGAGCAGTCATAGCTGTTTCGATGAAGCCAGGAGCGATTGCATTAGCGCGGATGCCGCGACTACCCATTTCCTGAGCCACACTCTTAGCCAAAGCGATGAGACCTGCCTTTGAAGCAGCATAGTTGCTCTGACCAGCGTTGCCGTGAACACCAACAACCGAAGCCATGTTGATGATAGACCCCTTGCGCTGACGCATCATGATGGGGGTGCAAGCGTGGATAAAGTTGAAGGCAGACTTCAAGTTAACAGCAATCACAGCGTCCCACTGTTGTTCAGTCATGCGCAACATAAGACCGTCTTTTGTGATACCAGCGTTGTTAACCAAAATATCGATAGCGCCAAAGTCTTCCTTAACCTTGTTTACCACCTCTGCAGTTTCTTCAAAGTTTGCTGCGTTTGATGCGTAGCCTAAGCATTTTACGCCCTTAGCTTCGATTTCCTTGCGAGTTTCTTCGCCGTTTTCGTCGATAACCAAGTCAGTGAAAGCAATGTTTGCACCTTCTTCGGCAAACTTCAATGCAATAGCCTTGCCAATGCCGCGAGCAGCACCTGTAATCAAGGCAGTTTTACCTGTTAATAATCCCATTTTATTTAATGATTAAATTAATTCCTTTTTTGTATGCCCTAAAATATGGGGCGTTAAATCTACACGGTTTTATGTAGCCGATGCTTGTTTATTTCACCGCAGGCGGCATATTCAGCACGCGCAGCACGATGCCCTTCACTATAGGGTAAGTTTCGTCTTCAGAGAGCCCTTCACCCAGTCTGTCATAGATATAGGGCACTTCGAGTCCTTTCACCGAGTAGTGTATAATATCCGCCATCAGAGTCACGTTTTCAATACGGAAGCGTCCTTTTTCCACGCCCTCATTGAGCACCTTAGTCAGGATGCGTCGTTCTTCTTCGTCGAAGGCCTTGCGCACCTTTTCCACCATCCAAATATTGCGGAAGAACTCAGCTCTCAGCGTACCGTTACGTGCCACCGTGTCACGAATAATGCTAAGGTGTGCATAAATCATCGCGAAGATTTTTTCTTCGGGTTCTACATTCATGGCAGCCACCTCGTCCATTTTTTCAGAGAGTCGTTCTAATTCCTCTTCGATTACCGCATAATAGATTTCCTCTTTATTGCGGAAATAGGTATAGAGCGTGCGTCGTCCTCTTCCTGAGGCTGCAGCAATATCGTTCATTGTTGTAGCCTCAAGTCCTTTATGGGCAAATAGGTCGCGTGCCACTTCGAGCAGTTTTTGTCGCGTTTTTGTAATAGACATAGTTCTTTTGTTGCGCAGTTAAATTAAGCACACTTTTGCTTTCAGTGTGCAAAGATAGTGCAAGGTGAGCGAAGTACAAAATGAAAGTTCAAAAACTTTCGTTTTTACTTCCAAACCGCCGCCTATCTTGGCGAAGCAGAGTAGTGCAAACCGAGCATAATAACAAAACGAAAGTCAAAAACTTTCATTTTTTTATTATCGAGGTGCAGCCTATCTTGGCGAAGCAGAGTGGTGCAAGGTGAATGCTGCACGATTTTATCGAATTTTTAACGTCGATAAAGGGCAAGGTTAAATGGGTTACCCCGTTAGGGGTGAGATAAGGTAGCCAGGCATGTGAAGGGATTTTATTCCACTTTACATGCCTGATTTATGTATTCCACCACACCAAACGAGTCACCCTACCTAACGGGCTAACCCACTAACCTCACCCCTTATCGACGTCAAAAATCCGATAACGTCTTGCCATACAAATTCAAAACAAGCACATTAAATTCCGTTTGCTCATTAATTAAAAAATCATAAAATAACTCATTACCTCTTCCTCCAAAAATCTACAAGTCTCATTCCGATATCATCCCGATATCATCCCGAAGCCATACAAAAGGAATTTTTACCCCAAAATACATCATAAGGCATCTTTCAGAAAAGATTTTTTTATAAAACATTGCATTCGTTTAAAAAAGTATTACCTTTGTAGGTAGAACAAAAATAAGAAACTCATTTAATTTAACGCATGAAAAAACATACTTTTTTAGGCGGTTAGTCGTTGTGGTTTGTGCCGCTTTGCCCATGGCAGTCACGGCGCAGAGCACAAACAATGACGATGGCGTGGTGAAACTTGATCCCCGTTTTCGTCATAACGACGCACGTCCTGGCGAGGTGCTCGTGAAGTTTAAAGATCAAAACCCTGTTACCATTCTCACACACTATGGCATTGTTATTTAATCTGTTGGAATATTGTGAGATGTAAAACGATGAAACAATTTATAAAATGAAGCATTTTAAAATGGAGAAAACTATAAGATTCTTCCTCTTATGTTTGTTTGCACTGACTTGTAGCGCGATGAACGCACAGGGTTTGTCCAAGGTAATGCAACGCATATTACGATTTAAGGTTACACCAGCCAACGAGGGGGTTATAGTAAAGGTGAAAACCGAAGATTCTGCCGATTTACTTAATCATGTCAGCACCACAAAACAGATTACCGTAGAAAATGGTCATGCCCTGTTTGTCGTGATGGATAACCCCCAACCTATTGTGGGGTCTTTGAATGTTCGTACACACCCTTCGGGAGCTCAGGTCTATATTGATGGTAAAAAACAGAGTACGTCACACCTTGTATGATTGATAATGTGCTGATTGGAACACATAAGGTAGAACTGAAACTTGATGGGGTTAAAAGTGTAGAACAGAAAGTTACAGTAAGGCGGAATATGTCTTTAACTATAGAGAAAACTTTGTGTTCGAAAAATCAGTTTGCTATCGCCTCAAAAAATTATATGATAAACGATGGTGATAACTCAAGTATAAATATCGATGAATTAAAGGAAAACCAACGTATTGGTGGTACTGTTACAACTTCTAAGGAACCCGAGGTATTTGACAATGCTCATGTAGAAGCACCAGCTTCATTTCCTGGGGGTGAGTGTGCTTTGCTCCAATTTGTAAGCAATAACTTTGTGTATCCTGAAAATGCTCAGAAACAAGAAGTTGAGGGGATGGTTGTAGTCCGTTTTATGGTTGGTACCAATGGTATAGTAAGTGATTTAGTGGTTGAAAAATCTCTTACACCTGAGTGCGATTAAGCTGTTATTGACGTGATTAGTAAATTACCGCGCTTTATTCCTGCAAAGCTTAATGGTCGCCCTGTTTCTGTTTGGTTCCGTCTTCCTGTGCGTTTCCGCTTTGCAGATGATAACAATTCTAATACAAAGGGCTCATAAATACTCTCATCTCACGCAAAACTTAGTCCGTTCCCCAAAATATATTGATAGCTCATTGTGGGATGTTCACGATGAACTATCAATACTTAAACTTTAGCAACTCTATTGCTCAAAGATTGGACTTATTACAAAATAGTTAATAAAAAGGGGAGAAACTTTGCAGATGTTATAAGTATGTCGTAACTTTGTAGTCGAAAACATAAGGATAAGCTTACCTTTAAGAAAACAAGCTTTCTATTTTTACTTATACTCACTTTTAAAATAACATTTTATGATGCACGGTTTGTTGTCCATGTTATAGGACAAAACAGACGGCGCATGATAAAGCATTTATAACTCTAAACCCCTTTATACAAATGAAATTCATTGAAGGCCCCTGGACTGAGCAAATCAATGTAACCGACTTTGTAAAGCGTAACATCACTCCGTATGAGGGCGATGCCTCTTTCTTGGTTGGTGCCACCGAACGTACTCGCAAGTTGTGGAATATCTGCTTGCAGGCGCTCGAAGAAGAACGCGCTAATGGTGGTGTTCGCTCACTCGACCCCGATACTGTTTCAACTATTAGCTCGCACAAGGCTGGCTATATCGACAAAGAGAATGAACTCATTGTTGGCCTCCAAACTGACGAACTCTTGAAGCGTGCCATCAAGCCCTTCGGTGGCATTAAGGTGGTAGAGAAGGCTTGTGCTCAGCAAGGTCATCCTGTTAACGAACATGTTAAGGACATCTTTACACACTACCGCAAGACTCACAACGATGGTGTGTTCGATGTGTACACTGAAGAAATTCGTCGTTTCCGTTCACTCGGCTTCCTCACAGGTTTGCCCGATAACTATGCTCGTGGTCGTGTGATTGGCGACTATCGTCGTTTGGCTGTTTATGGTATCGATCGTTTGATTGAGGCTAAGGAGGCTGACAAGCAGGCTATTGGTAGCCCCATGACTGACGCACGCATTCGTTTGCGCGAAGAAGTTGCTGAACAAATCAAGGCGCTTAAGGAAATGAAGGTAATGGGCGAATACTATGGCCTTGAACTCGGTCGTCCCGCTCAGAACGCTCAAGAGGCTGTACAATGGGTTTACATGGCTTATCTCGCTGCTGTGAAGGAGCAAGATGGTGCTGCTATGTCACTCGGTAATGTATCTTCATTCCTCGATATCTACATTGAGCACGACCTTAAGCACAACCTTATCGACGAGACTTTCGCTCAGGAACTCATCGACCAGTTTGTAATGAAACTCCGTATGGTGCGTCACCTCCGTATGGATGCTTACAACGAAATCTTTGCTGGTGACCCCACATGGGTAACTGAATCACTCGGTGGCCGTTTCAACGATGGTACACTCAAGGTAACTAAGACTTCGTTCCGTTTCCTCCAAACTCTTTACAACCTCGGTCCCTCACCCGAGCCTAACTTGACTGTGCTCTGGAGCCCCGAATTGCCCGAGGGTTGGAAGGATTTCTGCGCTAAGGTTAGTGTGGATACTTCGTCTATCCAGTACGAGAACGATACGCTTATGCGCGAAGTACGTGGTAACGATGACTACGGAATTGCTTGCTGCGTAAGCTACCAGGCTATTGGTAAGCAGATTCAGTTCTTTGGTGCACGTTGCAACTTGGCTAAGGCTCTCTTGCTCGCTATCAATGGAGGTCGCTGCGAAAAGACTGGTACTGTGATGCTCGAAGGCATTCCTGCTTTGACTTCTGACGTATTGAACTACGACGAGGTATTGAAGAACTACAAGTTGGTGCTCAAGCAGATTGCTCGTATCTATAACGATGCAATGAACATCATCCACTACATGCACGATAAGTACTACTACGAGAAGGCTCAGATGGCTCTTATCGATACTGATCCTAGCATTAACATTGCTTATGGTGCTGCAGGTCTTTCTATTGCTATCGACTCTCTCTCTGCCATTAAGTATGCTAAGGTTACTGCTAAGCGTAACGATATAGGTTTGACTGAAGGCTTCGACGTAGAAGGTGAATTCCCCTGCTTCGGTAACAATGACGACCGTGTGGACCACCTTGGTGTTGACCTCGTTTACTACTTCGACGAGGAACTCAAGAAGTTGCCCGTTTACAAGAACGCTCAACCTACTCTCTCATTGCTCACTATCACTTCGAATGTGATGTATGGTAAGAAGACTGGTGCAACTCCTGATGGTCGTGCCGCAGGCATAGCTTTTGCTCCGGGTGCTAACCCCATGCACGGACGTGATAAGAGCGGTGCTGTTGCTTCGTTGGCATCAGTTGCTAAACTTCGTTACCGTGACTCACAGGATGGTATTTCTAACACCTTCAGCATCGTGCCCCAGAGCTTGGGTCGTACTCCTGAAGAACGTGTAGAAAACTTGGTTACTATGATGGATGGTTACTTCACTAAGGGTGCTCACCACTTGAATGTGAACGTGCTCAATCGCGAAATGCTTGAGGACGCTATGGAACATCCTGAAAAGTACCCGCAGCTTACTATTCGTGTAAGTGGTTACGCTGTGAACTTCGTGAAGCTCTCACGCGAACACCAGCTTGAGGTAATCTCTCGTTCGTTCCACGAACGTATGTAAGATTTAAGTGTTATGTGTTAAGTTTTACCTCCTAAATGTGTTAGGCATGAGGAGTATTTGGTACTTAACACAAACTTAATGGATAATAATTTTAGCCCCACAGTATAAATGTTGGGAGACGATGGATTGGTCGCACTTCTTAAGCATTTCTACTGTGGGGCTAATAATTTTGTTTTAACTAAAAAATGGGATGTGATAACGAATGTTTCACACCCCATATAATGCTCAAAGCAAGCAACTAATTTGTAGTGCTCACCTTATCAGTTTCCCAATACGATTACTTTGATGTAATCTTTTAGGTGGAAGGGACCTTTGCGATAACCGCCTTGCGAGTCGTTAACAAGAATAAGAGTTTGACGACCATCGGGAAGCGTACGACCTAAGCACATGCCTTCGTAGTTGGCAAAGGTAATGCGGAAAGGTTGCACGGTAGTGGTCCAATCAGCTAATAGCTTTTTGTCGAGGAAGTGATTAGGGTTGATGTCCTTCATCGATGTATGGCTATCTATTTGGTTTGCATTGCGTGGGTCTACCACAAAGAGTTTGCAACGTGCGGTACTGCTCATGCCACCCGCTGTAACATTTGCTTCGCGTTCTAATACCAGGAGTCGCCCATCGGGTAGGGGAGCTAACTCAGGCACACCAAATACGTAGGTCTTGCCAAAGTCTTCTTTTTTACCAATGTCCATGCGGTAGGCATATTGGGCAGTAGGTTGCAGATGGTCGTTGAAGGCTTGCAGACGCAATAAGTTTTGCACACCAGGTGTAGTAGGTGATGCCGCAGGTCCATCGGCAGGAAGTGTACTCTCGCTAGTGGTCCAAAAGGTGTGAGAGAGGGTGTCGTAGCACAAAGCCTCGAAGCCATAGTTAAACACAATGTTCTTCGATGAGAAAATCTCAGGCACATTGAGTTCACGCCCTGTGGGTTGTCCCTTCATATCGTATTCAAGAATACGTTGGTCACCTTCACCACTAATAAAAACAGTGTTGGTTTTAGGCACATAGGCAATACCTTCACAGTCGCGTGTGCTGATGCCCATAGCATCTACCTTTGGAGAGCGATTACCATAAAAACCCTCCATGTATACGTTGGTCACATCGCCTGTGATAGCACTTTGGTCGATGCGAAAAACAAAGAATCCATCGGTTGGTTCTTTATCGCTCACTAGGGCATAACGATTGCCCCCTAGTGCTGTGATGCCACTGTATTGTGCAGAGCCAATGTTCCATTTGGCAAGCGATTGTTGTTTATGTTCGAGTGCCGTTTGTGCTGAGGCTGACGTGAATGTCAGTGCGGCAGCGAGTAGTAGGAGCATTTTTTTCATATCGTTCAGGAATATAAGGGATGAACATTTATTCGTCGAGCATAAGGTCCAAAACCATCGGTTGGGCAGCCATGAACATGGCAGCTAAGCCACCAGGTGTGACAATGCTTTCGGGTTTTATGTCGGTGAGGCGTACACGTCCGTTTTCAACAATATACCATCCATTGTTTTCGGGAATATCCATATCGCCATCTATACCAATGTGGAGTTGGAAACCCGGATTGCGTGTAGCAATGGCTGAGAGGAAGTGTGGTACATTGATTACACGTGCCATGGCATAGGGCACGCAGCCTTTAAGCGAACCCGGTAAACAGAAACGACGGTATACTTGGTCAACGCCACATTCGCGACAGAGATAATCAACAAAGGCAGCGCGAGTAGATGTTTCAGTAATTGCCAAGGTGCGAATGTAGACTTTGCCATTCGGTTCTTTTATGGCTAAACAGAAACCTACCATACGACGTTTGCGGTGTGCCACAAGCACATAACCATCTTTTAGGTCAGCATCCTCGAGTGCGGCAAAAAAGTCATTCTCAGAGGGATGAACCATAAAGGGTAATTCGGCTGTAAGGCGTCGGTAGAACACATAGAGATCGTTGGTCCATTCGTCGGGACGTGATACTTCTATTTTGCTAAAATCTCCGTCGTTGGTAATGTCGAGTGGGAGTTCTTGGCGGTATACCGATGTCCAAAAAGCACCATGTTGTGGTTTCTCAAAGAAATGACGTGTATCGTCGTCTTGTGGAATGAGAAAACTGAGAGTAGCCCCTTGTTTAAAAAGGCGACGGTGTGCCTCGTGAATAAGGTTTGAGGCAAAGCCACGATTGCGATTTTCGGGAGAAGTGGCTAACGCCGAAAGATAGCCTATGTGTTGCACAGAACCATAGAATGTGAAACGATAGGGCAATAATTGTGTGGCTGCCACAACACGTCCGTCGTGGCGTATAGTGAGATTTGCTTCGTCGGTATATTTCTCGTCGAAGTAAATGTCCATAAACTCTTCAGAGTGGTTGAAGCAGGTGCGCCAAAGTTCGCGCGTTTGCTGTTTTATTTCTTCGGGGGAATAAAGCATGATTCAGTATGAAGTATTAAGTTTTAAGTATTACAAGCATACTTATAGCTAGTCTACTTAAAACGTCTTAGCTGTTAGATAAATTCTATTTTAAGGAAAAAACAAACGACTTTATGCCTTGAAAGGTGTTTATTTGAAGGCAGAGCGAGTCGGTGGGAGCAGATAGAATGAGCGGACGTAAGGGCAATGAAAGATACACCTCGCGCGTGTAATAAAGCGGATCGTTGTTTTGGTTATGTAGCAAGGTGATTAATCTTGTTTGGGTGCCGTTGACATTATTGCGTATCCCTTCATCGTTAAAGCCCAAAAGGTGTGTCCCTTCAGCGGTGCCTTTAATAGCTAATCGCAGATTCACGTAATGCTTTCCTTGCCAACAGGTTACTACGTTCACGGCATCCATAGGTAGTTGCATGGTCTTATAAGCCTTAGCTTCGGGGGCCAACACCTGTGCATAAGAATGGAGTTGTGCCTTTTGTTCGTTTTGTACAAAGAGTGCCTGTAGGCGATAGGTAGAGTCGGCTATTAATCCCGAAATAGGCGTGTTAAGAGCCAACTCTGTGCCATCGTCTAACAGCAGGGTGTGGGCTTTGCCTTGGTGGTCGGTAGTCACTTCGGTCAAAGCAAATTGGTAGGCAGGCTGTATGTCGGAGTCGTCATTGCACGAGGCAATAAAGCATAACATAATCAGTGCGAAGAACCATTTTTTTAAGCCCATGTTGTGAAAGCGTAGTTCAGTTTTTTCTTGAAACTTAGCGACAACCTGTTACAAGGAAGCCTTTGCAGCCAAGTGGTTAATAAGCGGGTTGGCATACATTGTGAGAATGCGTTCGCGCAAGAAGGCTTCGTCCTTGTTTTCAAGGTCAATCAATGCAATGCGTTCGTTGAGATAAGCCTCAAAGCGTGCCTTGTCCTCAGCTGTGTAGTGTGCAGCTTGTTCATCGTTGCCATTCAGCAAGTCGAGTGCCACGTAGTTATTGGCAAAGATCTCGTAGTTGGCATGAATGCCTTGGTCGATGCGTGCTGCAACAGCCTTAAAGAATTCAGCCTTAGGCAGGTCTGCGTATTCATCAATCCAAGTATTGATAGGTGCTGCCAAACGGTATTGCACTTTTCCTTTTTTGCCAAAAATGCCCGTTTGCATGTTAATTAAATCGTCTTGACGGCTCTTTTTAAACAAGGCATCATCGCGTTTCTGCTGAAATTCCTTGGCTTTAAGAAAGTCGCAAGGGTCGTATTCGTAAGAGATAGATAACGGACAGATATTGAGATCTTTAAGACGTTCGATAGGAGTGCCTTCGCCCCCCATTACCATCATCTTTAAGATAGACTCTTGTGTGCGGTCGTTAGAGTCTTTGGCACGTCCTTCGCGTTGTGCAATCCAAATACCTTCGTTCAATTCTCGCACGGCAAAGTGCATGTATTCGCTCATGCGCTTGCTCGCCATAAGCATTTCGCGCATTCCCACAGAACGTAGCACGATAAACGATTTGTTGAGTCGCACCAAGGTCTTAATCCATGGATAAATAAGCAAGTTATCGCCAATGGCAATTTCAATGGTGTTATCGAAACCATGGTCAATAAGCAAGATGTCGAGAAAGGCAGAGTCGAGCACAATGTCGCGGTGGTTCGACACAAAGGTGTAGCTCTTTTTGCGGTCGGCAAGTGCTATCACTTCTGCGTCCAAGTCGAAACCTGTGGCACATTTTGCTACCAACTGTTTTACGAGTGGATAGATGAGTGATTTTTGCAAATCGAGCAATGAGGGACAGCTCAGTGCTTTAGCTTTGAGCATTTCGAGTGGAATGTCCTTATAGAACGACTGCAAGATGCTGCAAAATTGTGGTTCGGCAAACAAAGCCTCAATGGCTGCGGGAATCTCCTCGGGCAGCAATGGACGTATTGCGTCAAAATCGTGTATATTCATGGTGTATGGGGTTTTAAGTCAATGAGTAAATAAGTTGGGTCCTTATAAACTTTAAAAGTTTAGGAGTTTAAAAGTAAAGAGGTTGCCTTATAGGGGTGTAGCATTCTTCTAAACTTTTAAACTCTTAAACTTCAAAATATTTTTTAGAACTTACCTTCAATAATTTCGCTCAACACATCTTTAATTTCAAACTCAGAGGCACGTACCTGCTGAGGAATAAAGCTTGTTGCGGTCATACCAGGTGTGGTGTTAATTTCGAGCATATTAATTCGCTCCTGACCCTTTTCGCCCGAGAGAATGTAGTCGATACGAATCAGTCCGTAGCAACCCAAGATGTGGTAGATGCGTTTCGTCATATCGCTCACACGTTGTGCCGTTTCAGGTGCGATACGTGCTGGCGTAATTTCGTCGCTCTTGTTATTGTATTTAGCGTCGTAGTCAAAGAATTCGTCGTGGCAAACCACTTCGGTAATGGGCAGAGTCACGATTTCGCCATTGGCACGCTTAAAGCATCCGCAAGTAATTTCGGTACCGCTCATCATCTTTTCAATCATCACCTCGTCGCTCTCCATCATGGCTTTGTCAATGGCAGCGCGTAGGGCGTCGGCATGTTTAACCTTGGTTACACCAAAACTAGAACCACCCGCATTAGGCTTTACAAAGCAAGGAATGCCCAGGCGTTCAGCAATCTGCCTTTCGTCATCGGGAGTAATGTTGTCGCCTTTGCGCACCATTACAGAGTCAGAGATGTGCAATTCGGGGAAAGCACGCAAGAAGTTGTTAAGCGCAAACTTATTGAAAGTGAGTGCTTCAACCAAAACGTCGCTTGTAGAGTAGGGCATACCGATAAGATCGAAGTAGCCCTGCATAATACCATTCTCGCCCGGAGTGCCATGAATGGTAATATAGGCAAAGTCAAAGTTGTGGCGTTTGCCATCAGCCGTGTTAAATGAGAAGTCATCGCGATTGATGAGGCACTTCTTTTGTCCGTAAAATACGGTCCAATCTCCACCAGTTTTGATTTCTACAATGTAGCAGTCATACTTTTCGTTGTCCATAAAGGACAAAATACCCTCTGCCGAACGCAGAGAAACATCGTGCTCAGAGGAGTCACCTCCAGCCACAATAGCAATTTTACGTTTCATTGTTATATTTGCTAATTTAGAGTCGAATGGGAAAGGGAAATGAAAGCTTTTGAAACTTAATAGCCCAATTCATAATAGGCCAAAATAAGAATGGACAAAGGGTAAAGTCGCCCTACATTCTTTTAAACTTTCCACGCATTAAATACCTTTTGCAGCATTTAAATACGTATCCCACTTTTTCAGTAATGCCGTAATGTCATCGGGCAACTCGGTAGTAAAGTCCATTTCTTTTTCAGTCTTGGGGTGTTTAAAACCGAGGGTACGCGCGTGTAACACTTGGCGTGGACAGAGCGCAAAGCAGTTACGGATAAAACTGTTGTACGAACTGCTTTGTGTGCCACGTAATATTTGGTCACCGCCATAGCGTTCGTCGTTAAAGAGTGGGTGTCCAATATGTTTCATGTGTACACGAATTTGGTGTGTACGCCCTGTTTCGAGGATGCACTCAACCAACGTGACATACCCATAGCGTTTAAGCACGCGGTAGTGAGTCACAGCATGTTTGCCAATGCCAGAGTTAGGATCGAAAACAGCCATTTGCATACGGTCACGCGGATTGCGAGCAATGTTTCCTTCAATGCGTCCTTCGTCTTCTTGCAAGTTGCCCCATACCAAAGCATTATAGCGTCGGCGTGTGGTTTTATTAAAGAATTGCAGTCCGAGTTTGGTTTTCGCATCAGGAGTTTTAGCCACTACCAACAGTCCTGAAGTGTCCTTGTCAATGCGGTGTACCAAACCAACGGCAGGGTCGTTAGGGTCGTATTTAGGGTCATCTTTTAAGTGCCAAGCAATGGCATTGACCAATGTACCTGTATAGTTACCACAGCCAGGGTGTACCACTAAGCCAGCGGGTTTGTTAACCACAAGCAGTTCGCTGTCTTCATATACGATGTCGAGGGGAATATCTTCAGCCTCAATCTTATTTTCGTAGCGCGGACGATCAAGCAATAATGTTACCACGTCAAAAGGTTTAACGCGATAATTGCTTTTTACAGGTCGTTCGTTTACGTGTATAAACCCAGCTTTAGCAGCAGCTTGAATGCGATTGCGCGAAGTATCCTTTAGGTGGTCGAGCAAGAATTTATCTACGCGTAATAATTGCTGTCCTTTGTCAGCCACCACGCGATAGTGTTCATACAACTCAGCCGCCTCTTCGCCAGCATCGTCTTCATCGAGCATCGCATCGAGTTCAGGGTTTTCTAAGTCTATTTCGTTGAATTTATCTTCCAAGAGAGTAATATCTTTTTGCATTTATAAAGAACGCCACTTTTTGGGGGATGCCCTACAAAGAGTCATTCGTTCTATTCTTCAGCATGTTCTTCCTCATGCGTATCCTTGCTATGTTCAGCGTCAGTACCTCCACCGCTTTCAATAAATTCTTCGTCGGTTTCGGTTGGCGCGTTCAGCAAGTAGTCAATGCTATCGTTTCCGTTATATTCGTCGATGTTTCCACCCGAACCTACCACCAAGGTAATTGGCGTGTTAATCGACACTTTGGTGCCTGCGGGCACATTTTTGCCATTCACTTTAATGCCGTATACCCAATCAGGGTCGCCCACTACATATTCAGTGGGTGCCAGTTTAAAACCAAGAATGCGCAATTTATCTTCAGCTTCGCGTCGTGAGCAGTTATCAGCCACGTCGGGCAGTGTGATTTGTCGTGGTCCATTTGCATTGATTATAATAAAAATCACGCGTCCGGGTTTTACTTTATCACCGGGCTTAATGCTTTGTTCAAGCACAGAAAAAGCAGCAGCGTTATACACATATCCCGTGTCCGAAACCTCCATTTTTAGTCCCATCGTTTCGAGTTTCTTTTTTGCCACAGCTTGGTCCATGCCGCAGATATTGGGCACTTCCACCTCTTTTCCGTGATGTGTGTATACGTTCAAGAACAAGAATGCGCCCACAGCCAGGACAATAGTAATAATAACCATGCCCAAGCAGTTGCCAAATAGCTGTCGGCTGAATATTTTTTTGAAAAATTCGGAGACGGTCATACGCTCTGTTTGTTTCGTTGTGGGGATTGAGTTTTATTTGAGACTGTGTAGCCTACCTTATGCAAAGGTAGTGCAAACCGAAAGTAGAATATCAAGCTCGCTTGGATATACTACTGAGGTGCAGCCTACCTTATGCAAAGGTAGTGCAAACCGAAAAGTAGAATATCAAGCTTGCTTGGATATACTACTGAGGTGTAGCCTACCTTATGCAAAGGTAATATAAAAAATATGACTCATGCCATTCGTTTCGTCTTTTTTTCATTTTTAGTGGCATACAAGAGAAAAAATGTCTATAAAACCATTGTGTAAGAGCCACTTTTTGTATTGTAGTTTTAGGGCGAGTATGTGATTCGTAATAAAATTTAGTCCTTATAACTCGCAAAGAAATGGAACCATTAAGGGCACAGTTAAGTCCACAATCATACCATGGAAAAGAGAGATAGGTATAATATCCTTGCCACATGCGCGACTAATGGCAGGCAAACATACATCGACCGAGGTAACGCCAGCAGCACTAATGGGAGCGTAGGGTCCAAATATCTTGCAAATAAGTGGTGCACAAATCATAGATATCAGTTCGCGGCAGATGTTTGAGAGTAAGACAATAGTTCCTAATTCAGCAGCCAACTGTTGTCCGAGAGTGGGCATTTTTAGTTGTGTAACAAGGATAGACGAAAGAGAGTAATATCCCATACCGCTACCCACAGCCATACAGTTGAGCACTCCCCAATGCGTAAGTAGCACTCCCACCAATGCAGAGAATAGCAAGGTGCCCGCAATGGTAGTAAGAGGCAGTAAAAGCATTTTAGGACGGAAATGACGTAAAATGGCATTTAGGTTGTCGCTACATCCCACACTGATGCCCACTTGAAACATCAAAGCGTAGAGGATAATCATCGACATGCTATGGAACTCCCAATGTAGGTTGAACACATCGCCTACCACACATCCTGCGGCAAACATAAATACCACAAAAAGGCTTTGCTTCATGATTTAGGTGATTTGTTATTCAACACAAATTTATAGAGTAACCAAGCTCCTATAGCGCTTCCCAACATGCTTGCCACACTAATCAACAAAGCCTGTGCGCCATAGCTCCAAAGGTTGTTAACAATGCTACGGTTTTGTCCTACCGACACGCCCAACACAAAGAGCATACACCAAATGGTAAAACTAATAGTATGGTTAATGTATTGCAGTTTGCGCCATCGTCTTAAGCCGAAGCCTGCCACAACGCCACAAACAATAATTAAAATTATCGAAAACATAAATGTTAAGTTGGTCTTTTGATTTTAGGTGCAAAGTTAGTGCAAGGCGAGCGCAATACAAAATAAAAGCCGCAGGTTTTTATTTTTATTGCCGAGCCGCAGCCTAACTTCGCAAAGCAAAGTGGTGCAAGGCGAGCGCAATACAAAATAAAAGCCGTAGGATTTTATTTTTATTGCCGAGCCGCAGCCTAACTTCGCGAAGCAAAGTAGTACAAGGCGAGTCGTTTATTATAATAGGTTACCCCATTATAACAACACAAACTTAGAAATCTGTATACAAATTGACTACAAAAAATAACTATTCGTGTGAGTTAAATTTTTGCTTTATTTTTGCTGTGGTGTGCCTTCGGTATGATATCGGTATTCCTTCGGAATGAATTCGGAATATTATTTGCCAAAAAATAAGGGGTGAAAAATGATTTTATGTATAAAATCGCGATACAAATTCGTAGCAAAGGCAGAACGAAAATAGAAATAAGCAGAATCCGCCTATGTAGTGGCGAAGTCTGCTTATTTCTGACAATGTCTGTCAATGTCAGACAATGCGTTTTTGGAATATTGTACTTTTGCAAAAAAAAACTTGATATTCTGCACGTAACTTGCATAAGATTGGCAGAATCTCAGAATTTTTAAAAAGTTATTATATCTGATTTGTAGCAATATAGTATCCCAAGCGATCAGATCTTGATCCGTCAACAAAAAGATAGTATTCGCCACCTTCGTTTTCAATGAACTTTACTTCTGTATAGTAAAAATTGGGATAGGTGGTGTGTAATGATTCAAGAACATTGTTTGGTATCGTCATATCTTGAGATAATGGGTAGCTTGTTTCTTTCCATTCGGTGCCACTTCCAGATTTGCGAAATAAAACCGACTTTATGATTCCATTGTGTAGGATGAGGTAATTGTCATCGCCCAAGTCGCAGACATAAGCCAGAATTACGGCATCCTTGTAATGCTTTGTAATCCAATCCATGTCGGTAGAAAGTGGATGTACATAGATATTGGGGATTATATCGTATGTGCATGACTTGAGTACAGTTCCGTCGCTGTTGATAACGAGCGTGTGAACAAGGTTTTTAAGCGAAGGCGTGTCTTGCAAATAACTCAATAAATAGTATTTGCCATTGATGCAATTTTGTGACACCTCTTCTATTTTTTGAAACTCATTTTCTCTGGCTTCAGGGTTTACTTTGAGTAATTGTAGTAGCACTTGGTAGGGCAACTGGTCAATGTTAGACAACTTTTGTATTGTGCGGTTCCATACGTTGTCAAGATAAACCACAGTGCACTCTTCTCCCTCTTGATTTTCAGTGTATATGTATGTTTCTTGTTGATTGCTCTCACGATCGAAGTCTTCACCACTGTAAACACCTTTAATGGTGTTGCTTGCGCAGCGATTACGAAAATCTTGGGCTATAGCCTGTGGCAATTTATTGAAGTTGGCAGGTTCCTCGTTTTCGGAGCTGCATGAAGATAACCCCAATGTGATAGCTGCAAGCAATGTATACAACAAATGTCTAATTTCTAAAGTTTTCATATTGTGTTATTTTTTTGATTTTAACCAAGGGCATTTTGTCCAAGATATTCGTTTTTATTTCAATGCAAAAGTAAAAAATTATTTTGAAAGGCGTGTATAAAATGTAAAGAGAAAATGAACTTGTTCATGTATTTATAGTATAGCATCAAGCAAGTTTAAAGCAATCGATAAGTAGGTGTTCAAAATATTTTATACTATCAGCATATGCTAATTTCACATTGAAAGCACGTTCTCGGGCGCATCTATTTCCTTCGTTCTCAGTCACATAGCCCGCTATGCTCCTTCGTCCGAAGAAAACAGCTGCATCCCGATAACGCACTTTCAATGTAAAAATAATTTCGAACACCTACTTACCATGTGGACCTAATTTTGACCCCCAACTTAGCTTGCACAAATCCTATTTTATTTTTTGTTTTAAAATTAAAGCGCTATCTTTGCAATGAGGGTGTAGGCTTTGCTTACCTCCCCAAACTCTTTAACATCCTATCAACAGTATAGCAAAATGAATATTACCGAAATTATAGCCCGCCAATTAGGTTTGCGCGAAAAGCAGGTGGAAAGCACCATCAACCTTTTGGAACAGGGCGCAACCATACCCTTTATTAGTCGTTATCGTAAAGAGGCAACGGGTGGACTCAATGAAGTGCAAGTGGCTCAGGTAAAAGAGCAGAACGATAAACTGAACGAATTAGTGTACCGTCGCGAATATATATTGCAAACCATCGAAGAACAAGGAAAACTGACCGATGAACTTAAAAAACGCATAGAAGAATGTTGGGATGCCACCTTGCTCGAAGATATTTATTTGCCCTTTAAACCCAAACGCAAAACCAAGGCAGAGGTGGCTCGCAAAAAGGGACTTGAACCTTTGGCAAACACCTTGTTGCTGCAGCCCTATAAAAAGCCCGAAGAGGTGGCAAAACAGTATGTGAAGGGCGAGGTAAAGGATGTGGAAGAGGCATTGCAAGGTGCTCGCGACATATTGGCAGAACGCTTTAATGAAGATGAACGCACCCGTCAGGTGGTACGTCGTTCGTTTGAACACACTGCCATGATTCGGTCGAAGGTGGTGAAAAGCAAAGAGGCTGAGGCTGGCAAATTCCGCGATTATTTTGATTGGAGCGAACCCTTAAAGCGTTGCACATCGCACCGCTTGTTGGCGATGCGTCGTGGCGAGGCTGAGGGATACTTGCGCGTAAGCATTGGTCCGTCGGACGAGGACGATTGCATCAGTCGCGTAGAACGTCCTTTTGTGAAGGCAGGTTCGCCTGCAGCAGCCCATGTGGCAATGGCTGCAACCGATGCTTACAAGCGTTTGTTGAAACCAAGCATCGAAACAGAATTTGCCGGCTCGAGCAAGACACGTGCAGACGAAGAGGCAATTCAAGTGTTTGCCAACAACTTAAAACAGTTGTTGCTTACACCGCCATTGGGACAAAAACGCATTATGGGCATCGACCCTGGTTTTAGAACAGGGTGTAAAGTGGTGTGTCTTGACGCACAAGGAAACTTGTTGCACAACGAAACCATCTATCCGCATCAGCCACAAAACCAATATGCTCGTGCAGGTTTTAAAGTAGCCTCGTTGGTTGAGCAGTATAAGGTAGAAGCCATAGCCATAGGAAATGGTACTGCCGGACGCGAAACTGAGGAACTGGTGAAAAGTTTGCATTTAAAAGACGTAGAAATCTTCTTGGTTAGCGAGGATGGAGCTTCGGTATATTCAGCCTCGAAATTGGCACGTGAGGAATTTCCCGACTATGATGTGACGGTGCGTGGTGCTGTAAGTATAGGTAGACGTTTGGCAGACCCCTTGGCAGAGTTGGTAAAGATAGATCCTAAAGCCATTGGGGTGGGACAATATCAGCACGACGTAGACCAGACAGAGCTGAAAAAATCGCTCGACTTGACTGTAGAGAGCTGTGTGAACACAGTAGGTGTGAACCTTAACACCGCCTCAAAACATTTGCTGACTTATGTGTCGGGCCTCGGACCCGCATTGGCACAAAATATTGTGGATTATCGTGCAGCAAATGGTGCTTTCACCTCGAGAAAAGCCTTGCTGAAAGTGCCACGTTTGGGTGCTAAAGCCTTTGAGCAGTGTGCAGGATTCTTGCGCATTCCCAATGCTAAAAATCCACTTGATAACACAGCAGTGCATCCTGAGCGTTATGACTTGGTAGAGCGCATGGCAAAGGATGCAGGGTGTGACGTGCCCACACTGATAGCTTCGGCAGAGATGCGTGCTAAAATAGATTTAAACAAATATTGCACTGCTGAGGTGGGATTGCCCACACTGACAGACATTATGCAAGAATTGGCAAAACCCGGTCGTGACCCACGTGGCACAGCCAAGGTGTTTAGTTTTGCTGAAAACTTGCACACCATCGACGATTTGCGCGAGGGAATGGAAGTGCCGGGTGTGGTAACAAACATCACAAACTTTGGTTGTTTTGTAGACATGGGCATTAAGGTGAAGGGTTTGGTGCATGTGTCGCAAATGGCAGACCACTATGTGAAAGATCCTGCTAAGGAGGTAAGCATTCAGCAACAGGTGTTGGTGCGCGTAATCGAAATAGACGAAGAACGAGGACGTGTGGCACTGAAGTTGGTAAAGAAATTTTAGGTTTTAAAAAAGGATGAAACTGCTGTCTGAAAAGTTTAGACGACTCCTCAGTTTCATTCTTCAATACCTTTTTAAAAAATATGACAGACGAAGAATACATGCGTAAGGCTTTAGAACAAGCTCGCATGGCTTATGATAAAGACGAGGTGCCTGTGGGGGCAGTGGTAGTGTGTCGCGATCACATTATAGCCCGTGCCTACAACCTTACAGAAACACTCAACGATGTGACGGCACATGCCGAGATGCAAGCCATTACAGCAGCAGCCGATGCGCTGAATGGTAAGTATTTAGACGTGTGTACGCTCTATGTAACCGTAGAGCCTTGCGTGATGTGTGCGGGTGCTATTGGTTGGTCGCAAATGGGACGTGTGGTTTATGGGGCTTCAGACCCAAAACGTGGCTATTCTGTGTATGCGCCCCAAGCCTTACACCCTAAGACGCAGGTAACGAATGGGGTGCTCGAGGAAGATTGTGCACAACTGATGAAAGATTTCTTTAAAAAGAAGCGCTAATCTATGTCAGAGCACAATGAACTTGGACGTATTGGCGAGAACGAGGCAGCCTATTATTTGGCATTAAAGGGCTACACGCTGTTAGATCGTAATTGGCGTAGAGAAAAACTCGAAATAGACATTGTGGCAGAGTGGCACGGCGAAGTAGTATTTGTGGAGGTAAAAACCCGTAGCGATGAGCATTTTGCTTCAGCGGCTGAGGCTGTTACTTTGCAAAAAAAACGCAATATCATTGCTGCTGGCAGAGCATACATGGCATACTATAATTTGCACCACAAGGCTTATAGTTTTGACATAATCACAGTGGTTGGCACCGAACGTCCTTTTAAAATTACGCATCTGCGCCATGCTTACACCGAAGACGAGGTGTGGCAACAAGCACATCATAATCGTCCCTTTGAGGTTTAGGGCTGTAAATGCTTTATTTTGAAGTACCAATGTTTGATTTTCCCTTAATAGGGGATAATCCTTCAAAAAGAAAAAAACTCACATGGATATAGAAACCGTACGCGCCTATTGTTTGCAAAAGCCTTTGGCTACCGAAGATTCAGCCTTTGGACCAGAAGGCATTTTGTTTCGCGTTTACAATAAAATATTTGCCTATCTCGATTTGGAACGTCCAGACTTGGTGGTGTTGAAATGTAATCCTGATTATGCCATAGAACTGCGCGACCGTTACAATGCCGTGACAGGTGCTTGGCATTGGAATAAAAAATATTGGAACGAGGTGCATTTTGACGCAGATGTGCCTGATGAATTGGTGTTAGAACTAATCGATCATTCGCTCGCAGAAGTTCTTAAAAAAATGCCCAAAAAACTACAAGCAGAATATGCAGCAATTCAAGAATAACACATCGCACGCTATAACGCCCCAAAATCCGTTTAGCACATTGCAGTTGCCCGAGAATTGGCGTGTTGTGTACATTTCGCAAATAGACTCAACCATGTTGCAACTTAAACGCGCTGAGTATGCAGTTGCAGACGAGACGTGCGTGCTGATGGTGACCGATTTTCAGACAGCAGGACGTGGACAACGAGGCACATCGTGGGAGGCAGATGCGGGTAGTAATTTGCTATTTGGCTTTACGTTTGTTCCTCATCGCATTAAAGCCACTCAGCAGTTTGCGCTCTCAGAGGCTTTGGCTTTAGCCGTGTGCGAGGCACTGAGTGAATATGCAGAGGGTTTTACGGTGAAATGGCCCAACGATGTGTATTGGCACGATCAAAAAATATGTGGCATGCTGCTCGAACATAGCATTTGTGGTGCCTATATTTGTAACACGCTGACGGGGGTAGGGGTAAACGTGAATCAACCTGCGTTTAAAAGTGATGCACCTAATCCCATTTCGTTGCAACAAGTTATTGGACATGATGTAGATCGCACGTTGTTGTTGCAAAACATAGTGAAGATTTTCGATGGGCATTACCAACAGTTACGAAAGTGCAATTTTCAGGCATTGCACACCACATATATGAGTCGGCTTTATCGTAAAACGGGGGTGCATACTTATGAAGATACGAATGGGCGCTTTCGAGCCAGCATTGTGGATATATCGCCTTTGGGTATGCTCACCTTACGTAAGATAGATGGTAGTGAACATGTTTATGCTTTTAAGGAAGTAAAATTTATTCTCTGATTTTTAGAACCACCCTTAACTCATGAATAAAAAAATTTTGCACATAGCTATTCCAAGTATAATATCGAACATCACAGTGCCGTTGTTGGCATTGGTCGATACAACCATTGCGGGACATTTGGGTAAAGCTGCCTATATAGGTGCCATAGCTGTGGGTGGAATGCTTTTTAACATGGCGTATTGGCTATTTGGCTTTTTAAGAATGGGCACAGGAGGACTCACCGCACAAGCGTATGGCGCAGGAAATCAAAGAGAGTCTATGTTGGTGTTGTTACGTTCGCTCAGTGTGGCAATAGTGGTGTCTGCTGTGTTAATTGTTTTGCAACGTCCTATCATAGAATTAGCTTTCCGCTTTATTACTACCACGCCCGAGGTTGCACAATATGCACACTTGTATTTTAATATACTCATTTGGGGTGCCCCCGCTGTGCTTGGACTCTATGGATTTACGGGGTGGTTTTTGGGAATGCAAAATGCCCGTGTGCCTATGGCGATTGCCATTATGCAAAATGTGGTAAATATAGCAGTCAGTGCCATGTTAGTATTGGCATTTGGTTGGAAGGTTGAAGGCATAGCTGCAGGAACATTAGTAGCGCAATATGCTGGATTTTTAACCGCAGTAGTTGTGTTTTTACGCAAATATCGTCCACATTTACCCCATGTAAGATGGCGCGAAGTGACCAACCGTGTTGCATTTAAGAAATTCTTTGGTGTAAATCGCGACATATTTTTTCGCACCTTTTGTTTGATAGCCGTGAGTAGTTATTTTACCACAGCCGGTTCGACACAAGGCGAGTTAATATTGGCAGCCAACACCTTGTTAATGCAATTCTTTACGCTCTTTTCATACTTGTTTGATGGTTTCTCTTATGCAGGCGAAGCCATCGGCGGACAATATTATGGTGCCAAGAGTCGTGAAGAATTTTGTGCACTCACGCGTAGCTTGTTCAAATGGGGCATAGGTTTGGTAATAGCTTTCACCTTGGTATACATTGCTTTTGGAAGTGCCATACTCTCCTTGCTTACCGATAGCACAGCCGTATTGGCACAGGCAGCAAACTATTTGCCTTATGCTTATTGCATCCCCTTAGTAAGTTTTTGCGCTTTTCTTTACGATGGACTTTTTATAGGTTCAACTGCTACGCGCTATATGTTAATAAGCATGTTGGCAGCATCTGTTTTGTTTTTTGTAATAATAAGTGCATTCCCCCTTACCAACCATGTGCTTTGGGTAGCATTTTTAGCCTATTTAGGTTGTCGGGGTGTGGTTCAAGCCTTTCTATATCCCAAACTCACAAAGAAAATGCTTAAAACTTGCAACGATAGAAATTAAATCATTAAATTTGCGCACATTCTAATAATTATACGAAATATAAAGAAATATGGCAAAGTTCAAACGCATATTGCTTAAGCTCAGTGGTGAAAGTTTGATGGGCGAGCAAGGTTACGGAATTGACGTTAAACGTCTTAATGAATACGCAACTCAGATAAAAGAAGCGCTCGAGATGGGCGTTCAAATCAGCATCGTTATTGGCGGTGGCAACATCTTCCGCGGTTTGAGTGGAGCAGGCAAAGGCTTCGACCGTGTAAAGGGAGACCAAATGGGTATGTGTGCCACTGTTATTAACTCGCTCGCTCTGAGCAGTGCATTAGGTGCAATCGGTGTAAAGAGCCATGTGCTCACAGCCATTCGCATGGAACCCATTGGTGAGTTCTATAGCAAATGGAAGGCTATTGAGGCTATGGAGCGCGGTGAGGTTGCAATTATTAGTTGTGGCACAGGTAGTCCTTACTTTACAACCGATACAGGCTCATCATTGCGTGGCATAGAGACTGAAGCCGACGTAATGCTTAAAGGTACTCGTGTGGATGGTGTGTATACTGCCGACCCTGAGAAAGATCCTACAGCTACTAAGTTCGATGAAATTACTTACGACGAAGTGCTTTCGCGTGGTCTTAAGGTAATGGATGTGACAGCTACTGCCATGTGTCGCGAAAATAAGTTGCCCATCTATGTATTTAACATGGATGTTTATGGCAACCTTAAAAAGGTGCTTGAAGGCGAAAATATCGGTACCTACGTTCACGCATAAATCGATAGACGCACACATTGAAGTTTAGGAGTTGAAAAGTTTGAGAGATATACAAAATCTTTAATCATATTACTTTTCAACTCCTAATATTTTCATTTTCAGAAACATTCAACTTAATATATGAAGAAAACATTACTTACGCTGTTCGCAACAGCCCTCTTTGCAGCTTCGGCAAGTGCCATTCCTGCTAAACCGCGCAAGCAAACAGTAAAGCAGCCAGACGGCACGATGCTTACCATCACATTTAAGGGTGATGAAAACTACCATTTCATTTCAACACTCGATGGTATTCCTCTTGTAAAACGTGCCGATGGAGCCTATTGCTATGCTACAGTTGACGCCAATGGTAATACTACAGCTTCTGCCCAATTAGCCCATAATGAAGGTGAACGTGCGGCTGCTGAAACAGCATTTGTTAGCAACAACGCAGCACATGCCTCAAGTGTACGCCAAAAAGGTGTGCAACGTGCGGCACAACGTAATGCAATTCGTTTGGCGCGTTTGCAAAAGCGTAGTAATCGTCACAACGTAAGCATTGCCCCCGGTGTGGGTGGCGAAGGTGTAGGCGTAACAGGTTCGCGCAAGGGCTTGGTCATCTTGGTAAACTTTAAGGACGTCAAGATGCAGTCTGCACATAACAATGAAGAATGGAGTAATTTCTTTAACCAAAAAGGGTATAGCAAAAACGGAAACTCTGGTTCTGTGCACGACTACTTCTATAACCAATCATACGGAAAGTTCGACCTAACCTTTGATGTGGTAGGTCCTGTAACTGTATCGAAGAATATGAAGGAGTATGGTGGTAACAACAGCAATGAGGAAGACATAGACCCTGCTGGCATGGTGGTTGAGGCTTGTAAACTGGCAGCTTCAAAGGTAAACTTTGCCGATTACGATTGGGATAAAGATGGCGAGGTAGACCAAGTATATGTGATTTATGCGGGTTATGGCGAAGCCTCTACAGATATTGAAGATACCATTTGGCCCCACGAGTGGCAAATTGAAGAGGCTGGCTACGACCTTACACTCAATGGTGTGAAAATTAATACCTATGGTTGTTCGTCAGAGCTGATGGGCGACACTAGCAGCAAGACGATGGAAGGTATTGGTACGGCTTGTCATGAGTTTAGCCATTGCTTAGGTTTGCCCGATATTTACGACACCACCTATGGTGGAGGCTATGGTATGCAAGAATGGGACGTAATGGACTATGGTTCGTATGCTGCCGATGGTTACGAACCTGTTGGCTACAACTCATATCAGCGTTGGGTGAGTGGTTGGATGCAACCCACCGAGCTTAAGTCGGCTTGCTATATCAAAGACATGAAAGCTCTCTCTGATGCTCCCGAAGCTTATATCGTTTATAACGAGAAGACACCCTCTGAATATTATCTGCTCGAAAACCGTCAGCAAAAGGGTGGCGATAAGGCTTTGCCCGGTCATGGCATGTTGGTGATTCATGTGGATTATGACAAAAAAGCGTGGGTAGACAACACTTTGAATGATGTGAAGAACCACCAGCGTTTCTCGATTATTGCAGCCGACAATAAGTATACAGCTACTAGCATGGCTGGCGATACTTATCCTGGTACCAGTGGTAATACGGAACTTACCGATACGTCAAAACCTGCTGCCACATTATTCAATGCCAATGCAGATGGTCGTAAGTATATGGGTAAACCCATAACTAACATTGCTGAAAGCACGGACGGACTCATCTCGTTCACCTTTATGAATGGCGAAAGCATTGACGCACCAACCGAAGAGAGTTTAAAGTCTATAATCCATTCAACTACTGCCTTTACGGCACAATGGGGAGCTGTGACTGAAGCCGAAAACTATAACCTCGAATTCAAAGAATTGGGGGCTGCTAAAGACCCCTCAGAAGCAAAACTAATTGGCGAAGACTTTACAAAATGGGGCGAAGGTTTAAAGGTTGATGGTTCAAAGGATATTTCTTCATCGCTCGACGAAAAGACAGCCACTCCTGGTTGGACAGGTCTCAAGGTATACAATGGCATTGGTGGTGCAAAACTCGGTACATCAAAGTCTATGGGGTATCTTGTTTCGCCCAGCTTAGATGCTGATAACGAAGTGCTTACTGTGGCACTTACTATGTCTCCGTTCAAAACCGAGAATGCGGTAACTTTAACATTGCTCTCAGCCAATGATGCTGAGTTATCGTCACAGTCTATTACAGCAACTGGCAATATGCAAGTGTCCCATTTCGCTAATCCCGTGGGTAGTGGCGTTAAATTGAAAATCATCTCAACCAAACGCTCGTATGTAAATGCTGTGAGCATCTTCGATGGTGACTTTGAGGCAGATGACCTTGTCGATGTGCTTTCTGCTCAACATAAGGAAAAGACTGTAGCATCGCGTGCTAAACAAACTTTTACGGGTATTACCTCTACTTCGTTAGACTTTACAGACCTTACGGATGGTGGCACTTATATGTGGCGTGTTCAAGCTGTAAAGGGAAATGTTCTTTCCTCTTGGACACCTTGGCAAAAAGTTGCTCTTTCGGGTACGACTGAAGGTGTAGGTTCTGTGTTTGCATCTACTCCTGCTATTGCAGCAAACGAGATGGTTGATGTGTATACAGCTTGTGGACAACTTGTAGGTCGCATTTCGTATGCCAATTTCCAATCGCAACCTATGTACACTGGCGTTTACCTCTTGCGTACAACTAATGGCAAGGTGGTGAAGGTCGTGAAATAAAATCTTCATGATATACAAAAATAATGCGCAGCTTTGAGCACAAAAACTCAAAGCTGCGCATTAAATATATTTGATGATGAAGTTATTTTATTTCTTCAAAGTCGATATATTCTCCTTCGTCTTTACTAAATATTTTGCCGTTGCGAGGTTCTGTGTTGCTCGTAGAGCCTCCCTCATGATGCGCATTGCCCGAACTGCCTGTATTGTGGCTTTGCTGCTGTGTGGTGCGTTGTGAACCACCAAAGTCGGTTTCGAACTTAGGTCCTTTGCGTGTAAATTTAGGCTTGATGCCCATGGCACGCATAAATGAATATCCAGTGTAAAGTACACGACCTATGATGTAGAACGTGTAGAGCAGGAAAATCAGTCCAATTAATCCGAGTAAACTCATGTGTTTGTGTTGGGTTAGGGGTTTGTAATGGGTGTGCTGCTTTATGGCGCTGCACACGTTTCATGCGATAAAAGCGTGTTTCAAAAAAACGAGATGCTTTTGTCAGACATGAGGGGTTTACTCTTTATGTGCAACCTTTGTGCCAAATGCGTTGCTAAGAATGGAAGTGAGGATATAAAGCACAATTATTAAGGAAAATCCGCCCCATTTAAGAATTACAAGCAATATGGCGCTAAGGATGATGAAACTGAAGCGTAGTTCGTTGCCTTTCCAGCCATAGCTCTTGAATTTCAAGGCAAACATGGGGATTTCTGCCACAAGTAGCCAACTTGACAACAATATGCCTACCAATAAGTAGATTGCCAATGTGTTGTTGGGCACGAGCCATCCATGCGTAGAGAGCGTAAGGCTAAGAGATCCCCAAAATAGTGCATTAGCAGGTGTGGGCAAACCGATAAAGGAAGTGGCCTGTCGTTCGTCGAGGTTGAACTTAGCTAAGCGCAATGCCGAGAATGCTGCAATGATAAATGCGGCATAGGGTAGGAGGGTAATGAGGGGACATGTCTCGGTGCCACAAGTACTTGAGGAAAGTGTGGTTTTGAGCATAGAATAGACAATGGTGGCAGGGGCGAAACCAAAGGTGATGTCGTCTGCCAACGAGTCGAGTTCTTTGCCTACGGGCGAAGAAACGTGTAAAAGACGTGCCGCAAAGCCATCAAAAAAGTCGAACACTGCGCCTATGATGATAAAAGTGAGCGCCATGCTGTAATTAGCTTGTGAGGCATAAAGTGTAGCGATGCAGCCTGATATGAGGTTGCAGCAGGTTATGGTATTGGGGATGTGCTTTTTCATGTGGTGGAGCATTTTGATTTTTAGTATGCTTAAAAATAAAATATCTTGGTGGATTAAAAATTTTAAAAGGTTAGAAGGTTAAAAAGTTTCCTTTGCAAAAACTGTGTTGCAAAGGTGTTTTTTAACCTACTAACCTCCTAATTTCTGAACCTCCTTTTTTATTTGCGTTTTGCCAATTTAGCAATAATGGTTTGGTTGCCTATGGTGGCTTGTCCCATCTTTACAAGAACTTGAGTGTCGAGTGGGAGGTAAACGTCGACACGTGAACCGAACTTAATGAAGCCCATGTGCTCGTCGAAGTAACAATCTTCGTCTTCGCGTGCATAGGTAACAATGCGGCGTGCTACAGCTCCTGCGATTTGGCGTACCAATACTTCTTGTCCGTCCTCGGTTTCAATAACCACGGTAGAGCGTTCGTTCTCGGTGCTTGCCTTTGGCAACCAAGCTTTGTGGAAATTTCCGTTGTGGTGAACAACTTTTTTCACAATGCCTTCAACGGGGAACCAGTTGGCATGCACGTTGGTAATAGACATGAAGATAGAAATCATGAGGCGGCGATCGTGAAAGTATTCGTTTTCGTCAACCTCTTCAATTACTACAACACGTCCGTCGGCAGCAGCGAGCACAGTGCCCTCTTTCTCGCCATTGAAGATGCGGATGGGGCAACGGAAAAAGTTAACTGCGATGGCATAGAGAATGCCAAACACGACGATGTATGCATAGAAGGGCCATAGGGCTACATCTTTGAGCAACCAATAGAGCAATGCACCAACGAGCACAAAAGCCAATAGACTATTGCGCAGAATGACATTGCCTTCGTTGTGTAGGCGTACTTTTTTTATTTTGGGCTTTCTAACCATGTGTGAATACTTATGTGGAGTGTGTTTTTAGGGCACTTTGTTGTATGCAAAGTGTATTCTTTTACGAAAAAGTGCCTATTTTGCGACAAAGTTAATAATAAAATGGGAATAAAATGCTTTTTTACTCTTTAATCCACTCCTTAGAGAGCGCACTTTCAAGTTCTTCGGCTGAAAGTCGGAGTCGGAATGCGCCTTTTTCGGCTATAGAGATGCCACCAGTTTCTTCGGATACCACAATAGCCAAGCAATCGCTCTTTTGCGAAAGTCCAAGCGCTGCACGGTGACGCAGACCGAGCGATTTGGGTATGTCGGTGTCGTGCGAGATGGGCAATATACATCCGGCAGCACGTATGCGTTGGTGCGAAATAATCATGGCACCATCGTGAAGCGGACTGTTTTTAAAGAAGATGTTTTCGATGAGTCGCTGCGTAATGTTGGCATTGATGATGTCGCCGGTTTGTATATATTCGTTAA
Source organism: uncultured Prevotella sp. (assembly GCA_900543155.1). GTDB lineage: Bacteria > Bacteroidota > Bacteroidia > Bacteroidales > Bacteroidaceae > Alloprevotella. The sequence continues at coordinate 30,522 of UQQN01000009.1, forward strand.
GTCCCACATAGCGTTCAACGATGATGAGGGCCCCCACCTTTTGTTTGCTCATGTTGATGCAAGCCATCACAATGGGCATGATTTCTTCACGGTGTACGTTGCTTCCAGCGTTTTTCTTTTTATTGCGAAACAACCGCGTTAGGAAATGGGTTTCGGGACGCGCACCAATGGTGCTGAAAAAATGTCGAATTTCTTCTTGAAACAATACAATCAAGGCGAGCGAACCCACGTTGACCACTTTGTCGAGAATGGTGCCTAATAAGCGTAATTCGAATATTTGCGACACAAATATCCACACCACGATAAACACGATGATTCCGCCAAAAATGTTGGCTGAACTCGATTCTTTCATCAGTCGGTAGATATAGTAGAGCAGTATAGCTACCGAGAAGATGTCTATTATGTCTTTTATTCCGAAACTAAACATAGGTTGGGATGTGTGTGGTTTTGGGGAAGATGGTTTTAGAACTTTGTAGTCATAAGCAAAAACGCACCTTTTAACACTGAGTTGTAGCTTGCCAAATGCGTTTGGCTTCAACGGCTTGTTTCACATCGTGTACGCGCAGAATGTGTGCCCCCTTGGTCAAAGCTATGGTATTGAGCACTGTGGTACCATTCAGCGAAGTCTGTGGAGTACCACCTAATAGCTTGTAAATCATTGATTTGCGAGAAATTCCTATAAGAATAGGTAGCTTGAATATGTTGAAGTCTTCAAGATGGTTCATCAATTCGTAGTTGTGTGCTACGGTTTTTCCAAAACCAAAACCAGGGTCTACAATGATGTCTTTGGCACCCATTTGACAAAGTCTGTCTATGCGTTCGGCAAAATAGAGCATTACCTCACGGCGTAGATTGTCGTAATGGGGGGCTATTTGCATGGTGTCGGGGGTGCCTTGCATGTGCATCATGATGTAGGGCACTCCTAAGCGTGCCACGGTTTTAAACATTTGACGATCCATCATGCCTGCTGCAATATCGTTGATAATGTCGGCACCCTCTTCTTCAATGCACATGCGTGCTACGTCTGCACGGAAGGTGTCAACCGATAGGGGCACTTCAGGATAGAGCTTGCGCACAATGCGTATGCCACGTCTTAAACGCTCCATCTCCTCCTGAGGTGTCACGTCGTCGGCTCCAGATCGTGAGGAATATCCGCCTATGTCTATCATGTCGGCTCCTTCCTCCATCATTTGCTTTACGCGTTCGGCTATGTGGGTATCGTCGGACGTTCGGCTTTCGGCATAGAATGAGTCGGGAGTGACATTGAGTATACCCATGATTTTGGGCTCATCGAGCGGATAGAGTTTTCCGCGTAAATTGAGAGTGTGCATGTTCGTTTTTTATTTTAAGGCAAAGGTAATAGTAAAAGTGGAATTGGGCAAATTGTGTATGGGTGAAAATGCAAGCGAAATGTAATACGCGCGGATGTACACTTTGGCACATCCGCGCGTGTGATATAAGGGAAGTTCTAAAAATAAGAATGATTAGCCTCCCTATTTTCTGCGAAAAACTTTATTTGTTATTTTTCCATTGTTCAATGTTGCGTTGGCGTGAACGAGTGATGCTAGCTTTATATACAGCACAAGTGGTTACCAGGTAGATGCCTGCTTGCACCCATAACATGTACCAATCATGCTGCACATCGCCCAACTCTGCCCCCATATTGTTGATAGCCACGAAACCATTGATGCCAAAGGTCGAGGGGAAAACGTAGCCTATGGCTTTCCATAATTCGGGGACAGCACTGCCTGGCCATGACAGCCCAGAGATGAACAATAAGGGCACGGAGGTGAACACGATAAGCATAATGCACATTTCGCGATGGCGTACAAAGGCACTCACTGTCATGCTAAACAATATGCAAGCAATGACAAATGGGGTGGCAAAAAGGGCAATGTTCCAAGGGTTGCCTATTTGGTTAAGATGGAACAGATGGGGCACTACGCCCAATACATATACGCTGAGTGGAATATATACCAACAAATAGGCTCCACCCTTTCCTAACACAATGCGCAAAAGTCCGCGGTGGTGGCGCTCTACGGGCACAAGGTTGCGAAACTGATTGTGCTCGCGTGCGGTGCCTGCGGCCATACCCACACCAAGTAATAGGGTTTGCTGAATGATGAGAATGAGCACGGCTGGAATAAGGAAGGTGGCAAATCCGTTTTGTGGATTATAGAGCGACACTTCCTCATATTTTATGGGGTGTTCTGCCACTTGGTCTTGTTCGGCTGTGGTACCTCCGCTGCGCTTTACCTTTATGTCAGCGTTCATGGCCAAGCTTACATTGGTATTTGCTGTAAGCACGCTTTTGTAGTAGAGCATTCCACTCATATCGGCAAAAGCACTGACATATACTTGTTCGCCACGACTAAGTTTTTCGGTGAAATCGCGTGGAATGTATACTGCGCCATAAGCATTGCGGTGCTTAATAAGGCTTATGGCTTCGCCCATGTTGGCACAATACGAGATGATATGTACATCGGCAGAGGCATCAAGATGACGCAAATATTCGCGGCTTTGCGTGGTACGACAATCGTCTACCACAGCGATAGGCACTTCGCGCACTACCTCGTTGGTATAAATAAAACTGTAAAGTAGCGGATAGCCTAAGGGCACAAGAAAGAAGAAGATGATTACGCCCTTGTCGCGGATTATCGTCTTCAGTTCCTCGCGAAATATGTAGTTGAAGTCTGTAAAGGCTTGTCGGATATTAAACATAATTCCTTGTTGTTTTTTAAGGGGACAAAAAATCTGATTTTAGAATTTTAAAATCATAATTTTTAGAACCACCTTTTATACCATTAGGGCTCGTAGGCGTAGGTCTTCATTACTTTCTTTAATCGTCCTAAGAAGGGGATGGGAAGAATCATAAAGCTTACCATCGACAATACAAAAGGCCAAGCATTGGCAAGGGCATAACCATCGAGCGCACTGTTTACGTAGAGTAAATAGTAGTGGCGCAGGGGGAAGAGGTAAGAGAGTCCTTGCAATATGGGATGCATCGCCATTACAGGAAATGACATGCCCGATATGCTGAATGATATGACGCCCCAAAGCGAGGCAGCAGAAAGTCCCAAGCGTAGGGTGGGGAGCATAGTAAACATAAACACGCCCAAGCCCTGACAAGCTAACACAAAGAGTGCCATGACGCACCACATGCGAGCAATGCCACAGTTGCAGGGAAAGTGTAGGTAGCCATAGAGCAATAACACATAAATGGTGCCCATTAACAAAAAGACGATGCTTTGCGGAATGAGTTTGCTAGTTAATGCTACCACGATAGAGTCGTTTGACGATTTCATCAGCTCGTCTGACGAGCCAAACTTTAACTCTGTGCCTAAACTATATACGCTTGTCATGAATATGAAGATGCCCAGCATGCCTGGTATAATGATATTCGACAAGTAGATGTTGTAGTTTAGCCATGGATTGCCCACTGCATGCATATCGATGACCACAGGTTGCAAATAAGCCATGGCTTGTTTTTCGGTAGCCCCCTTGGCATAAAGCACTTTGCGTGAGGCAGCACCCGATGCTAACTCCGACATCATGCGCATGTCGCGATAGAGCAGTGAACCTGCAACGAGGTAGGAGTAGTTGGTGTAGAACGACACCGTGGGCACACGTTGCAATTGTGCTTGCTTAGTTGTTCCGTGCGGTATAAGGTAGAAACCATAAATTTCTCCGCGTTGAACAGCTCTACGAGCATCTGTTACGTTGGCATATTCTTGAGTGATGTCGCTCATTTGAAAAGAGTTGAGATTACGCGCCAAAGTACGTGTGGTAGCGGTGTGATCTTCGTCTACCAACCCCATGGGCAAATTCTCGGGCAAGCCCTGTTTCATGAGCGACGTGAAGAAGTAGTAGCAGAATAGTGGTGCCAAAACCATACAAAAAATGTAGATGGGTTGGTGTGCCATGCGCTTCCACTCTCTGCTAAATAATCCCCAGTTCATGTGATATGGTGTTTGGTTGGGAATTCAACAATGTTATTTAGTTGCTGAAGGCAAAATTACGCTCATACCAGGGCGCAAACCTTCTACCTTGTTGATGGGCGAAGCCTTCACCTCAAAGGTCTTCATGTCGAACTGACCTGTGGTTTTAGTGGCCTTCCATGCTGCGTACGAGCCGAGGTCTTTCATGTAATACACCTTCAGCGTTACCTCTTTATTGCCCAAAGCAGGAATGGTAGCCTTAAATGTTTGGTTCATTTTAAAGTTGTTGAGGTGGTCTTCGCGAATGTTGAAGGTTACCCACATATCGTTCATCAAGGCAATGTTCATGATGGGAGCACCTGTTCCTACTAACTCGCCAATCTGAGGGAAGATATCTGTCACCTCACCATCGGCAGAGGCTAAGAGTACGGTTTCTTTGATGTAAGAGTTTACTTCGCTTACGGCACCACGCGCACGATTCACTAAGGCAGCAGCAGCTTCTTTGTCTTCGCGTTCGGCACCATTCTTAGCCATGTCATATTGTGACTTGGCAGCGCGTTCGGTGGCAATGGCTGCATCGCGTTGAGCGGTCACTTCGTCGAGTTTTTGTGCGGTCATTACGCCTTGTTCTGTAAGGCGTTTTACACGTGCATACGACTTTTCGGCAATGTCGACACCTGCTTTTGCTTTTTGCCACATTTCGTAGGCACCAGCTATTTGTTCTTGGCGTGCGCCTTTTTCTGCTTTACGGTTTTGGGCAGCAGCAGCGGCTTCGGCAGCTTGTGCTTGCGTCAGTTTTGCGTTTACCTCGGGTGCTTCAAGAATGGCGAGTGTGTCACCAGCGTGTACGTATTCGCCCTCCTTAACCATGTATTTAAGAATACGGCCTGGCACTTTGCTCGAAACGCGGTATTCTGTCACGTCGGCTTGTCCTTGAATGGTGTCGGGTTCATTGTCAAAGGCATAAAGACTGCCGATGATTACCAAAACGATGATGCCGGCAAGAATAAAGATGGCCGGAAGAAAATTTGCTTTCTGTTTCATTTTCTTTGTATCTATTTGTCACAACTTTCAACGAAGTTGTATAAATTCTTATTTATTGTTTTTCGGTGAATTGCTTGGATGGAGCGCTTTTTATAGGCTTGCTCTATTGAAGCAATGCAACTAAAATTAGTAGCCCAATGCTTTGTTATAGGCTGCACGACTCAGCTTTATGTCGATTTGTGAGTCAATTTTGTCGCTATGTGCTTGCAGCCATGCTGTTTGTGCCATGAGTAAATCTGAGGTGGTGATAACGCCTTCTTTAAAACCAATTTGGGCAGTACGCAAGTTCTCTTCAGCCTTGTCAAGGTTTTTCATGCTAAGGGCAAGTTTGCGGTTTGCCTCGTTCATCTTGAAAGCTTCTTGGTTTACTTGCAATTCAATTTTTTCTTTCGCTTCGTCGGCTTTGAGCGATGCAATGTTTGCTTCGGTGCGTGCGGCGCGTACTTTATATTTTGTTTCGCCCCAGTTCCACACAGGCACTTTCAGCACTACGCCTACAGCCCATGTGCCGCGGAATTTATTTTCAAAACCATTGAACACGTTAGGGTTCGAAATCATATAGCCACCCGTTAGTGCCAATTGGGGCAATACGGAGGCACGTTCTACTTTGGCTTTCTCAGCATAAATATTTTGAGCCGTTACCAATTGTGAGAGTTCGGGGCGATTGTTGAAGGCTGTTTGCACGTCGGCTGTAATATTTTCTGCGTCGGTGGGTAGGTTCTCCTTGTCCTCGTCAGCCAATTTAGGGGCAGATTCAAGGGGAAGTCCACAAAGTTGACATAGCAACATACGCGACAGTGTCAATCCGTCTTCTACCTTCATCAGTGTCATTTCGGCTTCGTTGAGTTTCACACTCACTGAGAGTTCGTTGCTTTTGGTGGCAACACCTTCGTGAATCATTTTCACAACATCCGAGTCGAGGTGTGCCAACATGTCGCGGTAGCTAATGGCTAAACGGCGTTTGTTAGCTAACGAAACCACTTGCCAATAAGCTTTGTCTACATCGAGCGAAACCTGTTGTTCGTCGGCTTTAAGTTGTTCTTTAGCCAACTGCTCTTGGTATTTTGTAATGTTCTCGTAAGCTTTAATTTTACCACCCATATATAGTGGTTGGGTGAGCAAAATCATTCCCGCTGTCATGTTGCGTGTGTCGGTGCGCAAGGCATCCGTAAGTCCTTGTCCAAAGGCATTGCCTGCTTGTCCTAATGCACCTTGAATTTGTGGCAACTGTCCTGAAATATTTTGCACGAGTGGTGCAAGTTCTGGGTGCTTTGTCACAATTTGTTGGGCTATTTGTGCAAATTGACCAGCATATTGTCCGTTGAAGGCATTTACGGCATTCGAACCTAAATTATTCAATGCACTTTTTTGGTCGCTATTTAGTAACGAAATTTCGTCGCCCGTACGCATATAGCCTGCAGTGAGCGAAACCTTGGGCAAATAGTTGGTATGAGCCGCTTTACGGTCCCATGCAGCCTTCTCCATTTTGGCTTTGCTTTGTGCCAATTCCTTGTTGTTGCGCAATGCCAATGCACGGCAGCTATCGAGCGAGAGCACACCTTGTGCATTGCTGCACACGCTGCAACATGCCAATGATAATATGATAAAAAACTTCTTCATCAGTGTTGTGGAAAATTTTAGTTGATGCGTTTCTTTGAAAGTTGTGTAGATGCTTGGTCGTAAAAGCATTACTCGTATACATCTAAACTTTTCAGTCTTAACTACTTATCGTTAATATCCTTGCAAAGTTACGTATTTTATTTATGCCATGCACGTGTGCGACTGATAAAAGGAAAAATAGAACAAAATAGCCGAAGTATGCAAAAAAAGAATCGACAACATTTGGTTGAAATGCTGTCGATTCTGTCTGCTTTCTATCTAAGTGGATAGATAGATTCTCTTTCTGTTACGGAAAGATTATTTTACCAAGTCGAGTGTATCGCTTGCAATGAGCAATTCTTCGTCGGTAGGAACAATTACCACCTTCACCTTGCTGTCAGGTGTTGAGATAATTTCCTCTTCGCCAAAGTTCTTCTTGTTCTTTTCAGTGTCTACCTTGATGCCCATGAATTCGAGGTCTTCAATAGCACCCTGACGAACGTCCCATTGGTGTTCGCCTACACCGGCAGTGAACACTACGATATCTACGCCACCCATTACTGCAGCGTAAGAGCCAATGTACTTCTTAATGCGGTAGTCGTACATCTCCATAGCCAATTTGCAACGTTCGTTGCCTTCGCGGATACCAGCTTCTACCTCGCGGATATCGCTCGATACGCCCGAGATGCCCTTTACACCACTTTCTTTGTTCAAAAGGTCGCTCATTTGGTCGGCATTGAGGCCTTCCTTCTTCATGATGCTGAGCACAGCCGAGGGGTCAACGTCGCCAGAGCGAGTACCCATCATCAAACCTTCGAGCGGAGTGAGACCCATTGAGGTGTCTACACACTTGCCATATTTCACTGCCGAAACAGAGGCACCATTACCAATGTGGCAAGTGATGATACGTACGTCTTCGGGTTTTACACCAAGCATTTCGCATACACGAGCTGTTACAAAACGGTGGCTTGTGCCGTGAGCACCCCAACGACGGATGTTGTTTTGTTCGTAGTACTTGTAAGGCACGGCATACATATAGGCCTTTGCAGGCATTGTTTGGTGGAAGGCAGTGTCGAATACAAATACCTGGGGCAAGTTGGGCAACATGTTCTTAACTGCCACATAGCCCTTGAGGTGAGCGTCTGAGTGGAGCGGAGCAAGTTCCATATACTGCTTCCATTCCTGCAACATTTCGTCGGTTACAATCTGGCTTTTAGTGAAGCGACCACCAGCCACAATGCGGTGACCAGCCGCACCAATCTCGTCCAAGCTCTTGATGGCACCATACATGGGGTTCAACAAGGTGTCGAACATGAGTTTGATACCCTCAGTGTGTGTGGGACAGGGCGATTCGATGATTTTTGTTTCACCGTTGATTTTAGTTTTCAAGAAAGAGCCTTCAAGACCGATCTTTTCGATACCGCCAGCAGCGAGCACCGACTTATCGTCCATCTCATAGAGTTTATACTTAATAGATGAACTGCCGCAGTTGATTACGAGAATTTTCATATTTTGGGGTTAGGGAAGTAGGGGTTAGAAGGTGCTGCGCTTTTCAAAAAAAACGAGTGCAGCATCTTTTAAAATCTAAAATTATTCAGCCTCCTTAGCAGCGATAGCTTGGTTAGCAGTGATGGCTACCATCATGTAAACGTCGTCGATAGAGCAACCACGTGAAAGGTCGTTAACAGGACGAGCAATACCCTGAAGAATAGGACCAATGGCAGTAGCATGACCTAAGCGTTGAACGAGCTTATAGCCAATGTTGCCCACTTCGAGTGAAGGAACAACCAATACGTTAGCCTTACCAGCAATTTCGCTACCCGGTGCCTTCGAAGCACCTACTGAGGGAACCAAGGCTGCGTCAGCTTGCAATTCACCATCAATCTTCAATTCGGGAGCCATTTCTTTAGCAATGCTCAAGGCCTCAGTAACCTTGTCTACAACCTCGTGCTTAGCAGAGCCCTTGGTTGAGAAGCTCAACATAGCTACGCGAGGATCGATGCCTGCAACAGCCTTAGCTGTTTGAGCGGTGCAAACAGCAATCTGAGCCAACTGGTTAGCATCGGGTACGGGAGTAACAGCCACGTCACCCATTACGAGAACGCCATTGTCACCACATTCAGGAGCGTGAGTAAGAAGCAACATTGCACCGCTCACACAGTTAATGCCAGGTGCTGTCTTGATAATCTGCAAGGCAGGACGAAGCACATTGCCTGTAGTGTTGCGTGCACCTGCCAACTGACCATCGGCATCACCGCTCTTAATAATCATGCAACCGAAGTAAAGAGGGTCGAGCACTTTTTTGCGAGCCTCCTCAATGGTCATGCCTTTTTTCTTGCGGAGTTCTGCAAGGAGTTCAGCATATTCTTCTTTCTTAGGGCTTGTGGCAGGGTCGATGATAGTGGCCTTGTCGATGTTGCCCAGTCCCCACTGTTTAGCCAAGTTGTGAATTTCTTCTACATTGCCAAGAATAATGAGGTCTGCCACGCCGTCAGTCAGAATTTGGTTGGCGGCTTTCAAAGTGCGTTCTTCTGTACCTTCAGGAAGAACGATGCGCTGCTTGTTGGCTTTAGCGCGTGCAATAAGTTGTTCAATAAGTTCCATAAAAAACTTTTATGTATACTATTTTTTATATGTGTTATTTGATATTCAAAAAGTATTGAAATCCTATAGTTTAAGATCAGGGTTAAAACTATAATCTTACATTAGATTCCCATATCCTTAGAAAATGCAAAGTTACTTACTTTTATTCTTATCTTCGCCAAAAAAGTGAATAAAAACGTGTGCGAGTGGTTTTATTTGTGTTTTAGGCTCGTTCTTGTGTTTCTATCTGTAGGGGAAATTTGTATTTAATACCCCCCCCCAAGTTCCCTTCACATACCTGGCTACCTTATCTCACCCCTAACGGGGTAACCCATTAAAATAA
>UQQN01000010.1 GCA_900543155.1 uncultured Prevotella sp.
ACTGAGACTATACGCATTGCATGACTGTCGTATCACTCGAAATGTCGGATGAACCAGAAATAATGAGGCACCCCTTACAAATAATCACTATATTTGCAAAAAATAGTAATCAAAACAAGTATCATATTTTAAATACACTTTACTTTATCACACTAAAATTCACAACTGTTAAAATATCAACGATATGAAACACTTTTCTTTACTCAATCTTTTTTTGGTGTTTGCATTGCTATTAGGAGCTTTGCCAGCACAAGCACAAAGCAAGTCTTTTCGTGGTACCATTCGTGTAATTATTGCAGGACCTGCTTGCAGTGAAACATCTCCGTTAAAATCGTCAGACTTTCCGGAATTCAATATCTACTTTTCAAACAGTCCTGAATTATTGAACGATTCTATTTATGTAGCAAAAGGTCGGGATTGGAGTAGCGAACCCCAATTAAACAATGGTAAGGTTGTGAAATCGAGCTCAAGTTTTCCTCGTTCAGGTTATTATCGCAACGATGAAAATGACGATTATGGCGTATGGGCATATGGTACTACACTTCCCATTCGAGATTTAAATCTTAACTTTGGTGATAGACTTTACTATCGCTTCTATTCTCCTCAATTTATAAATCCAATTAAAGGAAGTGTGGTGTTAGAAGATTCTGAATATTCGTACCCTACTGTACGAATTGATGATTTGTTGCGTTGCAAGTGTGTAAAATTTACACCTCCCGTTGATCCTGAAGGCAAGGCGGTGAGAGCCTATTTGGCTCCCAATCGTAACACAGCAAGAAGTAGTACATATTACTCTGTGAACATGGTTAAATTGTTTAATAACTATAATCCTAATGGAGCTATACTATTTGCCCAACCTGGCACAAAAATAGAGTACGCCATTGAGCCACTAAGCAGACCAGAATTGGCTATGCGCACAGGGGATTTTATTGTGGGGAATAGTGAAATTCAAACCATTGAAACCGATTATCGCAAAGCTGTAAAGTGCCACCTATATGTTAACGACTCAAAAGGAAAACGTTGCAATGTAATGAGTGCACAAAGTATAGGAAGCTTCTATTACGAATCCTATCCTGGTACATGTGCTAAGGGATATGGTTGTTTAAATATGAATACTGGCAATCCTGGAGATTTAGACAATGGAACCATTTGTATGTATGCCTTCCCTGGTAAATTAGGTTACCAATTACAGAATCCTACCGTAGAAACAGATGACCCTGATTTTGTGATGCCTTATAATTCCTCAACAGGCTTTTTGATGACAAAACTGTATGTGGCAGAAAATGTAAAAGAACAGAATTTGGTGATGGGAGAAAGCAAGCCATTGAAGGTTACCATAACCTTAAAAAATGCAGCAAAGTATGCAGGTCAAATTACTACTACTTTCAGAGCTTTATACCTTTCCCCCTATTCATACAATACGGATCCTACATTTTATGAAACAGTTACGAACAGATTGGTTGAAAGTAAAACTGTGGGAAACGACTTAGTACTGACATCGCTTGTTAATAATGTAGAAGGTAAAGCAGTACAAAAGGTTGACCTCAATTTTAAATACCCTCAATATTATAACGAACAAAAAAATGACACCATTGCTACAGCACTTGCTTGTCATGGAGTGAACATTGACAACCATGCTACAGAATTGCAACTAACAGAAAAGAATTTTGCATACGACTTAAACAATAATCCACTCGATTTTGACAAAATAGCAACAATACGCTTTATCGTTCCTTGTAGGTATTTTAAATATGGTGATAGTTTGTTTGTAACTAACAATAAAGGACTGGACATTGCAATTCAGCATCGTGAATATTGTCCTAATTCTTCAAGTAATAGGAAACTTGTAAAGGCGGATACAATCGTTTGTTTGCTGCCTGGTTTAGAGGATAGCTACGCTTGGTTTGCCAAGAAAAGAAATGCTTCACGTCCTACGAATGAGGCTATTATCCCCATTGAATTTGATAACAATCGATATGCTGAAATATATCCCAATCTTCCAGGTTTCTCTATTAAACGTATGTTGGATATTGATGGCGTTCAACTTGTGTTTGCAGACAACAGGCAAAGAGAATTTATCTATCAAAGAGAGTTTGTACTAACAGTGGCACCTACTTGTGAGGGAGGTACTGAAGAGAAACAAGCATATATCGTTAAAAATATCTATCCAATTGAGGAGGGTAAAAACGATTATGAAATAAAGTATCGCCAATTAAAGTTTAACACAGCTCAACCCGATTCGGTGTATTGTTATCCTGGGTACATTTCTTTTAATTCTCATTTAACTTACGGAGCATGTCAGAAATACTATATATCTACAGATAGTCACTTGTGGTTTGGTGTAGGATATCCTTCTAAGATTATTTACGATTATAATGTTCAGCCTTCAGAAAATGACATTATGGTTTATCCCAATTTGAACAAAATGTTTAAAGTAAACTTTGTATATAATGGTGAACCCTTACCTGATGGAGAGCTTATTGAAAAAGACTTTGAAATTTCATATAAATATAAAGACGAAAAAGAATCACCATCTGTATGGTGTAAATTATCGGACCTCTTATATGAAAGCGTGCCATTAGCTTCAGGACAATACACTATGTCTGGCGAAATAGGCGTAACATATCAAGATTCGACAACAGGTGATAAGAAAACAATAAACATACCTCTTAACAACCTTAAGTTCGAAGTGAAGGATGCTCCCCTAACAGTAGAACTCAACCCCGTTGCCAATGCGATAGACAATGTGAATGCTTCTCCATCTAACGTCACTGTTGTGCGTCGTTATACAATGGATGGACGCAGCATATCGATGCCGCAACGTGGTGTAAACCTCTTAAAGATGAGCGATGGCACCATTCGCAAAGTCATTGTAAAATAATAACATAAGCCCCTATACTTTTTTCGAGAGAAAGGGGAAGGCATTAAGGCTTACCTCTCCTCTCTGATTGAATGTTCAAAAAAAATGATTTTCAAACAATACTAAAATTCAAAGACTATGAAAAGGTTCTTTATTTTATTGGCAGCAGTAGGTTTGTCAATCTCTGCTTTTAGCAGTTCCGTAAGCAATGCTACAGTCCTTGTGCAAAACACCCCTACACCCAAAGTGGTTGTACCTAATGGTTATAAGCACTATACTTATGAAACAGATAAAAAAGGCGTGATTATGGATTACGACTTTATATTACCTGCAACAAATGCCGATGCCAAGGCTGCAGTAGCTCGTATGTGTGCAATTTTGAACGTAAACCAACAAAAGCTTCGTAGCAATGACTTAGAATCAGTTTTTGCAGCTTCTTATAGTAATTTGCTCCAAACCTATCAAGAGAACAACGAGGGAGAGTATGACCCCGAAGAATCCGTATGCTATCACAGAGATTCTAAAATAAAACCTGTGTGTCACACGGCTAACAACACACTATTTACTTGGAGTGTTGAAGACGAGATTAACTTTGGTGGACCGCACGGAATGCCTTATGAATATAGCATGACTTTCCGTCAAGGCGAAACGCAACCTTTAGGTTTGAAGGATGTATTTAAAGTAGCTTCTCTGCCCCGTGTGTTCCAACTTATTAGTAACAAATTGCGTGTAAAAATGGCACATACACCTGCTGGATATAGCAGAAAGGCTTATCTTGAAGATGAACCCGATGAAGACACACCTATTTGGACTTACGAAAAATACAACGGAAAATTCTATCCACGTTTGGCATTAACCCCACGCGGCATAAGCTTCACTTATCAGCCTTATCAAAAAGGGTCATTTGACGAAGGTACAGTTACCGTGTTGCTCACTTGGGCAGAAGTTAAGCCATTAGTTAATCGTACTTATGTGATGCAGAAATATTAGTACATTTCTTATGTAATATAATAAAGCCAGGTATGAGAATTTGAGAAATAAGTTTCTCCTCTCATACCTGGCTTTATTTTACCATCACATCATTTTTGAGACATAAACATCTATGAATTTATTTTATGCCTCAATAAATTGATACAGATCTTGAAGCTACTTTAAATCTCTGCCACCTCGTCTGTATTCTTTTTACGATGTGTTTCCCAAAACGCTTGGAACTCCTTACCCTCATAGCGTTCAAAACAAGTGGCTGCGGTTTTAGCTGTGCGAAAACCAACTTCTATCACCTGCTTTAAGTCTGTAATCTCGCCCGACTCAATGCGGCGTTTAAGTTCTGCCACACGATAACGCATGATGTATTCGTGAATGTCGTTATAGCCTTGAGAACGCAAGCTCTGCAAAGTCATGTGTCGGTTAAATCCTGCCAATCGGCACAGACGCTCACGATTAAAATTACAATCGAGATAAGGACTGTCATGTTGCATTACATATTCCATCATCTCGAAACGATGCAAGTTAGCCTCGTTAAAGTCGTCAACTTCCGACTGCGTAATTTCCTCGCGCGTAGGTGGTTTTTCTACCTGGCGGAAATCAGGATAAGAAATAGCCTCAACCGTTGGACGCAATATTCGAAAGAAGAGGAACATATTGACCAAGGTGAAAAGCAATATGTAAATGGTCAACAAAACAAGGTTGAACTCTATGGTTATCACCACAAAGAACAAACTAACAATGCCCAATGCCGCTCCATACGCCATAAGGTCGCTGGGCAACTGCATGCTTCGCACCAAACGATGTGGCAAACGGAATATATTGACAATGTAATAGCCCGAAAGCAACAAACAAAGAATGCGTAACACGACATCACCCGATAACCAAAAATCTACGATATCGTTGATGGTATATACATTTGCCAAATTACTACCAGCCGCTGCACCAATGCTATAGATAAATATAAGCACCAAAGCAGGCACGGCATATCCCCACATACGTCCCCACTGCAAATAACCGGGCATGCAAAGTCCCAATGGATAAATGCTTTGCAAATAAGAACAGGCAAGCAAATAAATAAGGAGCACGGGATGAAGAATGCCCAATTGGGGAATTGCATCGTGCGTGGCTACAAAAAATAAGCCCGCGCAATACATCAAACAAATGAGCAACATAATCCATGCTTGCGATAAGAACTGCACACTGCGTCGCGACAAATAGAACAACACAAGACTCATCATAAGATGCGCCGCAGCAGCAAATTCTGTGGTTATTAATATAAGTGTATGCATAAAGATTGGATATTTTGTGGCAAAGTTAATGTATTTTTGGCAAAAGGCTTAAATTTGCATGCAAAACAAAGCATTTAATATGAACAAACAACTACCTCTTGAGGATTTCTTTCGCAATTCTGAACGCACGGGTTATCAACTCTCTCCCGATGGCACATACATATCTTACATGGCGCCCTACAAAGATCGCCTCAACGTATTTGTGCGTCGCATAGGCGAAACCGACGCACAAGCTACACGCATTACACACGAAACAGAACGTAGTGTGGCTGGCTATATGTGGGCTGACAACCAACGCCTACTATTTATGAAAGACACGGCTGGCGACGAAAACTATCAACTCTATGGAGTGCGCCGTGACGGTAGCGACGAACGTGCCTACACTGCATTTGAAGGTGTGAGAACCAGCCTGATAGATGACCTTGAAGAACAACAAGGTTATGTGCTTATTGGCATGAATCAACGCAATCCGGAAGTATTCGACCCCTACCGCCTTAACATAGAAACAGGCGAACTGACATTGTTAGCAGAAAATCCTGGCAACATTCAAGGATGGATGACCGACCACGACGGACGTCTGCGTGTGGCAACAGCCATTGTTGACGGGGTGAACACACAAATTCTTTATCGCGACACAGAAGAGGAGGAATTTCGCCCTGTGCTCACCACTAACTTCCGCGATGTAGTGAGTTTTATGGAATTTACACCCGATAACCGCGAGGTGTATGCTGCCACCAACCTAAATAGAGACAAAACGGTATTGGTGCGCATGAATCCTGCCACATGCGAGGAATTGGAACTGCTCTACGAAAACGAACTTTACGACATTTCAAGCATTAGCTACTCGCGCAAACGCAAAAAATTGCTCAGTGTTTATTGCACCGGGCACAAAGAACCCGTGCGCCACTTCTTTGATAAAGAAGAGGAGGCACTGCGAACTCGCATAAAAGCGCACTTTCCCGATCAACGCTATGGAATTGCTGACACCGATAAGGCTGAGCGCTACTACCTTGTGTATGTAGGTGGCGACCGTACACGCGGTGCCTATTGGTTCTATGATGCTGAAACCGACCAAGCTACGCCCATTGCGCAGTTAGCTCCTTGGATTAAACCCGAAGAGATGAATGCCATGTTGCCCATAAGTTACCAGACTCGCGATGGATTGCACATTGAAGCTTACCTTACATTGCCCAACGGACTCACACTGCAAGAGGCTAAAAATTTACCTATAGTGGTAAATCCACATGGAGGTCCTTGGGCACGCGACTGTTGGGGTTATTCGTCGGAAGTGCAGTTCTTAGCTAACCGTGGTTATGCTGTGTTCCAAATGAATTTCCGCGGCTCTACAGGTTATGGACGCCATTTTCTTGAAGCCAGTTACAAACAATGGGGACTAAAGATGCAAGACGACATTACGGATGGTGTAAATTGGCTCATTGAGCAAGGCATTGCTGATGCCAAACGTATTGCCATTTATGGCGGTAGCTATGGTGGTTATGCGGTTTTAGCAGGCTTAACACTCACCCCTACCCTATACGCTTGTGGTATTGACTATGTAGGTGTGAGCAATCTGTTTACATTTATGAATACCATTCCTCCGTATTGGCGCCCCATGCTCGAAATGATGTACGAACAAGTGGGACATCCCGAAACTGACAAGGAACAATTGGAAGCCACATCCCCTGCACTCCATGCTGACAAAATATGTGTACCCTTGTTTATTGCACAAGGTGCGAACGACCCTCGTGTTAATAAAGCCGAGAGTGACCAAATGGTGGATGCGCTGCGCCAACGTGGGGTTGAAGTAGAATATATGGTGAAAGACGATGAAGGACATGGATTTCATAATCAAGAAAACCGCTTCGACTTTTACCGCGCTATGGAAAGTTTCTTGAAACAACATTTATAAAAAATAGGTTCTAAGTAGGTGTTCATTTTAATTATAGACATGAGCACCTACTTAACCCAACAACACAAAATCGGTTCGATGAAATTCTGGGGATTGATCATAGGGGTACTGTTGCTATGCAATAACCTTTGGGCACAACAACCAAACACGAAACAAACCACTGCGGAGCAAACTACTGCGGAGCAAACTACGGCTGAGCAGCTATTCAATAAATTTAAAGCTGCTGCTCGCTTCGACTATAATTTTCCACGCGAAAAAGTATATTTGCATCTCGACAATTCAGCATACTTTGAAGGCGACACCATTTGGTATAAAGCCTATGTTGTACGTGCCTCCTCACTCAAGGCTACAACACTGAGCAAGGTGCTTTATGTAGAACTGCTTAATGCCGACGGACAAGAAGTGTTGAAACAAACTCTGCAAATTGACAGTCTTGGTACTGCCCAAGGTGCTTTATCATTGGCACTGCCAGTGCATGCCGGCTACCACGAAGTGCGTGCCTACACACGCGAGATGGTAAATTGGGGCACAGAGGCTTGTTTCTCGCGCGTAATTCCTGTATTTACGAGTAAGAATCCGCAACACAAACAAGCACAGACACTCAATAACGACATTACCCAACTCTCCATCCCCCAACCCGATGGTTACAATGCAGGCACATTAGGTAGTCCGCGTCCCTATGACATGAAACGACAAAGTGCTCGTTTGCTCGACTTTTATCCCGAAGGTGGAGCACGCGTTGAAGGGTGCGCACAACGCATAGCCTTTAAACTGACCGACGGACGCGGTTTGCCCGTGGATGACACCCTAAAAGTGTATGATAGCAATGGCAAACTTTGCACCACCGCTCTTGCCGAACACGAAGGTATGGGCGACTTTGTGTTGCCTCCCCATTTTAACCAAGGCTATGCTACATTGGCTTCGGCACCCACTGCCGATAAAAAATCAGTTGAAAGCAAAAAACATTATCCCCTACCCGATGCCACAGGGCAATATGCCATGCTAACAGATGTTGAGGCTGACGGACTGGTAGTGCAAGTGGCAAGCGGCAAGCACACACCCTTAGGACAACTATTGGGCTTGGCAGTGTTCAACCGCGAAAATGTGTGCTACTTCGACACACTCACCCTCGGCACTGCGCCCGAAGAACTCTTTATTGAACGCCGCGCCTTGCGTGGTGGTGTCAATCGCATAGAACTCTTCAATGCTGAGGGCATTAGTCAAGCTACACGCATGGTGTGGGTTCCCTTTGAGCATACCGATAGCATTCGTTTTGCACACATTGATGTAAAACAAAATGCTTTGGAATATGACGCTTACTCACCTGCTGTTTTATCCATTAAAGCACAAACAGCCACAGGCAAACCCTTAGCAGACTGCACCCTCTCGGTTGCCGTACGCGATGAAGCAGGCAACATTCTCTCTAATCGCGATGGGGGAATTGAGGGCTACATGCTCCTTGGCTCTGAAGTGCGTGGCTACATCCACCGCCCCGACCTCTACTTTGAACGCAACGACGCTGCACACCGACGCATGCTCGACTTGCTGCTTCGCGTACAAGGTTGGACTGCCAACACTTTTAACGTGATGTGTGGGGCCGAAAAATTTAATTTGCAACAGCCCATTGAGGAAAAACTTATTCTGCGGGGAACAATTTACAAAGACAACGAAAAACAAACTCCATTCTCAGACATCAATTTAGATGTACGTGCCTATGCCTACGAAAACGGAAACATTCTGCCTGGCAGCATTGAGGGACAAGCCACTACCGACCACGAAGGCAAATTTGCTTTTGAGTCGAACGTAAACTATGAAGGCGAATACCTCACACAGTTTACCATGCGTGGGGGCGATAAAAATAAAAAAAAGTGGAGCCGACTAACCATAGACCGCTGGTTCTCGCCCAAGCCTCGTCCTCTCTTTACTCCCGAATTAACTTTGAACCTCTATGATGGGTCTGACAACCAAACGCGAATTTTGCTCAATGCTCACCCCGAAGCACCGCGCACCTTTGAGTGGAAGGACACTTTGCAGAAAAACGTAATAAACATTACAAAAACTGCCGAGGTTGTGGCAAAAGCTAAGCAAAAGTACAAAGGATTCACGGGTAACCGCTATACTTGGAAAGGGGGTGAACGTACAGGAATGAGGAAGACTACAAAGTATTATGACGTGCAAAAAGAGTACGAACGCCTTAAGGACTTAGGTCGTGGGTCAAAAATCAGTATATTCGAGTTGCTAAGTCTGTTAGACGAGAAAGTCTCATTCGACCGCTACGACTTAATGGACAATAGCAGTTTAATTGAGAGGCTCAATGCCGAAGCAAACGAATTGAATAATAATTCTCCCAACGGCTCTGCTGCCAACAGCAATACAACCAATGGCAAAGCCAACGTGCAACAAAAGAAGGAAAGAATGGAAGATGTGGCACTCAGCACGGTGAATTACAAAGGTCATGAAATGAAGGTGTATATTGACAACTCCGCCTCTTTAGGACAGTTGAGCGACTGCGAGTACTACAAGTCTATAGCCTTGGCGCGCGACAACAAAAGCATCGACAACATTACGGGCAAGGAATATACAGTGAGCGAAAGTCTGTTTGAGTTATATCTCTACTCGCAACCCGATTCCTACCGAATGCGCAACCGCAAGGGGGTGGAATATCGCCATATTCAAGGTTTTAGCAGCCCCACTAAGTTCTTTGCTCCCAACTACCGCAAGTTTGCCCTACCCTCAGACAATGACACGCGTCGCACACTACATTGGGCACCACAAGTCACTACTAACTCGGACGGAGAAGCCCACATTATTTTCTTTACAAATTCCCGAAAAGATGGTACGCTCGATATCAGCGTGCGAGGCATCACTCCTGAGGGTATTCTAATAGAATGGAACTAAGGCGAATTTATCATGCAAAATTGCCATGCAGCAACAGACTAATAACTTACATTAATCTATTGCCGCATGGCAATTTTACATATTACGATATAAATTACTTAACTTCTACGTAGCTTGCTAAGCGCTTAGCTTTATCTCTCACTTCATCGAGATTTGCATCGAGGGGAGCATTGCATACAACCACACCCATACGGCGGTTTTTACGCGTTGTAGGCTTGCCAAAAATGCGAATATCAGCATCTTCTTCACAGGTGCGTTCAAGTCCGCTATATTGTGGTTGCTCGTTACTCTCGATAGGCGAAAGAATCACAGCACTAGCACCAATGCGCATCTGCTTAACACAGGGAATGGGTAAACCAAGCACTGCACGCAAATGGAGTTCGAATTCATTAAAGTTTTGTGTACCAGCCAAAGTCACCATACCTGTATCGTGCGGACGGGGTGAAAGCTCTGAAAAATACACGCCATTCTCATGGCTCAAGAAGAACTCAACGCCCCAAATGCCTGCACCCGTCAAGGCACGAGTAACCTTCTCTGCCATACGCTCAGCTTCAGCCAAATGTTCGGGTGCTATATGAGCTGGCTGAAAACTCTCGCGATAGTCACCACCCTTCTGCACATGACCAATGGGCGGACAGAATAAGGTAGGACCGTTTTTCTGCGTAACAGTGAGCAAGGTTATTTCGCTATCAAAGTGAATAAATTCTTCAATAATAACCTCCTGAATGTCGCCACGACTACCATCCATCGCATACTTCCAAGCATGCTGCAAGTCAGCCTCAGTCTTTACAAGCGACTGACCTTTGCCTGATGATGACATCAAAGGCTTCACAACACAGGGGAAACCAATTTCCTTTGAGTGCGACACCAACTCATCATACGACTTGGCATAAAAATATTTTGCCGTTTTTAGACCGAGTTCTTTAGCTGCCAAATCACGAATAGCCTTACGGTTCATTGTAATGTTTACGGCACGCGCAGAAGGCACCACCTGTATACCCTCTTGCTCAAATTCATAGAGGCGCTCCGTACGGATTGCTTCAATCTCGGGCACGATAAGGTCGGGATGATGTTTTTCTACCACACGTTCCAAGGCTTCGCCATCGAGCATAGAGAAAACCTCGAATTCGTCTGCCACCTGCATGGCAGGAGCACCTGCATAGGCATCGCAAGCAATCACATGCTGACCCAAGCGTTGGGCTGCAATGGTAAATTCTTTACCCAGTTCGCCTGAGCCAAGAAGCAATATCTTTTTCATTTTTAAGGAGAAAATAAGTTGTTGTGTGAAATAGAAAAAAGAAGGACAAAGCGTTTGAAACGCACGTCAAACGCTTCGCAGTTTCTTATTTTTAGGGCAAAGTTACACTTTATATGCTTATTATAATAATAAATGCGCAACAAATTTCTAAAAAATCTATACCACGAACTTACGATTCACTGTTTTGTGAAAGTGTTTTTTAAAAAGGACGTCAGTTCACTACATTCTTCTCAATAGCCTCGGCTATCGTGCTTGCCATAGTGCGTGCCAAATCTTCGTTGTGTGCTTCAGCATCATAAAAACGCGCAAATGCCATGACATAAGCAAGTTGTTTACTGTTAGGACTGCTTTTGTGAGGAGTAAAATGGGGCATAGGCTGTTAGGAGTTTGAATTTTTCAAAAAAGAAGGATTCAATGTTTTCAAATAAGATGTATCAAAGTGGCATAAAATGTTTGTTGTAGCACATTTTTTTCAACCACCTTTTGACTTTATAACGCACTAAATCGCATTTTATTTCATTACGCTCTAAAAAAAATACATTTTTCTCCCATTTTTTTATTATTCATTTTTCTTTTTGATTTTCAGCATATTTAGCTCACAATACTCACTTATTCAAAATAAAAAAATGCATTTTTGAACAAAAAAGTTTCGCTAAAAGTTTGGAGGTTCATAAAAAAGTAGTACCTTTGCACTCGCAAACGAGAAACAACGACACTCACAACGCCAAATGGCGCGATAGCTCAGATGGTTAGAGCGCATGATTCATAATCATGAGGTCGACAGTTCAATCCTGTCTCGCGCTACTTCAACAGACAATTACATTTTTGTAGTTGTCTGTTTTTTGTATTTATATTCTCGTTATGAATCAGAGAAGCATTTTAAAACGATGTATTGTATTGGGAAATAGTGATGTAAAAACTTGTAAGTATAATATTTCATACATTTGCAAAAAATAAAAATCATGAGAGGTATTTCATATTGTGCAATAGCTTACGCACATTCAATAGGATTCGATACTGCTATGCAGGTTGGAACATTTAATGGTTGTCCGCTATATATTTGCAAATTTCTTCATGCAAAAGAAGAACCTTGTACTGGATTTCCACAATACGTTATTGTAAAAAATAAAGAAGCTATTCCTCTTACGTTGGAAGAAACAATGATTATTTTAAGAGCAAGGCGCAAAATATAATTTTTTATTATTATCTTTGCAACAGAATTGGAAAAGGTGGTATGACTCCTAATGGCGAATGTATTGAGCGCCACTGGACATATCACCTTCATTTTTTTACTTCACCCGAATGTTGTAAGGTATTTCTATTCCATTTTTACAAATTTCTGTTTTGCAGAGCAAAACGTAAAATGTAATTTTTATTATTATCTTTGCAACAGAATTGGAAAAGGTGATATGATTCCTAATGTCGATATATTGAGCGACGCTGGACATATCACCTTCATTTTTTAACTTCACCCGAATGTTATAAGGTATTTCGATTCCATTTTTACAGACTTCTGTTTTGCAGAGCAAAATATACTTTTTTGCTTTGCTCTGCGTTCGGTTTGCACGACTTTGCTTCGCCAAGTTAGGCGGCACCTCAGCAGAACAAAGCAAAAAAATATACTTTTTTGCTTTGCTCTGCGTTCGGTTTGCACTAACTTTGCACAATAATTATATCATCACACTAAAATGACCATCATTAAGAAACTCGACTTGTACATACTCAAAAAGTTCTTGCTTATATTTGCTGGAGCGTTCTTTGTGGTACTCTTCGTTTTTATGATGCAATTTACTTGGCGATATGTAGACGAATTGATAGGTAAAGGACTTTCGCTCGACATATTGGCTAAGTTCTATTGGTACATGGCCATCACATTGGTGCAGCAAGCACTGCCATTGTCTATTCTGCTCACCTCGCTCATCACTTTTGGTAATATGGGTGAGTCGTTCGAATTGTTGGCAATGAAAGCAGCGGGCGTTCCGCTCATCCGCATTATGCAACCATTGGCACTGTTTGCCCTCTTTGCTACAGGAGCTTCGTTTTATTTTCAAAATGATGCATCGCCTAAAGCACAGATGGAACTGCGCACACTGCTATTTAGCATGAAAGAACAATCGCCTGCAGTAGAAATTCCAGAAGGCGTGTTCTATAATGGAGTGCCGAACATCAACATCTTTGTGCAACGCAAAAACACAGAGACGGGCATGCTCTATCAAACCATTATCTATAAAACCGATCAAGGATTTGACCATGCACAGATTGTATTGGCTGACTCTGCACGATTAGAGATTACACGTGACAAACTACACCTGAAACTCGATTTGTGGAACGGCGAACAATTTGAAAGTTTAGAGTCTACGGGCAGTAATAACATGATGGGCAATGGGGCACACGAACCTTTCGACCGCGAAACCTTCTTATACAAGACGTTATTGATTGATTTTGACAGCAACTTTAACTTAATGGATAAGAATATGCTTGCGGGCATGCCGTCTGCCAAAAATATGCGACAGATTGAGCAAAGTGTTGACTCTATGAATGCAGAACTCGACTCTGTGGGCAGACAATCATATAAAGAGGCAAGCGCCATCTATTACAAACGTCCACGATTGGAGGCAAAAGATAGTATTGCACTGCTAAAAATGTGGCAAGCACATGCAGCAAAAAAAGCGCTCAACTTCGACACGCTTACCTCAAAAGTTGGTGCCACACGCATGCAAATGGCTAAGCAACAGGCATTAGGCAATGCCAGAAGCATTGTTTCGGACCTCGATTGGAAGGGTACAAATACCGAATTAGAAGAGCGAAACATTCGTAATCACTGGGTAGAATGGCACAATAAGTTTACCTACTCATTGGCTTGCTTACTCTTCTTCTTTATCGGTGCGCCCCTCGGAGCCATTATTCGCAAAGGCGGTTTAGGTATGCCTACAGTCATTTCGGTGGCTATCTTTATTGTGTGGTACATTATTTATACTTCAGGTATGAAGATGGCACGCGATGGTTCGGTAAATATGGTATTGGGTATGTGGATTAGCTCCATTATCATTGCCCCATTTGGCGTGTTCTTTACATACAAAGCAAATAAAGACTCTGTGGTATTTAATACCGATGCTTATCGCAATTTCTTTAACCGCTTATTTGCCCTACGCACACATCGCCACATATACCGCAAGGAGGTGATTATTGACGATCCCCGACTCGATATATTGCCTGGTGAAATTGAGGCTTTAAAACAAAGTTGCATTCAATATGGCGAACGCAAGAAATTGCTTTTAGCGCCGAGCTATATCAACACGTTCTTCCGCTATACTCCCGACTTGGAAGTTGAGGAAATTAACGACCGAATGGAGGCTATTGTCGATGAACTTTCGAATAGCCGTAATCGTTTGGTGTTGGGCGAACTTAACCGAATGCCAATTATCTTTGTTTACCAACACACCACCCCATTCCACAGCAAAGCACTCAACATTGCTGCTGGTGTGATATTCCCCATCGGTTTGGTGTTGTGGATACGCATTTGGCGTTTCCGTTTGCGCCTATATCGCGATATGCGAACCATTATACGCACTTGCAACCATTTGCAAACACTGATTCAAGATGGTACGATGACCGAAGACGAGGATGCCGAAAGCACAAAGAAGGTATTAAATGGTAACAATTGGCACACCAACAAAAAATGGTTGATTGCCCTTATCATAGCACTCGCAGTCTGCGGAGGTGGTTATTGGGGTTGGAATGCTTGGAAACGATATCGCATAAAGCGGTATATACAAGAGCATGGTGAAATCACTCCGAACACTCCGAAAGATATGGAAAACAATGCCACCATTAACTTTGAAAATGCTGGCAGTGGTCCTACCCCCGTACGCCAACTTAAACTACCCGAAAAAGCCCCTGATGCAGGAGCACAATAAAAAATTCTATATTGCGAAAGCGCTTGTATCACAAAATAAATACAAGACGCACCAATAAGGAATTCTCGCTATAAGTTGAACAATAAAAACTACGCATACATAAAAATGAGCTCATTCAAACTCGCCTCTATTGAGGAAGCTATAGAAGATTTTAAGAAAGGTCAATTCGTAATTGTGGTTGACGATGAAGACCGCGAAAACGAAGGCGACCTTATCATGGCAGCCGAATTGGTTACACCTGAACACGTAAACTATATGTTGCGCAACGGACGTGGTGTGCTCTGCGCTCCTATTACCATTGACCGCTGCAACCAGTTGCAATTAGAACACCAAGTGCAGAGCAACACAAGTATGTTGGGCACCCCCTTTACTGTGACCATCGACCTACTCGAAGGTTGCACCACGGGTGTGAGTTGCCATGATCGTGCTGCTACTATTCGCGCTTTGGCAAATCCCGATAGCCGTCCCGAAAGTTTTGGTCGTCCTGGACATATCAATCCACTCTACGCACAAGATCGTGGTGTATTGGCACGTGCTGGACACACTGAAGCTGCCGTTGACTTGGCACGATTAGCAGGCATGCAACCCGCAGCTTGCCTTATCGAGATTTTGAACGAAGATGGCACAATGGCACGTATGCCACAGTTGCAAGAATTTGCCGAACACGAAGGTTTACACATCATTACCATCAAGGACTTAATTGCCTATCGTTTAAAAAACGAATGCTTGGTTGAACAGGGCGAAGAAGTTGATATGCCTACTGAATATGGTCACTTCCGCCTTATTCCTTTCCGCCAAAAAAGCAACGGACTTGAACACATCGCGCTGATAAAGGGCGAATGGACAGAAGATGAATCGGTATTAGTACGCGTACATTCTTCGTGCATGACAGGCGATATCTTTGGTTCTGAACGCTGCGATTGTGGCGAACAGTTACACAAAGCCATGCGCATGATTGAGGACGAAGGTAAGGGTGTTGTGCTCTACTTGAATCAAGAAGGTCGTGGCATCGGCTTAATGGCTAAGATTGCGGCATACAAATTGCAAGAAGAAGGCTATGACACCGTAGATGCTAACGTACACTTAGGTTACGACCCCGACGAACGCGACTATGGTGTGGGCGCACAAATTTTGGGCATGCTCAATGTTCACAAGATGCGTTTGCTCACCAACAACCCAGTGAAGCGTGTAGGGTTAGAGGCTTATGGCTTGGAAATCGTAGAGAATGTGCCCATCGAGATCACACCTAATAAGTATAACAAGCGTTACCTTGAAACCAAAAAGGAACGCATGGGACATACATTACACCTTTAACAATGGGTGTCATCATATACCCCCTAAAAAATAACGATTATGGAACAGAACATTTATGGCTACAACCCCAATGCTACCGATCGTGTACAAACATCTACACTCGGTTTCTCAGCATTGATGACCAAAGTATACGTATGGATGACGTTGGCACTTGTTACCACAGGGCTCACTTCATTCTATGTGGCAAACAATGAAAGCTTGTTATTTAGCATTGTCAGCAACCAAGGCATCTTTTGGGGATTGGCTATTGCAGAATTAGCTTTGGTGTGGATTCTTTCTGCCAACGTCATGCGCATGTCGTTTCCCCTGGCAGGACTGATGTTTCTTGCCTATTCCATTTTGAATGGCGTAACCTTCTCCGTGTTGTTCTTGGCATACACCGCCGAGAGCCTTACCACCACATTTATGGTAACAGCAGGAACCTTTGGCGCTATGTCGTTGGTTGGTTTGTTTATCAAGAAGGATCTTTCGAGCATCGGTCGCTTCCTTTTCATGGCGCTCATAGGCTTAATTATTGGCACACTTGTCAATATCTTTGTAGCAAGTAGCGCTTTAGAATGGGCATTAACCTATGCAGGCATTGCCATTTTCTGTGGACTCACCGCATACGACACACAGAAGATGAAAGAAATTTTGCAGCAAAACGAACAAGCAGGCGACACAAACCTGCTTAAGATTGCTTTGCTCTGCAGTCTTTCACTTTATCTCGACTTTATAAACTTGTTTATCTATTTACTCCGCATCTTCGGAGATCGCAAATAAAACAATAATTGAGGGTTAAGGGTTTGCCTTTGGTAAATCCTTAGCCCTCAGTTGCTATAATAACCACTAACATTACATTAAAATGCTTTCAACACTCGTAAACCGTTTGGCTCCATCAGCCACTCTTGCCATGTCGCAAAAGAGCGCAGAACTCAAAGCGCAGGGCGTTGACATTATCAACCTTTCAGTGGGCGAACCCGACTTCAACACTCCCGACCATATTAAGGAGGCAGCTAAAAAGGCTGTCGACGAAAACTACTCTCGCTACTCGCCCGTAGCAGGATACCCCGCTTTGCGCAAAGCTATCTGCGCCAAATTAAAGAATGAAAACGGACTCGACTACCTCCCCGAAGAGATTGTTTGCTCTAATGGTGCTAAGCAATGTGTATGCAATGCGGTAATGGCACTTGTTTCTCCGGGCGAAGAAGTCATTATCCCTGCCCCTTATTGGGTAAGCTACCCCCAAATGGTATTGATGGCTGATGGTAAACCCGTGTTTGTAGAAGCCAAGATTGAACAAGACTTCAAGATTACACCTGAGCAACTTGAAGCAGCCATCACTCCTAAAACACGTGCCATTATTCTTTGCTCACCGAGCAACCCTACAGGTTCTGTATATAGCAAGGAAGAACTCGAGGCTTTGGCAGTAGTATTGCGTAAGCACGAAGGTGTATATATTATTAGCGATGAAATCTACGAACACATCAACTATGTAGGTGCCCACGCTTCTATCGCAGCTTGCGAAGGTTTGAAGGATCGTACCATCGTTATCAACGGTGTGTCTAAGGCTTATGCCATGACTGGTTGGCGCATTGGTTTCTTGGCAGCTCCTCTCGCTATTGCCAAGGCTTGCAGCAAACTCCAAGGTCAATATACTAGTGGTCCTTGCTCAGTAAGTCAGGTAGCAGCTACCGAGGCTTTTGCAGGTCCACAGGAATGTGTTGAAGATATGCGTCAAGCTTTTGAACGTCGCAAAAATCTGATTGTGAAGTTGGCTAAGGAAATTCCGGGCTTCGAAGTAAACGACCCTCATGGTGCCTTCTACCTCTTCCCCAAATGCAGCTATTACTTTGGTAAAACTGATGGTGAGCGCACCATCAACAACTCAATGGACTTTGCCATTTACTTGCTCGAAGTAGGACACGTTGCTACTGTAGGTGGCGACGCCTTCGGTTCTCCCGAATGCTTCCGCATGAGCTATGCTACAAGCGATGAAAATATCGTAGAAGCCTTGCGCAGAATTAAAGAAGCTGTAAGCAAATTAAAGTAATTTTTCAAGTAATAAGTAATAGGTAATAAGCAATACAAACTATTGGCAACCAACCTATTACTTCATTACAACATAAAAGCCAAGTATGTGAGATGGGGTTATCCCAATCAGCATACTTGGCTTTTTTTATTTACACAATTACAATAATCTTATTTGATACTCAAGACTCTGCTTCTTAATCCCGAAACAGCCAACTGTGCATCACGTTCAGCCTCTAACTGACTGGTACGAGCACCATAGTAGAAAGAAAGTTCAAGGAGGTAATCGAGAAGCGAAATCTGACCTAATTCGAGCGAACGACGAAGCAAATGATCATTATTCATCTGCTGCATTTCCTTTTGCAACGCATTAGCAGATTGTTGCAACTGTTTAGCCGAAGCATATTGCTTAGCTACTTGGGCACGCTCCTGATAAACTACATCATCCACAGTTAAACGATTAGCAGCCAATTCAGCCTCAGCCTTACGAACCTTTTTGCGCGAATTACCCCAAAGTGGCAAAGTAAAACCAAGTGAAAGTCCACTATAGTTATTCTGCTTAATGTATTCGCCCTGAAAGCCCACCGTTAAAGCAGGGAGTCCCTCAGCCTTAGCCACCTTAATTTCAGCCTCACTTTGTGCCACAGCCGCCTGGGCCGTTTGCACAGCTAAAGACCCTTCTAATGCCGACTGAAAATCAGCTAATGGAGGAAGTGCTTTACCCTCTAAAGGATAAATCGTATCCGTAAAGGCAACCATTTCTCCCCCATTTAAACGCTGCAGATTCGCAAGGATTTGTTGTCGTTCGTTATTAGCACGTGCCAAATCCGCACGACTTACCGAAGCATTTAAGCGCACTTTATTTACCTCAAGTTGGTTAATATCGCCACGTTCAAACTTTTGTTGATAAAGACGTTCAATCTCCTCAGCTAAAGCTTGACGTTTAGCCAATTCACCACACAACTTGTTATAATATACCAAAGTCGTGAACTGTTCGTCCGCCTCAGTCAGTACCTGTTGCACCGCCTGACGATAGTCATTATAAGCCACCTGGTTATTAGCCTTTGCCAACATTCTGCGATGTCCTAACAACACATCCCAATCAAGGCTCTGCGTGAGCGACACATTGGTGCGGTTAGGCACCCCCTTTGGAGTTCCCACCAAATAGGCAACCTCTGCCTCAGGGTCGGGTAAGCTCAAATTAGAGCCATTCGCCAAAACAGAAGCTTGCATTTGTCTGTGTAGCGCCTTTAGCGTTGTGTTGTTTTGGGCAATCTGCACCATCCAACTCTCCCACCCCGACTTCATAACCGACTGCGCACAAAGAAGAGGCGCAGCAGCACAAATCATATAGAGAATAACGAGTATACGTTTCATTTTTTTGTTTTAACAGTTTTAATTGGCGCCATAATAGGCACAATAAAAAGATTGAGCAAAGTACTTGTGAGCAATCCACCCAACATCACCTGCGCCATAGGACTCTGGATTTCATTACCAGGCAAGTCGCTACCCAATGCCAATGGGATAAGTGCCAAACCAGAGCTTAAGACAGTCATCAATATAGGCAAAAGACGGTCGAGCGAACCACGCATAACCACCTCTTTACGCGACAAACCACGTTTAGCCA
The DNA here is from genome assembly GCA_900543155.1 of uncultured Prevotella sp. GTDB lineage: Bacteria > Bacteroidota > Bacteroidia > Bacteroidales > Bacteroidaceae > Alloprevotella. Next base: position 20,070 of record UQQN01000010.1, read on the forward strand.
ATTCGTTATAACGGTCTACCAAGAGCATACCCCCACGAGTAGCCATACCAAATAGCGAAATAAAACCAATGATGGCAGGAATACTTACCACGCCCCCTGTAAAGACGAGTGCTAAGACACCACCAATCAGCGCCAACGGTAAGTTTAAAAGCACAATCACAGCTTGATGCCACGAACGGAATTGCAAGAACAGTAGCAAAAGAATAACAATTACACTTACAACAGAAAGTCCAAGAAGCATACGCGAAGCCGAAGCCTCACTCTCAAACTGTCCGCCATATTCAATATGATAACCCTCGGGCAGTTTTACCTCTTTGTCAATGGCACTACGCATATCATTCACTACCGAACGCATATCACGTCCATCAGCGTTGGCAGAAACCACCAACTTGCGTTGTGCATTTTCACGACTAATTGTGTTAGGTCCAGCGGTAGAAACAATTTCTGCCATATCGGCAAGAGGCACCAAACGACCGTCGTTTGTGTCAATAAGGAGCGACTTAATATGGTCGATACTCTGCAAATCGTTGTCTGCCACACGCACCGTTAAGTCGAAAGTCTTAGCCCCATCTTGCACCTGACTTACCACCTCACCACCCACAGCAGCATTCACATATTCTGCAAACTGTGGCAAAGTTATGCCGTAACGCGCCAAGAGGGTACGACGTGGACGAATTACCAACTGCGGACGCTCAATTTGTTGTTCCACATTCAAGTCTGCCACACCTTCAATATCTTTTGTAGCTTGTTGAATTTGCAATCCAATTGAATGAAGTTGCGACAAGTCGGCACCAAACACCTTGATAGCAATGCCAGCTTTAGAACCCGAAAGCATGGCATCAATGCGGTGAGAGATAGGTTGCCCAATCTCAATATTCACACCTGGCAATGCACGCAAACGCTGACGGATGTCTGCCATAACCTCAGTTTTACTGCGTTTGTCAAGCACAAAAGGCACCTCCATCTCGCTTGTATTCACACCCAAAGCATGCTCATCGAGTTCGGCACGTCCCGTTTTTCGTGCCACAGCCTTCACCTCGGGCACTTGCAACAGCAAATCCTCGGCACGCTGTCCTATTTTGTTGCTTTCATCGAGCGACACCCCAGGCAATGTGCTCACGTTAATGGTAAACGACCCTTCGTTAAAAGACGGAAGGAAAGAGCGTCCCAATGTAAAGAACAGTCCGATGGTCAGAACCACTAACACAGCCGTTACACCCAATATACAACGAGAAGGTTTGCCCAAAGCCCAAGCCAATGCCTGTTCATAATGACGCTTCAAAGCACGCACCCATCGAGGTTCTGCATGTGATAAAGTCTGTGCCGAAGCATCCATCTTCGAAGGATCTTTAAGCAAATAATAGCAAAGCACAGGCGTAAGCGTAAGCGCCACAAGTGTTGAAGCAAAGAGCGACACAATGAAACTCACACCCAACGGTGCAAGCATACGTCCTTCTAATCCACTAAGAAAAAAGAGTGGCACAAAGCTCACCACAATAATCAGCGTAGAATTGAGAATAGGCATACGCACCTCTTTCGAGGCATTAAATATAACCTCACGCTTACGCAAACGCTCTGCCAACGGCTTACGAGCATTTTGTCGCAGACGTTTAAATACGTTTTCCACATCCACAATGGCATCGTCAACCAACGAGCCAATGGCAATCGCCATCCCCCCAATACTCATGGTGTTCACAGTCAGTCCCATAAGTTTTAGCACAAGCAGCGTGACGAGCAACGAAATAGGGATGGTAACCAACGATATCAACGTGGTACGTCCATTCATCAAGAAAATAAACAACACAAGCACCACAAAGATGCCTCCTTCTACCAACGATTTTTTGATATTCGAGATAGAAGAATCAATAAAATCTTGCTGACGATAGAGTTGCGTATTTACCTTCACATCTGCAGGCAAAGCACCTTTCAGTCCTGCCACAGCCGAGTCGAGTGCTTCGGTCAAGTCGAGCGTACTGGTGTTGGGTTGTTTTGTCACCGTAAGCAACACGGCAGGTTTCCCAGACACCGAGGCAACGCCCATCTTAGGGCTCTTTGCTCCCATCTGCACATCAGCCACATCAGCCAACACCACAGGCATCCCCGTAGCTGTTGTTTTCACCAATGCTTGTCCCATTTCTTCTGCACTGCGTGTACTCAACACACCGCGCACAATATATTCGTTTCCACTTTCATAGTGTACACCGCCCGAAGCATTTTGGTTCATTTGTCGAGTCGCATTCAGCACATCGCCCAACGACACCCCATAATGACGCATACGTTCGGGGTGAATGCGCACTTGATATTCCATCAAGTCGCCCCCCATCACCGTCACCTGAGCCACGCCTCCTGTCGAGAGCAAACGAGGTCGTATGGTCCAATCTGCCAAAGTGCGTAACGATCCAAGCGAAGTTGTATCGGCTGTTAAACCTATAAACATCACCTCGCCCAAGATGCTCGACTGCGGACCGAGTGTGGGTTGGCTCACTCCCTGCGGAAGCGTGCTACCAATGGTTGCTAATTTTTCAGAAACTATTTGACGGTCGCGATATATATCAGTGCCCCAATCAAACTCAACCCATACCACCGAAAAGCCCGTGGTAGACGAAGAGCGCACACGGCGTACATCTGTGGCACCATTTACAGCTGTTTCTACAGGAAAAGTCACAAGACGTTCCACCTCCTCGGCAGCCATTCCCTTAGCTTCGGTCATAACCACCACCGTGGGAGCATTGAGGTCGGGAAACACGTCCACCTCCATCTTCCAAGCCGTCCAACATCCCACTATCATCAGCAACAAGCTAAAGAACAGAATCACCGGACGATTATGAAGTGAAAAAGATATGATTTTGTTTAACATTGAATCGAATGTTTTTTAAGGTGTTTTATAAAGATGACTTATACGCAAAATTCTAACATCGAAATTTCTAAGTCACCCATATTTAATGCGAATGTCCCTCAGGAATCACACTGGCATTGGCAGCTAACCGTACTTGCGTAGCGCCACGTGTCACCACCTTTTCGCCAGCCTTTAATCCGTTCACAATCTCCACACGGGTCCCATCAGTAGCCCCTAATAGCACCTCTTGTCTACGGAAGCAACCCGCATGTTCTTCCACATACACAAAGTGCAAACCCTGTGCTTCTGTCACAGCCTCTGCCGGCACCGCCAACACGCCACTGCGACGGGCGCCCAACAAATAAATCTGTGCAAAACTACCAGGCACAATGCCACCTTCGTTGTTAAACTCAAAAGTAACGGGCACAAAAAAGTCGTTCGTTTCCGTAGCTTGTCCCTTCGACACCAATCTCCCCCCTAATTTTTGCAAACTATACACCTTGTCTCCATCGTCATAAGCCATTTTAAAGTTGGCAGACACAATGCCATTCAATTTCGCATAAAAGCGTTCAGGCACATCCGCACGCAGTTGCACACGGCGGCTTTGTGTAACCGTAGCTAAAGGCTGTCCTGCCGATACATAATCACCTGGCTTCACCAACAAATTCTTCACATAACCACCCATTGGGGCACAGATACTACGACTCTGCGCGGCACCTCCCAAACTTTGCGTCGTAACAACCGCTGTTTGGTAGCGCTGACGTGCATCGTCTAACTCACGTTGCGAAATAATTTTCTCGGCAGCCAATTTTTCAGCACGTTCAAACGCAGTTTTTGCAGCAGCCAATTCGGTTTGCGCCACAGCAGCAGGATTTCCATCCGCCATAGGTTTGCCATTTACCACAAACAGGGCTTGTCCACCTGACACCTGCATACCATCCGTCAAGGCGCTCCCTGCAAACCGCACAATGCCAGCCATCGTAGCCGTTACAGTCGCCTCACTTCCAGCTGCCGGCATAATGCGTCCACTCACCTCCGTCACCTCGCTAAAGTCTGAAGGCTGAATCGCTTCAACTGCCACATTTGCAGCCTTCAGTTGCGCCTCCGCCATTTCTATTTCGTCAGCATCATGATCATGGTCATGGTCATCAGCCTCGACATGCTCATTATGGTCTTCGTGTTTTTCGTCGGCATGCTCATGGTTGTGGCATGCCCCAAAGAGTGTAACCGCACCTACGGCTACACTTATCGCTAAGTATTTGATTTTCATTTAAAAAGATTGGAATGTTTGAATAAAAGAGAAATCAAGGGGGTTATAAAAGAACCACCCTATCAAAAAAAAATCAACATTCCATAGGCGGACCACGCCTTAAACAATGCTTCCCGCAGGAAGCCAATAAGCTGCCTTGCACAATAGGCAAGGGCAAACGCCACACGTCAAAATGAGGCAACAAAAATTCTGTGCCCCAAAAATCAGCCGATAAAAAAAGCCACGTTCCACCCTCGTCACCCACACCTTGCACCGCACGCACACCATTTTGCATCACAGACAACGTCTGCCAATAACACGCATGATGCCCATGTTCATGTCCGTGTGCGGTATGTGCATCGTTCGCCCGTCCGTCTTGATGACAAACCTCAGTCACCCAACAAGCCGCCCCACCCTCGTGATGATGATGGGGAAACAAACTGAGCAATAACAACAAGGTTACGGCTAACAGCACACCATATGTAGAACGCTTTTGTTTCAAAGTGGTGCAAAGATAAGACTTTTGTTTGGCAAACCAGTTGCATTTCAGTCCTAAACCATTTTTTATTATTATTTTTGCTTACGATTTAAGTAAATTCTACATGAGACTCTCCATCATCATCCCCGTATTTCGCACCGAAGCCACCCTGCTGCGCTGCGTCCACAGCATCACTCAACAACAGTTTACTGATTGGGAGATGTTGCTCATCGACGATGGTAGCGACGACAACGCTCCCCAAATGTGCGATGCGTTGGCACGCCAAGACTCGCGCATACAAGTTGTGCATCAAACCAATGCGGGCTTGGGGGCTGCACGCAACCGAGGGATGGAGTTGGCACAAGGTGAATATTGGCTTTTTGTAGACTCCGACGACTACCTCGCCCCCGACACCCTGCACCAACTTGTTGCAGTGATGGACCAACACACCGATTGGAGTTTCGCAGAATTTCCCGTCATGCGTGGGGCAGGTCATGCAACCCAAGAAAGCTTACTCACATTTCGCACACAAACCTTTACAAATGGTTGGGATTGGTGGTTCCATGCAAAAGGCTATAACCACTGTTACAGTTGGAACAAGTTGTTCCGCCGCAGTGCCTTCGATGGGGGCGTACGCTTCTCCAACAAAAAATTCGAAGACACCTTCATCATGCCCGCCTTGCTTGCCAACTGCCCAAAATTTGGCACAACCGATGTGGGGTTATACTATTATTGCTATAACCACACAGGCATCACTGCCACTGCTGGCACCCAACTTAGCGACTTGCTTGAGGGATATGTGCAAGCCATGAATCTCATCCATTGGCAATGCCCTCTCCACATCTCGCCTCGGGCTTTCAACGATTTCTGTGCCGAAATGCTCAATGTGCAAATCGACGTTTATGCCCGTTGTGGCAGTGGCAAACTTCTTTTGCCCACCTTCCGCGCCATGCACACTCCCAAAATGTTTTTACAACGCATCTTGGGCATGAAACGCTTTTGCAAATGGTTTAATATCGTACGCAAACTCTTAGGGGTGGTTCTAAAATTCTGATTTTAAATATCTAAAATTCTGATAGTCGCTTTGCACCCTCTCGCATGTGTCTTTTTGTCAGTTCTCTCAGTCACATAGCCCGCTATGCTCCTTCGTTCACTAACAAATATGGTGCAAGGTGAGAGCGAAGATGCAAGCTTGCTTGTAATCTTAGCCGAACCGCAGCCCATATTCTCAAAGAAAAAATACATACACGATAGGGCACAAATCGACTTATCAGAATTATTAGAACCACCCCTAGGTAAAAAAGTCGGCTAAACTTTTTCTCACCAAGATTCAATTTACACACAAAAGAATGAAAATCCTCTTACTCGGTGAATACAGCAATGTGCATTGGACGTTAGCAGAAGGTCTACGCCAATTAGGGCACAAGGTTAAGGTATTATCGAATGGCGATTTTTGGAAAAACTACCCACGCGATTATTCCTTAGTGCGCACCCCAACCCGTTTAGGCGGATTAGCCTACATGCTCCGTCTGCTTTATCTATTGCCACGCCTACGTGGCTACGACGTGGTGCAAATCATCAACCCCATGTTTTTAGAGCTCAAAGCCGCACACATCTTCCCCATATACCGCTATCTGCGACGCCACAACCGCAAAGTCATAATGGGCGCCTTTGGCATGGACTATTATTGGGTAAACACCTGCAGTAGCACCCACAGTCCGTTTCGTTATAGCGACTTCAACATTGCCCAAACAATCCGCCACAATGCCGATGCCGAAAAAGAGCGAGCCGACTGGTTGGGCACCGACAAAGAGCGCCTTAACCGTTTTATTGCCTCCGACTGCGACGCCATCATTGCCGGACTCTATGAATATTGGCGTTGTTACGAACCCATTTTTCCCGAAAAAACGCACTTCATCCCCCTACCCATCGTGTCGGGCCAACACAAACGTACGAACTTTTATAACCAAGCCCATCCGCTAAAAATATTCATTGGCATCAGCAAAGGGCGTAGCGAATATAAGGGCACCGACATCATGCTCAAGGCAGCACAAGCCCTTCAAACTAAATATCCCCAACGCGTAGAGCTCATCATAGCCGAGGGCGTGCCGTTTGCCCAATATTGCCAAATGATGCAGCACAGCGATGTGATTCTCGACCAACTCTATGGCTACGTTCCGGGTATGAATGCCTTGCAAGCCATGGACTATGGAATTATCAGTGTGGGCGGTGGCGAACCCGAAAATTATCGCATACTCAACGAAGACTCCCTGCGCCCTATTGTCAATGTGGAGCCAAACTTCGAGAGCGTTTTCAGCCAACTCGAAGCGCTTGTGTGCCACCCCGAGCGAATAGCGCCTATGCAAAAGCAAAGCATTGAATACGTAGATAAACACCATAATTATATCCGTGTGGCAAAGGCGTATGAAAAGGTGTATTTAAGTGTAATGCCTCAATAGTTTTAAAACTTAAGAGATTACCCCTACCCCACGGACTTCCGTTATCTCCCACAAAAAAAGTTCTGGAACCTACAAAGATTCCAGAACTTTTTTTATTGTAAGCTATTCAGCAAAGAATTAAATGCCGTAGCCGAAGGTGCTGATGTAGTTATAGAACACACCGCCTACACCACAAATCAACACACCGAGGGTGCAGAGCGCAAGGGCTACACGTGTGTAACCATCGCTCTTGAATGTGGCTATCGGCGCATCGTTTGCCTTGATATACATTGCCTTGACTATCATCAAATAGTAGTACAACGAAATCACGGTGTTTGCCAATGATATGAATACCAACAAGGGGTAACCCGCCTTGAAAGCTGCCATAAACACGAAGAACTTGCTGAAGAAACCTGCGAAGGGAGGAATACCTGCCAACGAGAAGAGGCAAAGCGTCATAAGGAATGCCAACTTCGGGTTCGACTGATAAAGTCCGTCATAATCGCTAATATTGATTTTTCCGCTGTTCTCCTCAACCGAAGTCATCACAGCAAAAGCACCTAAGTTCGACACCATGTAAACCAAGAGGTAGAACACGAGGGCTGTCATGCCCTGTGCCGTACCGTCCATGAGTGCCAAAACGAGGTAACCTGCTTGCGAGATTGCCGAGAACGCCATGAAACGCTTCATATTGTTCTGACGGATGGCAAAGAGGTTTGCAATGGTAATCGATGCCACAATGATCCAGTACATAGCCGTGTTCCAGCTATAGAACAAGTCGCTCTGTGCAAATGCCTTCATCAAGATGGTCATCAACACGAAAGCAGCAGAACCCTTAGAAATTACGCTCAAATAAGCTGTAACCGAGGTAGGAGCGCCTTCGTAGGTGTCGGCAGTCCAAAGGTGGAAGGGCACCAACGAAATTTTGAAACCCATACCGCCAATAAAGAGAATCATGCCAAAGATGCTAAGCAACGAACCATCGAGCTGCGCACCAATCTCGTTAAAGTAGAGCGTACCCGTGGCACCATAGATAAGCGAAACACCATAGAGCAAGAGCGCACTCGAGAAGAGGGCGAGGAGGATGAACTTGGCACCAGCCTCGGCACTTTCAAAACGCTTCTTGTCGAAGGCTACCAAAGCCGTTACGGGCACTGAAGCCAATTCGAGTCCGATAAAGAACATCAAGAAGTGACCGCTCGACATCATAAAGTACATACCCAACAAAGTGAAGAGCGTAAGCATGTAAAACTCACCTTGCTTCACTAAGTTCTCTTCGCGGCTTAACCACTTGTGTGCCATAAGGAACACGATGATTGTACCCACGTTGAGCACACTCTTCATGATGGTCATCATGGGCGTGTACTGATACATACCGCCAAATGCACTGGTGCTTTCGGCTCCTGCGCAAGGCAATAGGTTGAGCACGGTGTGAATAGCGAGCAAAACAACGGGCAAAGCTGTGTTATAAACGCCTTTCCCGCTCTTTTTGTCAGGACACATAAAGAGGTCAGCGATGAACAGTATCACAATTACTGCCAACAACGAGAGCTCCTCATGCATATAGAGAAATTGAGAATAATCCATTGTGATAGATATATTTTAGATTAGAGGAAAGGATTGCAGCTTGCCACAGTGCCAGCTACTGAATGAATGTGATCAACTATCGGTGCTACGCCTGTGCTAATCATGTTGCTTACCCACAACGGTGCAAGACCCAATCCAGCTACTGCCAAGATGAGGCAAATCACGGCAAAGCGTTCGTCCCATGTGGCGTCAGTGAGTTTAAGGTGATGCTCGTTGGTGCATGTGCCATAAAGAATCTTACCCACTACACGAAGGATGTAGACAGCGGTGATTACAATTGAGCAGCAAGCTGCAATGGTGAGCACGCGGTGGAAGGTATCGACATTTTGGAACGAACCTACAAAGATGGTCATCTCGGCAATGAAGCCCGAGAAACCAGGGAGACCCAAGTTGGCAAGACCTGCGATAATATAACCTACCGAGAGGAAGGGCATAATACGCATCAGACCATTGAGTTCGCGAATATCACGTGTGTGTGTACGTCCGTAAATCATACCGATGAGTGCAAAGAAGAGCGCTGTCATCAAACCGTGGCTCAACATCTGCAACACGGCACCCGTGCAAGCTGTTTGGTTCAACATCAAGATGGCGAAGAGCACCATACCACAGTGTGACACTGAAGAGTAGGCATTGATGTACTTCAAGTCGGTTTGTACGCAAGCCGAGAAGGCACCATAAACCACCGAGATACCTGTAAGGATAAGGAAGATCCAGCTAAGTTCGTTGGCAGCCTCAGGCATGAGGTACATGGCAATGCGGAAGCAGCCGTAACCACCCAACTTCATCAATACACCTGCGTGGAGCATTGACACTGCCGTAGGTGCCGAAGCATGACCATCGGGCGACCATGTGTGGAAGGGGAACAAAGCACCCAACACACCAAAACCAATAAAGGTAAGGGGGAACCAAATGCACTGTTGTGCAAAGGGGATGCTGTGTGCACCATTCAAGTGGTTGGCAATTTCCACGATGTTCATGGTCTGACCACCTGCACCATAGAAGATGCCAAAGATGCCACACATCAAGAATGCTGAACCACCCATCAACATGAGGGTCAACTTCATGGCAGCATATTCTTTTTTACCCGATCCCCATACACCAATCAAGAGGTACATCGGAATCAATGCTATTTCGTAGAACATGAACATTGCGAACATGTCTACCGAGATAAAGAAGCCAAACACACCGAGGCTCAACAAGGTGAACCAAAGGAAGTACTCCTTGGTGAGGGGCTTAAGTTGCCATGAGGCAAAAGTACCGGTGAATACGATTACCGACGACAGCAACAACATAGCCACCGAAATGCCATCGACACCCACCGAATATTTGATGTGGAGCGGTTCGAACCAGTTGAACGAGGCGGTATAAAGCATCTCGTCGGTAACTCCTGCAGCACGGTCGCCAAGGAATGTCACGGTAAGATAGCCTGCCAAGATAAGCAAGAGCGAGCTACCTGTTACCATCACCGCACGTACGCCCTTCACATCTCTTGCCAGCCACAAACCGAGCAGCATGACAAGTGGAATCAATACGAATAATGATAGAAAATTCATTGTAGTTATTCTTTTTAGTTTAAGAGTCTAAGAGTTTAAGAGCTAAGAATATAGTCTTCGTGCGAAGAGCATCATCTTAACTTTTCAACTCCTCAACTTTTCAACTTAAAATTTATGCAAGTGCAGCAATAGCCAACACAATTAACAGACCGAGCAAATATACATAAGCGTAAGCCTGTACAGAACCTCCCTGCAAGCCACGGATGCGCACGCTCAGTGCATTGGCACCCCATGCCAAGAAGTTGAAGAAGCCATCAATGATGTGGCGGTCGAACCAGGCAATAGGCTTTGAGATGTGGGCAAAGATGATGCGATGCGTAATGTATTGGTAAACCTCGTCCATGTAGAAACGCTTGTAAGCCCAACGGTGGAGCTTTCCAAACTTCTCGGCAAGCGCATCTGCCTTGGGCTGACGCTCACCCATATACATATAAGTGGCGAGGAAGATTGAAGCCACGGCAATGATGATAGACGTGCCCGCTACGTTCCAATCTAAGTGAATATCGTAAGCTTGACCATCGGCACTTACAAAGTGACCGAAGGGAATAAAACCTGCTACACAAGTCACTACTGCCAAGAACATCAAGGGGAAGGTCATGGTGAGCGGTGCCTCGTGAGGGGTATGCTCAGCATGAAGCTGCTTGTTCTCTGTGCCCCAGAAGATGCCGAAGTACAAACGGAACATGTAGAACGCTGTCATGGCAGCAATCGCTGTCATAATCCAACCCATGGCAGGCATATAAGCAAAGGCAGCTGTCAAGATTTCGTCCTTTGAGAAGAAACCTGAGAAGGGAGGAATACCCGAGATAGCCAAACAAGCAATCAAGAAGGTGATGTGCGTGATAGGCATATACTTGCGCAAGCCACCCATAGCCGACATTTCGTTGCTGTGCACTGCGTGGATGATGCAACCTGCACCCAAGAACAAGAGCGCCTTGAACATGGCGTGTGTAAACAAGTGGAACATCGAAGCCATATAGCCCAACGAACCTACATGTTCGTGACCTGTTACAAATTCGGTGCAAACACCCAACGACACCATCATAAAGGCAATTTGCGAGATGGTAGAGAAGGCAAGCACACGCTTAATGTCGCTTTGGCAGCAAGCCACGGCAGCTGCATAGAATGCGGTGAACGCACCTACCCAAGCTACGATGTGGAGTGTGCCCGGTGCATAGTCAATCCACAAGGGGAAGAGACGTGCAATCTGGAACACACCTGCTACTACCATGGTAGCGGCGTGGATAAGGGCTGACACAGGTGTAGGACCTTCCATGGCATCGGGCAACCAAATGTGCAAGGGGAACATGGCACTCTTACCTGCACCACCAATGAACATCAAGAACAAGGCGGTGGGCAGCATCATGGCACCTTGAGCAAAACCTGCTTGGTTAAACTCAAATCCGAATGAATGGCAGTAGTAGCCATAAATCAAAATACCGATCAAGAAGAAGAGGTCGGCAAAACGTGTCACGATAAATGCCTTCTTGCTGGCTGCAATCGCAGCAGGCGAGGTATAGTAGAAACCAATGAGCAGGTAAGACGAAACACCCACCAACTCCCAGAACATATACATCTGGAAGATATTAGTAGCTACAACCAAGCCGAGCATCGACATGGTGAAGAGGCTAAGGAAGGCATAGTAACGCTGAAAACCGCGTTCACCGTGCATATAGCCAAACGAATAGATGTGTACCATCAACGACACGGTAGTGATAACAATAAGCATCATCACCGAGATTGGGTCGAGCATGATACCCATATCAAAGCTGAGTCCCTTCACAAAGAAGGGCAGCCACTGATAGTTGTAGGGCATCAGTGTGGGCAACACACCTTCAGCCGTACGGGGTGTTTGGAAGAAATACTGAAATGCGGTGTAGTAGGCCAACACAGCCACTACGCCCAACACGGCAGTACCCACCAATCCCGCTGCTTTATGGCTGAACCATTTTCCGAACACTCCCAAAAGGAGGAACGAGAAGAATGGCAGCAAAAGAATAAGAATTGTATAATCCATTGTAATTTATAGTTTAAGAGTAGTTTAGAGGTTATGAGGTTATGAGGTTATAAAGTTACCTTCAGTCGCTCACAACATTCTCAAACGTCCTTTAGGTTATCAGATTAGCAATACATATATTATAACCTTATAACCTAAAAACTTAAAACTCTCTTACCACTTCATCTTCTCGAGTTCACCCACCTGGATATTCTTAACCATGCGGTAGATGTTGATCATGATGGCAATTGCGATAGCACTTTCGGCAGCCGAGATAGCGATTGAGAAAAGTGCAAAGAAATAGCCTTCATAACCGTCGGGATAAAGCATACGGTTAAACACTGCAAAGTTCAAGTCGGTAGCATTGAGCATAAGCTCTACCGACAAAAGGATAGCCAATGTGCTGCGGCGAGTTAAGAAACCGAAAACGCCTGCAAACATCATGATGGCTGAAATTATCAAGATATATTCAATCTGAATCATAATGAATTTATAGTTTGGAGGTTATGATGGAAGTTCTGAGGTTATGAGGTTATGAGGTTATAAAGTTACCTTCAGTCGCTCACAACATTCTCAAACGTCCTTTAGGCTATCAGATTAGCAATACATATATTATAACCTTATAACCTAAAAACTTAAAACTCCCTTTACCCTTCTAAACTTTTCAACTTTCAATCTATTAGCGTTTACGTGCAATCAACAACGCGCCCACGATGCAAGCGAGAAGTAACACACTGACTGCCTCGAAGGGGAGCAGATATCCATTCTCTCCCGAAGAGAGCATGTTTCTGCCAATCGATTCGATGGTAGTAATTTGACTTGCTGTTTCGCTGGGAGCTGTCAGGATGGCAGACTTAAAGTTGTGCGAGAGCACCACCCAAGCAAAGGTAAGGAAACCGCCGAGCGTAAGCACGAAGCCCCAAGAGGCATCCTTTATTTTACGCTTAAAAATTTCCTGATCCTTAGCACCCTCTGTCAGCAAGATAGAGAACACATACAGCACGATGATACCGCCGGCATAAACAATGACCTGCGCAGCCCCGAGGAATGTGTACCCCATCAAGAAGTACATACCTGCTGTGCCTAAAAGCACAAAGAACAAGTATGTGGCAGCGCGAACAATGCTCTTCGTCAACACAGTAGCGATAGACGACAGCACCATCAGCACAGCCAAAATGACAAACATGATGTTTTGTGAATTCATTGTCTTTTAAAGTTTAAGTGTCGTTATGTTTAGAGTTTTTAGGTTATGAGGTTATAAAGTCACCTTTACGTATCTCTCAGTATCCTAATCACTCATTTTGAGGCAAGAGCTACAAATACATACTTTATAACCTTATCACCTCAAAACTTTAAACTCTGACCTATTTCTTTTCCTCAACGTGGCTGCCAGGATGATTCAGCACCTTCACGAGTTTTGAGCGGTCGAACACCGCATTTTCATAACTCTGGTCAAAGGTAATGGCATCGTGCGGGCAGGCACGTGTGCAGAGCATGCAGAACATGCAGCAACCCAAGTCATACTCATACTTCACGAGGCGTTTTTTCTTTTTGCCATCGGGCGTTTCGTAAAACTCGCTGGTCACCTTGATGCTACCGTTAGGGCATTGCATCTGGCAAAGTCCGCAACCCACGCACTTATGCTCATTCTGCTCATTGTGAGGCATTGTGAGCGAACCGCGGAAACGATCGAACATCACGTTCGTATCGCGGTTTTCGGGGTATTGCTCGGTGATTTTTGGCGTAAAGAACTCGCGCATAGTCGTTTTCAGACCTGTGCCAAGACTCTTCAAGCCGCTAACAACACCGCCTATATAACTTTTTTCTTCCATTGTTAATTTTTTTAGTTTGGAGTTCCTAGGTTATGAGGTTATAAAGTTACCTTCAGTCGCTCACAACATTCTCAACGTCCTTCAGGCTATCAGATTAGCAATACATATATTATAACCTTATAACCTAAAAACTTAAAACCCCCTTATAACCTAAAAACTTAAAACTTATTTATTAGAACGTCCACCCCATAGCCACGCAAAGTGCCATGAGAACGAGGTTAACCATGCTAAAGGGCACAAGATACTTCCACTCAAGCGAAAGAATTTGGTCAATACGCAAGCGGGGGAAAGTCCAACGCAACCACATAAGCAAGAACACCACGAAGAACGTCTTACCAATAAACCATACGGCACCGGGAATCACATCCATCACCCCATTAAAGGCATCGAGACCGTAGATGTGCAACGGCGCCCAACCACCCAAGAAGATGGTGCTTGCCATACCCGCACAAATAAAGAGGTTCAAGTATTCAGCCAAATAGTAATAGCCAAAGTGCATACCCGAATATTCGGTATGATAACCCGCAGTCAACTCACTTTCGCACTCAGGCAAGTCGAAAGGACCACGGTTACACTCTGCATTACCAGCCACCAAGTAAATAAGGAAGGCAATTACAGCGGGAATGTGTCCACGGCAAATATTCCAACCATTCAAATACTGGTCGTTACAGATTTCGCTAAACGACATCGTACCCGTCAAGCAAATCATTGCCAACATAGTCATACCAATTGACAACTCATAGCTAATAATCTGTGCACCACTACGCATGGCACCAATCAGCGAGTACTTATTGTTCGAACTCCAACCAGCGAGCAGAATACCCACTACGCCAATCGAAGACATAGCCAAGAAGAAGAACACGCCCACATTAAAATCAATGATATGCGCACCCTTGTTCCAGGGCAGACAAGCGAAGGTGACCATCGAAGCCGTCACAACGAGGAAGGGAGCCAAGTTGTGAAGGAAGAGGTCGCTCTGTCGCATACTAATAATCTCCTTAGTCAGCATTTTAAACACATCGCTGAACACTTGGAGAAGGCCCCACTTACCTACACGCATCGGACCGAGTCGGCACTGAAAGAAAGCGCAGACCTTGCGTTCCATGTAGATGAGGGCAATGGCAAACACAGCATACAGAGTAATAATGACCAATGCCACGAGGATGCTCTCTGTCAAGATCGCGCCCCACTCAGCAAAGCCACAAGTACCCATTAAGAACGTGTGTAGCCAGTTTGTTACTATACTAAAGTCAAACATAAAATAGTTTTTAGTTTTTAGGTTATGAGGTTATAAAGTCACCTTTAATCACTCATTTCCCAAAAACGTATAACTTATAAAAGTTTTTAGTTTTTAGGTTATGAGGTTATAAAGTCTCCTTTAATCGCTCATTTCCCAAGAACGTATAACTTATAAAAGTTTTTAGTTTTTAGGTTATGAGGTTATAAAGTCACCTTTAATCGCTCATTTCCCAAGAACGTATAACTTATGAATTTAGATTCTCTGCAAATTTATATTTCAGTCCTCTGATAAGTTTCGCAACAAACTCAAAGGCGGGTTTCAGGGACTCAACTTCTTCAAGCGAGAAATAATCCAAGTCAGAACCTACCACCAACTGATTATAAACTTCAGCCAATGAACCATAGGCTATTTCGAGAAAATGGATTTTCTCTTTATAAGAAAAACGTGCGCTTCCTTCCGCTATGTTCGACGTAACAGAAATCATAGCACGTCGTATTTGATTTCCCAATGCGTACTTCTCATAATCAGGTAATCGAAGGGTGAGCTGATAAACCAACTTTGTTAAGAGTCTTGCCTCTTGCCACACCTTGAGTCCTTCAAACGAGAACAGAGTATCTGATTTTTGCATTTATATTATTTATTGGAGATTTAATAGAGATTTTAATAGAGGAGCAGTAACAAGGTCAGGTAAGGTAAGGTAACTTTATAACCTTATAACCTCAAAACTTACCCCTAAGGTCAGGTAACCTTATAACCTTATAACCTCAAAACTTAAAACTCCCCATCACCTGTCAATATCCGGCACAACATAGTCAACCGTACCACCGATGGTAATCAAGTCGGCCAACATATTGCCAGAGCAAGCAGTATCCATTACAGCTACCAAAGGCAAACCTGTTGAGCGATAGTGTAAACGATAAGGACTCTTATCGCCCTTGCTCTCGATAAATACACCCATACGGCCACGGCTACCTTCTACTTCGCTGTAGAAAGTGCCCACGGGGAGTTTGATGATAGGCTTCATCTTCTCCTGGTAGTTACCCTCGGGAATGTTGTCAATAAGTTGTTCAATAATATTGAGGCTCTCCTTAATTTCGTCCAAACGAATCATGTAGCGAGCAAACGAGTCACCCTCAGTACGCACCACCTCGTTAAACTGCACGCGGTCGTAAGCAGCATAAGGACGAATTTTACGCAAGTCGTTGTGCCAACCTGAGGCACGACCCGTACCACCTGTACAACCAAACGAAATCACCTGCTCCTTCGTCAACACACCTACGCCCTTCGAACGGTTTTGGAAGATGACGTTGCCTGTAAAGATGTCGTGATACTCTTGAATGTTCTTACGCATAATTTGAATGAACTCCTTCACACGTTTCTGGAAGTTCGGATGGATGTCATACATCACACCGCCAATCGTGTTATAGTTCAAAATCAAACGTCCGCCACAAGTCTCCTCAAAAATATCGAGAATCTTTTCGCGGTCGCGGAAGGCATACAAGAATGCTGTGGTAGCACCCAAGTCTTGGCAAAGACAGCCAAAGAAAAGAATGTGCGAGTCAATACGCTGCAACTCGTCCATAATCGTACGGATTACCTGTACGCGGTCGCTCACCTCTACACCCATGGCATGTTCAATACACATACACAGCGCGTGACGGTTCTGCATAGCACCCAAGTAGTCCAAACGGTCAGTCAGCGCCAAAGTCTGCGGATAAGTCATACTTTCGCTAATCTTCTCCACACCACGGTGAATGTAACCCAGCACAGGGTCGATTTTGCGAATCGTCTCACCCTCCAAGTCCACGCGGAAGTGAAGCACACCGTGAGTAGAAGGGTGTTGCGGACCAATATTCACCACATAATCGTCGGCACCAAAAATTTCGTGCTCCACCTTATTGATAGAGCCATCCTGTTGCAACTGATATTCATACGTCACATCAGCCAAAGGCTCATTCGTCATGTGCTGCGGATCAAAAGGATTATCCTTCTCAGGGTCGTTATCCTTACGGAAAGGATAGCCCACCCAATCCTCGCGCATAAACAAGCGGCGCATGTCAGGATGGTTTGTAAAGATAATGCCATAGAAGTCATAAACCTCACGCTCATACACGTTAGCAATATCCCAAAGGTCGCTAACCGAGGGAATCATGGGGTTTTCGCGGTCTTCTACCACACACTTCACACAAGCCTGCTTATGGTTTTCAGTATTCTCCACCTGATAAACCACACCGATACCCTCTTCCATCCAGTCCACACCCGTGAGGTTCAGCAAAAAGTCCATGCCCTCCTCATCGTGCAAACGCTTCATTTCAGCATGCAAGTCAGCAGCCGAAACAGTTTTAGGTTTCAGTTCGTTTACAGCAGGTTTCGCAGGAGCAGCGGCAGGGCGTGCTACTGCAGGACGTGCTGCAGGTTTAGCGGCAGCAGTTGCAGGGGCAGCAGGTTTCTGTGCCTCCGCGTTCTGGTTTGCTGTAGGATTCAATTCTTCGCTCATGCCTCTTCCTCCTGATTATAGATTTGTTCTTCTTTCTTTTCAGCCACCACCTTGAAGGGGTCCTTCTGTTTGCGGTTAGTAGTACCAAAGAAGTTTTCAACTTTCACAATACGCTGCAGCTGCATCATACCATAAAGAAAAGCCTCAGGACGTGGAGGACATCCCGGCACATACACGTCAACGGGAATAATCTTATCCACACCATTCAGCACGTGGTACGACTTAGTGAACGGACCACCCGAAATAGAGCAACCACCAATAGCCACCACATATTTAGGGTCAGCCATTTGGTCGTAAAGACGTCGAAGCACGGGCGCCATTTTCGTAGTAATCGTACCGCACACCAAAATCACGTCAGCCTGACGGGGTGAGTTACGAGTCACCTCAAAGCCAAAACGTGCGATGTCATAGCGAGCTGCACACACCGCCATAAATTCGATACCACAGCACGAGGTAGCGAAAGTGAGCGGCCAAAGAGAGTTAGAACGGCCCCAGTCGATGAGGTCGTCGAGCTTGCGCACAATAATGTTAGCGCCGCCCGCATTAAGTTCTTCAACGAGTTTTTCGTAAGTCTCGTTGTCCTTGAATTCCTCGTAAGGAATCGACTTGATTTTTGCTCTTTTCATTGCCATTTCAACGCTCCTTTCCTCCAGGCATAAGCCAAGCCCAGAACTAAAATAAACAGGAAGAAGAGCACGCTCAGCAATCCCGCAGGACCAAATGAGCGCATCACGACGGCCCAGGGGAACAGGAACATCGTTTCTACGTCGAACATCAGGAAGAGAATGGCGAACAAGTAATAACCCACACGGAACTGCATCCATGATCGTCCACGTGTAGGAATACCACATTCATAAGCTTCCTCCTTCTGTGCGTTGTAGCTTCGCGGCGAAATCAGTTTCGCTAAAATCGTCACAATGCCTACGAACGCCAACCCTGTCAGCAATGCAGTGACAAATAAGGTAAAGTTCATAGCTCTTTAAATGTTATGTTAATAATGTTGTTTTGAAACTTTTTTAGTTTTAAGCGCTGCACGCGAGGGTTGCGTTTAGTGTTTAAAACTGCGTCAGACGCGGTACGAATGTCGAAGGGTCTTGCCAGTGTGCAAGACGAAAAACCCGCATCATGCAGGGGATAGGGCATCCCTGATGTGCGGGCACAAAAAATCAGCGACTGGACACACTTGTCCGCCGCTTCATATTGATTTTTACCAGTTGTACACACCAAAGGTGTACTCACATAGCAGCCCTTTTTCACTGTACTTCGTCTTTTGCACTGCAAAGTTAGTGCAAGGTGAGCGAAGAGCAAAGAAAAAATGCAATTTTTTGATTTGCTCTTCCGAACCGCAGCCTAACTTGCACACCGTGAAAGTTAGTGCAAGGTGAGCGAAGTACAAAATGAAAGTCAAAAAAACTTTCATTTTTAATTCCGAACCGCAGCCTAACTTGACGAAGAAAAGTTAGTGCAAACCGAACGCAGTACAAAGAAAAAAAAGCATTTTTTTTATTGGGACTGCTGAGGTGCAGCCTAACTTGCACATCGTGAAAGTTAGTGCAAGGTGAGCGAAGAGCAAAGAAAAAATGCAATTTTTTGATTTGCTCTTCCGAACCGCAGCCTAACTTG
>UQQN01000011.1 GCA_900543155.1 uncultured Prevotella sp.
TTATCTCACCCCTAACGGGGTGACCCATTATAACTATACCTGAATTGTGGTATTTTTCATGTTTATTTTCGTTGAATATCAACTATTTATAACATCAAAGCATCATCAAAACCATGCAGAAAAAATATGGATTTTGAACACCCTACCTAGCGGGTTAATCCATTATATCGTACTTTTTCGACGACAAAATCCAATAAATCGTTGTGCGGTTGTGTTTTATGTTCGACGCTTATTTTTTGTCATTCTCTTTTGTCTTCTTTGTTCTTTTCTTGTAACGAAAGAGTTGACCTAAATTGGTGAAGTCGCGTTGCAATGTGATGCCCACACCTTGTGTGGTGAGCGAAGACTTGGTAAAGTAACGGTCGTTTGTCTCACTGTATGCACGCAAACTAATGTTGCCACGTGGTGTGAGAAGGTAACGAATGTCGAAGTCACCCACAAAGTTAGAGGTGTAAGATGGGTGGTCGCGGTAACCAAAGTTGCCATTGATAATTAAACGGTCGTTGAGCAAACGACCTTGTAATAATCCGTCTACTTCCATTGTGTTCCAACCTTGTGTGCCAGGCATAAAGTTCGTGCCAAATGACCAGTTAGACTGATTGCCCAAAACTGATGAAATGGCAGAGTTTAGTTGGCTAGTTAGGGTAGTGGAGAGGAATGAACGCATGGCTGCGCCCGATTGTTGTGTACCCTCTTCTGTGCCCGATGTACCAAGTGTGTTGGTGGTGAGGAAACGTCCTACGCCCAACAAGGCTATTACCTGTCGGCTCATATCCTCCTGGGTGGAGATGAGTTGACGCACCATTTGTTTCTCGTCTGACGATATATTGTGTAAATCGAGGTCGAAGTTTACTTGTGGTGCACGTGTTTTGCCTACAATATCGAGTATGCAGTCGGCACGTACGGTTTTACTAGCAAATCCTGAGGCATAGTTTAGGTCGCTCAGTGGCACACCTGTTACGGTGTAGAGTGTGTGGAGTGCCAAGTCTGCATCTAATGGATTTCCACCAAACACAATATTGCTACCTTGTTTCAGTGTGAGCGTTTTGCGTATGATGTTTTGAATGCTGAGGTTATATTGTCCACGATCTACTACGTATGTGCCATAAAGTTGGAATGCTCCCTTGTTGTGCCAATTTGCACGGAGTGTACCATTGCCATAGGTGGTAATCATGTCACCTGCTAATTCGTCGGTAATGATGCGTATTTGTGCTGCAGGTGTAGCGTTGATAATAAAGTTGAGTTGAATGTCGGTTTCAGAGTCATTGTTTTTGTCGTCTTTTACCAACTCGTTTTTAGTCGCAGCAGTGGGAGTGTGTAATGTGTCGGGCTGTGTAGCGTGGAAGTGAATCATGCGGTCGTCTTTAGAGAAGGCAGACTGCAATCCCAGGTTATAAGTAAATGTGGTAGGGGCACAAGGTTCTACAATGATGTTTGCCACCAAGTGTCCGGGGTAACCCGAAATGCCAATACTTCCGCTGCCCGTAGTGGTGCTGTAGAAGGGTAGGCTGGGCTCTTGCGGTTGGTCGTAGCACAAGAGTCTTTGGGCAGTAATGTCGAAGTCGTATTGCAGATTTTTGAGGTGTTTGTGACGTAGTTCACCATTTGCCAAACCTGTACCACCACGTCCATCTGTAAGAGCAAAGTTATGGAAGGCAAACTTGCCAGGAGTGAATAATACTTTTCCCTTATCAATGTGATAGGTTACACCCGTAGCCATTACTTTGGCATTACCTGTAGCTTCGACTTCGCCATCGAAATCGAGTTTTTTGAATGGTCCATACAGACGTATGGCACCTGTAGCTTCTGCATTAAAGTTACCGAAAATGCCATCAATATATCGGCGCAAGAAGTCGAGACGTGTATGATTTGTTTGTATATAAAGATCGAGTCCTTTTTCAGCCAATGACACGTAGCCATCTACATGCGTGCCATGTCCTGAAGTATGCGGAAGTTGCATATCGGCATCAAGATTGATGCGGTTTTCGTGTTTATTCCAATTGGCATTGATATGGGCATTTCCCATCTCGCCATCGTTAAAGGTGAAATGGGGCACATTGAGGGTGGCGTGTAATTGAGGTTGACCATTTTTTTGTGTAAAAACAGCTTGTCCTGTGGCTTGTCCGCCAAAACTTACCGCATCGAATTTTACGAGTTGCAGAATGTAGTCGATATCAATGTTTTGGAGTTGAGCAATAATTGAGTCGTTGTGCCCAGGGGCAATCTCACCATTTATGGTAAGCGATTGGTTGTTGTGAACAAGGCTTACGCCCTTCATTCCTAATTGCTTATTGATGTATGAAATATTACCCGATGATATGTTCCATAGGGTGTCGGCTAAGGCAAACTCTGTGGGTTGTATGTGCATGTCAAAGTTTACCCCTTTTTCGGTAGGCAAAAAACGGGTAATACTCTCAAAACTACCATTATAGCTTGCATCGTTAGTGCCACGCCAAGACACATTTGTGGTGAGTTCTCCATCGTGGGTGTCAAGTTGTGTGGCTATGCTGTAGTCTTGTCTTGATATGTTTTTGCGTGTTTGCAGCAGACAGTGGTAATTGTCGTTTTCACCATGCAAATAGATGCTAGGACGAATAAACTCTTGACCGCCTACAGCTATTTTATCGGCAAAGATGGTAAGCGAAGAGTGTGCATCGCCTGTGTGGATATTGCCTTGTGCACGTAGAGTGCCATCTACATTGATATCGACACCTAACATTTTGTGCAAAAAGTCTGTGCGCTTAAGTGTGGCATCAATGGCTAAGTTTGTGGTTGTATGGGCGTTGGCTGTATTCTTTACTAAACCAGGCAAGCATTTGTTAGCAATGGCAAATAGTCCTTGCTTGATATTTGCAGGGTTGAGGTTGCCCGAAAGGTCGGCATCTAAGAAATCGCTGCGTACAGTGAGATTTTGCTCGTGAGCTGCTGTGGTGTGGATGGATGCTTCTAAATTTTGAAGGGCATAGTCACCACGTTGGCTGTTTTGCATATTGAAGTTTTTCACATGCAGCATGGTGTTGGCAAATAGATTCTGCAAGTTGTCGACTTGTGCCTGGATATCACCGCTGAATGTAGCATTGTGGAAACCCGAATTTAGTCCTAAGGTGGCAGGAGCTATATGTGCGATGTGACCTTGCAGAGCAATGTTCGATACTTTGCCATTATTGAGTAGTGCCTGTGCATTTACCTGAAGATGGGCATTAGGGTCGTTACTGCGTATGTTCGAAGCAATATGTCCATTTGCCAAATGTAGTTTAAGCCCAATATTGCGATAGGTGTAGTTGTTCCAAACAAAAGAGGTAATGGTGCCATCGGCATCAACTCGTGGTTGTTTAGGCTGGCTTAAATCTGCGATGAAATGGGTAGAAAGTGTAGCTTGTGAAGGTATTTTGTCGTTGTTAAGCAACTTATCGGGGAGGGCACGGAAAAGTTTGGCACGAGCATCTATCTTTTTACCATTGATTGTAGCATCGGCAGCAATTTCGCCTACTGAAGTTTTGGCAAAAAGGGTTGATTCTATATGTGCTTTTTCGTAAGAAAGGTTGCCATTGGCATTCACATTGCCAATTCTTGATAGTATATCTGCGGTGGATTTGGGTAACTTTACCCATTGGGCTGCATCGTTAATAAGAGTTTGCGAAACACGTAGTGAGGATAATGCAAACTTAGTGTTTTGAAAAGCTTTTTTGCTATGGTCTATTGTAATGTTGCCATTCACCGAAAGTCTGTTTTCGGTGTCAGTGATACAAAGCTGCGAAAATTGCCATTTTTGTGGGGTAAAAAAGAATGTGCTTGATACGTCTAATGTAAGATTCATGCCCTCAGGAAAATGAATAAAGGGCTTTAAATCGGTGGTTGAGATGCGCATTTTGTTGCTAGTTGCCCCTATGCGCAAGGTTGACAAAAGAGATGAAAAATTTTTGCTTACGTCGTATGAGGCTATGAGTTGCCCTTGGTTAATGTGTGTATGGGGCATCTCTAAACAAAAATCTTCTATGCGTGCTTCGGTTTTGCTGGCATAGAGTTTAAAGTGCAAGTTATTAACTTGTAAACCCGAAGCTTCGTGAAAAGATAAAGAACGTATGCGCAGATTGATGGCAGAGTTAGTGATGCTTTTTAGGCTAATATTTGTGTTGATGTTTGACACCATCAAATGCTTCGTGTTGAACTTACCAGGTGTGTGTGGTGCATAAAGTTCGTTGTAAGCTACATTGACACGGCGCATAATGATGGAGTTAATGCGCAGATTTAACTTTGACTTTTTGGTTTTATCTTTGCTCGATAGCGCGTCAATCACAAACTGATAGTTGGCAGCACTGTCTGCTTTTTCTTTGTAGAGGTTTATGTGGCTATCGAGTAACGATACCGTACGCAAAGAAAGTTGCTCTTTAAAAAGCGAACGTAATTCTATTTTTGCTGAAGCCACATGCGAGGAAAGCATTTGTTTCCCTTTTAAGTCTTTTATTTCTAAATCTCTGATTATGAGTCTGTTAAATAGTCCAACTTCAATTCTTGATATAGAAACCTCTGTGCCGAGTTTTTCGCTTAAAGCTTGTGCTATGGTGTGCGTAATCCATTGTTCAGAAGGTCCAAAGTTGAGTATACCCAACAACAAGACGTATGCGCCAATTATGGTGCATACAACTGCGCGTAATATGTTGCGTAATTTATTGGATTTCACGTGGATATAGCTTATTACTTAATGCTGAGGCTTAAGTGTGCTTTTGCCTTAGTGTACAAAGTTACTGTTTTTTGCGTAAGATGACGATGTTTTATCGGCTTTTTTGGGGTGTGATGTTTAAAATTTATCAAATGTTCTGCATGGCTTTGTTTGCCAAGTTTTATATTATGGCGCAAGTTTTCCCCATGGGGAAACTTGCACCATAAATATATGCGACTTGAGGTAATCAAAACGACACGCACGTCCTATGAAAACGGCTGTTCGCCTAGGCCCAATCTCACCCATAACAGGGTGACCCGTTTGGTTGTGGTGTAACATATAACCAGGCATGTGAAGTAGAACAAGTTCTCTTCACATACCTGGCTACCTTATCTCACCCCTAACGGGGTAACCCATTAAAATAACACACGAATTAAGGCATTTTCTGCATTTATTCTTTTTGAATATCAATTATTTACGATATTAATTTTTATCAAAACCATGCAGAAAAATATTATAGATTTTGAACACCTTACCTAACGGGGTAACCCATTTAAACATGCCCCTTATCAAGGTCAAAAATCCGATAAAACCATGCAGAAAAAAATTATGGATTTTGAACACCTTACTTAACGGGGTAATCCATTATAACAATACATTAAAAAGTTTGTGTCAAAAAAATACGCTTACAACTCTAACTTTTGATCAGCATATTTCAGAACTAAAGGTCTGTGGGTGATGAAAATGAGTGTGCGGTTGGGGTAATGGGTGATAATGCGCTTGAGCACATTCTCTTCTGTTTCAGGGTCGAGTGAAGAGGTCGCCTCATCGAAAATATAGATATTGCCTTTCGACAAAAGGGCACGGGCAATGGCTATGCGTTGGGCTTGTCCTTCTGAGAGTCCATCGCCTGATTCGCCACAAATGGTGTCTAATCCGTTGCTCTTTTTATAAACAAACTCAGCATCTGCTAAATAGAGGGCTGTTTTTATGTCTTCTTCGGTTGCATGAGGGTTACCTTGCAACAAATTGCTGCGGATGGTTCCCGAAAAGAGCGTATTTCCCTGTGGTACATACGAGAAGTTTGCACGCATATTGGCTTCCATTGTATAGGATTTGCCCGAAGCATCGACCATAGACACGGTGCCCTCGCAAGGCTTGATGAGTGATAATAACAAACGAATAAGGGTGGTTTTTCCTGCTCCTGTTTTACCCACAATAGCTGTTACACTTCCTGCAGGGAATGTGTAATTGAAATCATTGAAAATTAAGCGTGATTTGTTTGTGTATTGAAATTTTACTTTATCTAAATTAAGTCCTACGGGACCTTTAAGAATGAGCGGTTCTTGTTGCTCTTCTTGCGATATGTCTTCAAGCTCCATAAGTCGTTCGGCTGCAGTAAACGAGGTGATGAATATGGGGACAAATTTAGACAAGTTGCGCACAGGATTTTGTATCTGTCCTACTAACTGTATGAAGGCAAGCATGGCGCCATAAGTGATGAGACCTTGCGAAAGACTGGTGGTGCCCCATACAAAGGTTACAAAATAGCCTGTGCCAAAACCTATATTTAGCAAACTCGATGATATTGTAGAGTAGCGTGTGCGCTGTAAAATCACATTATGGAGTGAACTTTGCTGTGTGTTGAGTTTTTCAATGAAGAAAGAAACTTTTTGCAAGGTTTTTACCACAAGCACGTGTTGTAGGGTTTCTTGTATTAGAGATTGTATGCGGCTATCCTCATCGCGTGCTTCGTGGGTGAGCTTGCGCATTTTCTTTACATAAAGCTTGCTGCTGACGATGAAAACGGGAATAATGCATACGATAATCACAGCCAAAGTTTTGTCCATAAAAAAGAGCAAGAAGAAGGCTCCCACAAACTGTGTGAGTGTGGTGATGAGCGATGGGATGCTTTCTGTAATGAAGTTTACCACATCGTTTACATCGTGCTCAATGCGGTTTGTGAGGTTGCCCGTGTGATATTTTTTGAGTGCAGTCCATTCACTATTGAGCAACTTCGAAAATATGTGTCGACGCATACTGTTTTGAGCCTTTACCCCTAAAATAGCTCGTATCCATCGCGAAGAAAGACTTAACAGTATGCGTGCCACCATGACAAGCGCTATAAGCCCAAAGGCTTGTGTAAGGGTGATGGTGTTGTTATTGTGGGTAGCTACATCGACTGCCAATTTGGTGGTCCAAACAAAGGCCAAATCGAGAAAAACAAGTGCTACACCCACTATGGTGTTGAGAAATGTTTGTAACCTATGCCCTTTGAGCAGATGGGTGAGGTAGTGTATGATTTGTGGAATAGGGCGTGTCATATAGAGAAGGGAAAGAAGAGCATGAGTAAGTGATAGGAGATGTCTAAGTTTGCAAATTAAGGGTTGATGGCTAATTTGCGTAGACGCATTTTAGAATCACCCTTATGCGCGGTGGTCGGCACCCCACATCATCTTGTCTCTTAGTGTTTCAAAAAAGTGTTTGTGTGCTATTTTTATAACTTTAACGGCATAGGGAGCACACTTCGCGGTGATAGTGGTTGCATGGTTTAAGCTTTCGCTCTGACCATCGCAAGCTAAAAGAAAGTTGTTGGTGCGGCTGCGTACTTCCATTTTTATTTCAACGTCGTCTCTAACCACAACGGGGCGAACAGCTAAACTATGGGGTGCAATAGGGGCTATGCAAAAGGTGCCCGATTGTGGTACTAACACTGGACCACCTACGCTGAGCGAATAGCCCGTAGAACCTGTGGGGGTTGACACGATAAGTCCGTCAGCCAGGTAGTTGGTTAAGAAATTGTCGTTTACGTAGGTATTGATTTCGATGAGCGAAGAATTGTCGTGCTTTAACACAGCAACTTCGTTTAAGGCAAAGGGATAAAAGTCTGATCGTACCCCATTTTTCATTACCTCTAATGCCTTGCGGTTTTCTATCACATAATCGCCTTTGCAAAGTGCTTCGAGCGAGGTGTTGATGTTCTCGGGCGAGATGTCGGCAAGAAATCCTAAGCGTCCAGTGTTAATGCCAAGAATGGGTATACCGCTTGAACCCACTAAGGCTGCGGTGCCTAAAAAGGTGCCATCGCCACCAATCGAAATAGCTACATCAACTTGGGGAAGTGTTTCCTTGCTGAATATTTCAACATTGTTTAGCACTACATCTAAGTTGTGATCTATGAAATCGGCAAAGTCGCTCTCTACCCATATTTGGACACCTAATTCTTCAAGTTTCTTAAAAATACGCGCCACATATTGGTTTTTTTAGTTTGATATATGTTGCCGAATAAAGCAAATTTGAGATTTGAATAATTCATATCAGGCTAAAATAATTTAATTGTTAGGGTTAGAATCTTAAATTTTGATATAGAGGTGTACGCGGAATTATAAAAAATCGTACTTTTGTATCAAACAAAAAACTAACAAGCGCAAATTTACATCTTTCGTTTGGATTATCGATCAATTAACATGACAAAGTTAAGTGTAAATATTAATAAAATAGCCACTTTACGCAATGCGCGTGGTGGTAATAATCCTGATGTGGTACGTGTGGCATTGGATTGTGAACGATTCGGTGCACAGGGCATTACGGTTCATCCCAGACCGGATGAAAGACATATTCGTCATCAAGATGTTTTTGATCTGCGACCGCAACTCTCTACAGAGTTTAACATAGAAGGCTATCCAAGTGAGGATTTTTGCAATCTTGTGATAAAAGCTAAGCCTGCTCAAGTTACATTGGTGCCCGATGCTCCCGATCAGTTGACTTCGAACCACGGATGGGATACAAAGAATAATATTGAATTTCTTACACCGATTGTAAAACGTTTTAAGGATGCGGGTATTAGAGTAAGCATTTTTATTGATCCCGATAAAGAAATGGCTGATTATGCCAAACAAATTGGGGCAGACCGTGTGGAACTCTATACTGAACCTTATGCTTCGCAATATGCTACGGACAGAGAAAAGGCTATTGCTCCTTTTATAGAGGCTGCTCGTCATTGTCGCGAAATAGGGTTGGGGTTAAATGCCGGACACGACCTTAGTTTGCAAAACTTAGCATACTTCCACGCTTGTATCCCTTGGGTTGACGAGGTTAGTATCGGTCATGCATTAATTTGTGACGCCCTCTACTTGGGATTAAGAGAAACGATTAAGGAGTATCTTAACTGCTTAAAATAAGCACGGTTCTAAAGATTTGAACCTAAATTACATATAACTATAACATTTTTCGAAAAAAGAAGGAAATGGTTTATTTATTGCTTGCTGATGGTTTCGAAGAAATTGAAACAATTGGTACCATCGATATCTTGCGCCGTTGTGGTTTGCAAGTGCAAACTCTCAGTGTTACTGGAAAACGTGTGGTAACTGGTGCGCACGGAATTATTATTAAAGCTGATAGCTTGTTCCGCAAAAATCACATTGTTGACTGCGAGGCTTTAGTGTTGCCTGGTGGTTCAAAGGGTGCAGAAACTATGTATAAGAATTCTGTAATCCGCATGGTTATTAGCAATTATGCTAGTGATGGAATCCTTATTGCAGCTATTTGTGCAGCTCCGATGGTGCTCGGTGCAGCGGGTGTGTTGAAAGATAAACATGCAACGGTATACCCTGGACTCGAACAATATCTTGAGGGTGCTACTGTGCATCGCGAGGCTCTAGTGATTGAACACGATAACCTTATTACTGCTGCAGGACCTGCAGCTACACGTTTGTTTGCTTTTGCTATAGCACGTCGCTTGGTTGATAATGCTGCTGTTGTTGACCAGGTTGAACACGATATGCTTTTTGCTGGATTTGACAGTTCTGTGAACCAAGTATTAAAGTTTAAAGGCTGATAGATGTTTTTTTGAAGGAACGCCCATGTTAGGGCGTGTGCTTCATGAAAATTTAGCAAACAATAATGCTGAATCCGCTTCAAACAGATATTAAATATCTTAAAGGGGTCGGTCCCTTAAGAGCTAAAACGTTGGGTGAAGATTTGGGTATCTTCACCCTTCGTGATTTATTGTATACTTTCCCCTATAAATATATAGACCGTAGCGTAATCTACCAAGTGCGTGACTTGGTGGACGGCATGCCCTATGTGGTGCTGAAAGGACAAATTACCTCGAAGGTTATTGAGGGGACTGGACGACGTGAACGTTTGGTTGCCTCTTTCTCGGACGGTACTGGCTATATCGAACTTGTGTGGTTTAACAGCATAAAAGTTTTCGACAAAAAACTGCAATATAACCACAACTATATTTTGCTTGGCAAACCCAATAGTTTTAATGGGCGCATAAGCATTGTGCATCCAGAACTTGAAGATGCAGAGACTTTCTTGAATCAACCGCTAACCATGCAACCTCACTATCATACCAGTGAGCGCATGAAACGACAAGGTTTTAGTTCAAGAAATATGTCAGACTTGGTTGATCGTGCTTTTGCCTTGTTGGGGAATATGCCGATTGCCGAAACTTTGCCCGATTACATTCTAAAACGCTATGCTTTGCAAGGGATAAATAGAGCCTTACACACACTTCATAAACCCGTAAAGTCTACCGATTTGCCCGAAGCAAGTCGTAGAATGAAGTTTGAGGAACTCTTTTACTTGCAACTCGACATATTGCGCTATACGCAAAATCGTAAACTCCATTACGATGGATATGTGTTTAATAGAGTGGGGGAGAACTTTATGCGTTTTTATAACGAGTGTTTGCCTTTTACGCTCACAGAAGCACAAAAGCGTGTGGTGCGCGAAATCAGAAAGGATGTTTCTACGGGTAGCCAAATGAATAGACTCTTGCAAGGTGATGTGGGAAGTGGCAAAACGATGGTGGCACTTTTATGTAGTTTGCTTGCTGTAGACAATCATTTTCAGGCTTGCATAATGGCTCCTACTGAAATTCTTGCTGAACAGCATTTTGCTTCGATTTCTTCGTATCTTGAAAAACTGCCTTTAAAGGTAGAATTGCTTACAGGTAATGTGAAGGGTAAACGCAGAAAACAGGTGTTGCAAGGGGTGAGCGATGGTAGTGTTGACATTCTTGTGGGTACACACGCACTTATTGAACCGAATGTGGTTTTCTCGAACGTGGGACTTGTGGTGATTGATGAACAACATCGTTTTGGCGTGAAACAACGTGCAAAATTGTGGTCGAAGAATGCAAAGCCTCCCCATATTTTGGTGATGACAGCAACTCCCATTCCTCGCACATTGGCTATGACTGTGTATGGCGACTTGGATGTGAGTGTGATAGATCAACTTCCTCCCGGACGAAAGCCTATTCAGACAGTGCATTACCGACAGTCTGATCGCGAAAAGTTGTATCAGGGCATGCTTTATCAGTTGCAACTCGGACGTCAAGTTTATGTGGTTTATCCTCTGATTAAGGAAAACGAAAAACTCGACCTTCACGACTTGCAGAATGGTTATGACTTGTTAGTAGACGTTTTCAAAAACTACAAGGTGGGCATGGTGCATGGTAAAATGAAACCTGCTGAAAAAGAAGAGGCAATGGCTGATTTTAAGGCACAGAAAACGCAAATTCTTGTTTCGACTACGGTGATCGAGGTAGGTGTAAATGTGCCTAATGCTTCGGTAATGGTAATCGAAAATGCCGAGCGCTTTGGTCTTGCTCAGTTGCATCAATTGCGTGGTCGTGTGGGGCGTGGTGCTGAACAATCTTATTGTATTTTGATGACAAAAGATAAACTTGCTGAAAACTCGCAACGACGTATGCAAGTACTTGTAGAGAGCACAGACGGATTTGTTATTGCTGAGGAAGATATGAAACTTCGCGGTCCGGGCGATCTTGAAGGTACAGCACAAAGTGGCATGCCTTTCGATTTGAAGATAGCCAATATTGTGAAAGATCAAGACTTGATGGAATTAGCTCGTGAGGCAGCGAAAGAGGTCCTTGAGCAAGATCCACAACAATCGCTACCACAAAATGCAATTATTTGGTCACATCTTGACATGTTAAAGAAAACGCAGATAAATTTTTCGGCGATTTCTTAATCTTTTGAATGGGGCGTTTTGAAGTTTTGAAAAGAGTTTTTTTAACAAGAGAAAATATAAAACATATTTTGTGTGATGAGTACCGAAAACTTTTTATTACGTTTTGTAAAGAATTGGACTTTGCCCATAGCTATTGTTACGGGAGCATTAGCCTATCTTGTGTATTCGCATTTATCCGTATTAAACTTTACACGTCCTTATGCAGCTCCAACGGTTGCTATTGTACAACCAGTGCTTATTTTCTCAATGTTGTTTCTTTCGTTCTGTAAAATAGACGTGAAACAATTACGACCGCGTATTTCGCATTTATGGTTGTTGCTTATTCAGTGTGGAAGTTTTTCGTTGCTTTGCTTATTGGTGCATTTTTTGCCCACGATGAGTAGTCGTGTGGTGGTTGAGGCTGCAGCACTTTGCTTGATATGTCCCACAGCCACGTCTGCGGCAGTAGTCACGCAAAAATTGCATGGTGATGGTGCGGATATTACCATGTATACTTTGCTTATCAATTTGGCTGTATCTGTTGTTGTTCCTGTCTTTATCCCCTTAGTGGGTGGACATGTGGGTTTATCCTTCCTTACAGCTTTTTGGTCTATTATGCAACGTGTTTTCCCTATGTTGATATGTCCGCTTATAGCTGCACAGTTAGTGCGATGGTTGTTGCCCCATTTACATGATTGGCTTGTGTCTTTTCACAATCTTGCTTTTTATCTTTGGGCAGTAGCATTAAGCATTGCCATAGCTGTTACTACTCGTAGCATTATGCACACACATAACTCTCTGTCTCTTATTGGGGGAATTTGCATAGCTTCGTTATTTTGCTGCATCATACAGTTTGCTATAGGTCGTATAATTGGTCGTCATTATAATCGTTCGGTAAGCACGTGTCAGTCTCTTGGACAAAAAAATACGGTTTTTGCCATTTGGATGGGATACACCTTCCTCGACCCTGTAACGTCCTTAGCTGGTGGTTTTTACAGTATATGGCACAATTTGTATAATACTTATCAGCTTAGAAGAGAGGCAAAAAAATAGATGAATAGGTTTACTGAGGAGTATTTACTTATTAAAGTTTCCCATATTTTTTGTGGGTGCTTAGTAATCTTGCCCTTTGAATAGCTGTTATTAAATGTAGAAAACGAATGTAGTTCTAACAGATTAACAGCATAAAGTTCAAGATTCTTCAAAAAATAAGCGTAAAAAGTTGGTATTTGAAATAATTTTACTACCTTTGCACTCGCAAAAAGGAATTTACTTATTTGCAACGGGGCGTAGCGCAGTCCGGTTAGCGCACCTGCTTTGGGAGCAGGGGGTCGTGGGTTCGAATCCCGTCGCCCCGACAAACATTTTAAACCGTTGGTTTTCAAGGATTTATGACTTGAGAGCTAACGGTTTTTTCGTTGTATATGGCTCATTTTTCAGTTATATTTTGTTAATTACGACCAATTATTTATGTGTTTTTATGCACTTTTGTGTCGCTTTGTGTGGCTTTTTCACAGGTTTCTCACAAAAAAAGGCAAAAAACGTGTTTTTACTGATTTTGAATACAATTATTAACGCTGAAAAATTGAGTTTGGCATGGCTTATAAATTAAAATGGTATTTGGATTTAAGGAAATTAGATAAGGACGGTAGGGGAAGATTATATTTGGCTGTATATAACCAGGGAAGCACAGGACTGATTCCTACAGGGGTGGCACTGATGGAGGGTGATTGGGGGAACGGACGCGTGATGAGGAGGGTGCCACTTGCTGATAAGCTAACCAATATGCTAAAAGAGAAAATGGTTAGGGTGCAGCTGGCGATAGAAGAACTTGCCTTGAGCGTGGACGTGAACTCGATGAAGGGAACGGACTTAAAGAAGGCTGCACTGAAGTATTTAAACCTAGATGCTAAGGGGAGATGTGTGGGCAAGGTGGGGACTTTCAAGGAGTTCGCCAATAGGTATGTGGCAAGAATTAGGAATGAGAGGACGAGAGGGGTGTATGAGGGTACGGTTAAGAAGATTGGGAAATATTGTGACCTTGAGCAGTTGACTTTTGAGGATATAAAGGTGGGGTGGCTGAAGGACTTTGAGGCTTGGATGGGTGAGACGTGTGGTGTGAATGCGAGGGGGATTCATTTGAGGAATATTAGGGCCCTGTTTAATGCTGCGATAGATGAGGAGGTTGTGGGGGCTGATGTGTATCCGTTTAGGCGCTTCAGGATTAAGAAACAAGCCACGATGAAAAGATCGCTGACGGTGCAGGATTTGAGGCGGTTGCGGGATTATCCTTGTGAGGATTGGCAGCGTAAGTACGTGGATATGTTTATGTTGTCGTTTTACTTGTGTGGGATAAACATGGTAGATTTGGTGGCGCTACCTAAGATTAGGAGGGGTGATGTGATAGAGTTTAGGAGGAGTAAGACGGGGGTGCCTTGTAGGATGAAGGTGCCTGATGTGGCTTGGGATATTATTGAGAGGTATGCGGGGAGGGATAGGTTAGTGTGTTTTGGTGAGGACTGTGTGGGTGTAGGGGCTTGGCATGATAGGTTGCACAGGATGAATATGGCGCTGCAGAAGGTAGGTCCTTCGAGCTACGTATATGTGAGGGCTAAGGGCAGGGGGCGTAAGTTGAAGCGTGAGAAGGTGTATGAGGGTTTATTCCCTGAGTTGACATCGTATTGGGCAAGGCATACTTGGGCTACGTTGGCAGCTGAGGTGGATGTGCCTGATGCGGTGATAGATGCTGCATTGGGTCATAGGTCGCCTTATCCGATGGCTGATATTTATATACGGCGTAATTATAAGAAGGTTGACGAGGCTGTGGATAAGGTGATTGCTTATTTGAATTGTTGTGATGTTATGTTGTGAGATTGTGGCATGTGTTATGGGCTTTTCTTAACGGGAAAGCCCTTTTTATTGCAAATGAACTTATGCAAATAAAACTGCGCTCCCTTACCATTGGGATGGTAGGGGAGCGCGGTGTTTTGTATTATAGTAAACATAACCTTTATTCTATACCTTTGTATTATTAACAATGTTAAGTAACGCGGTTATGTGCTGCAAATATAGTGCAAATGGGAAACATTTCCCAAATGAAAATGCAAATATTTTCAGATGAGAATATGAAATAAGAAACAAAGAACAATAATATGAAGAATTTAGGACAATTAGAACAGTTAATTGGCGCATTTGGGAAAGGTAATCAGAGTTCATTTGCTAGAGTATCGGGCATTAATATCAGTACTATAGCAACATGGTTAGCGCGTAATAACTTCGATCCCGAGCGTATAAAGCGTGCTCTTCCTCAAGTTGATGGTAATTGGTTGCTAACGGGGGAGGGGGAGATGCTGTTGCCTGAAGAAGGCTCGAGTTCTGTGCATGTGAGTGGACATCATAACACGGCACAAGTAAACTCGTCAGGTAGCTTAGAAGTCAGTAATTACGGGGCTTCTGATACTTCCGAAGCCGAAAAAGATGTGCAATTATTAAAGCAAAAAATCTCCTCTCTAAATGCCCTACTCGCTGAAAAAGAACGCCTCATAAACGTGCTCCTCGACCGTAAATAAACCCTCTACGTTCGTAGAATAAAGGTTATGTTTACAAGCAAAATGGATAAAAAAAATAGGATTGTGAAGACGTGGAGTCCAACGCGGACGATGCGTGCGATGGGGGTTGGTACACAGATTTCGTTGCCCCTGGTGATGGTAGGTAGTCCACAGGCTATGTATATGGCCAAGATGCGGTTGAATGCTGAATGTGGATGGGAACAGTGGTTGGTGAAGGTTACCGAGGTGGTTGACGCTAAGGGTATGCCGAGGAAGCGTGTGATTGTGGAACGACGTGCACGACCTACGGATTTTCCCCTGCAGCCCCCCACTGCTGCTGTGAGTGACGAACCGAATATGAAAGAAAAGAAAGGAGGACATGAAGATGACTGATGTGAGACCAAAGGTGGAGCCCGATGGGCGTTACACTGTGACCGATGCTCGCAAGGCTTTAGGTATATCGCACAGAGCGATGTATGATTGGATTAACAAGGGCTGGATTAAGTGTGAGTATAGGAAGGTTGACTGTAGGCGTTTTATCTTGGGTAGTGAGATTCTGCGCGTGTGGGACGACTTTTATAGATAGAGTTGGATTTCATCCTTCGTTTTCTCGCCATGGCATAACTCGAGCAAGCTCGGTTCTGCTCATTTGGCTTAACGAAAACGTTCGGCACGTAAGAAGTAGAAGACAATAACTGAAAACAAATGGTGCTTGGGAGGTGACGTGCCAACGCGTTACGCTGACACTATGACATATCCCCTAAAAGGACTGCGCGGGGGTGTGGGGTGTGAAGACATCGAGTGGTATAGGGTTTGTGCACGGTGGTGCATGTGGTGGCTGCTATGCGTGGCGATGTGCCTGGGTGCTATATGTGAGCTATAAGATTATTAACAACGAAAAAAAAGATTGAATATGAAATGGTGTGTGACTTTAGATGCTGTGGCGCGAGGTGCTAAGTGGTTGTTGTGTGGTGTGGTGATGTGTGTGGGCTTTGCGATGGCTGGGCGGATGGACTATGAGGACCATGTGTTGACCGAGATGAAGAATAACGGCAGCTATGGTGCGATGGTGAATGCTCATCCTGACTGGAGCGAGCACGAGTTGGTGGAGGCGTATGTGGCTGGGCGTGATGGTGTGCGTGGTAACTAATGAAACGGAAATGCCGAGCAGGGTTGTGTGAGCAGAGCAACGTGGTGACTGCTGCATGTGTTGTGCCAAATTGTGTGGCTTGCGCCTGAGGTTTTATTGCTTGTATGGCGGGCTGCACGAAACAGTGAATATTAACATGTTTATTAAAAGGAGTGGTGGCATGGCGGTGGCGGTGTGCGTTTGTGATGACGCTTGCAAATTGCGGTTCGACTCCGCGACTCGGCACATTGTTTTTTTTATGGTGTGAAGATTTTTACACTTTACTCATTGGTTACTATTTTTTTGTGCTTGCCTGCTGTGAAGCCCGTGGGCACCACCTTGGTGGGATAGGCTGTTAATGGGATAGGCAGCTGTAAAATCGGAACATTAGTGGGGTTCGACTCCCCACCTCACCGCAACTTTAATTTAAGGGTGGGCATGACTGCTTGTATGTGTGCGTATGGCCCACGCTGATATTGCATCCATAAAAAAAACGATAAAGAATGATTAGTAAAGAAACGATTGACCTGGTGCTGGACCGCACGATCCTTGAGGACGTGGTGCGTGAGAGCGGTGTGGCGCTAACGAAGCGGGGTAAGGACTTGGTGGCTTGCTGTCCGTTTCACGAGGAGAAGACTCCGAGTTTTTATGTGTCGCCAAGTAGACAGTTGTGGTACTGCTTTGGTGGTTGCCAAGAAGGAGGCAACGTGATAAGTTATGTGATGAAGCGCGAGGGGCTGACGTTTGTAGAGGCTGTGAAGAGGCTTGCTGAACGTGCGCACATTGAGGTGGAGAACGAAGCCACCGAGGATGCCAACACGGAGCAACAACGGCTGAAGCGCGAGGCGATGACGCGACTGAACAAGAAGGTGGCGGAGCTTTATGGCTCGTTGCTGCACGATGGCAGTAATGCGGACGCGGTGACTGCGCTGAATTATGCGCATCAACGGTTTGGCAAGAAGTATGTGGAGGAGGCAAAAATGGGTTATGCCCCTAACAAATGGAACACGCTGACTGAGTGGGCACGCAAGATGGGCGAGAGCCAAGAGTTGTTGATAGAACTTGGGCTGCTGAAGCGCAAGGAGGAGAATGGACGGGTGTATGACTTTTTGCGTGGACGATTGGTGATTCCGATTACGGACCGACGTGGCGAAGTGATAGGCTTTACTGCCCGTAACCTTGTGGACAATGTGGACGCTGCTAAGTATGTGAACTCTAAGGAGAGTGAGGTGTATCATAAGGGTGACACGGTGTTTGGCATGAATGTGGCTTTTGCGCAGGCTCGCAAGGAGGAGCGCATGTATTTGGTTGAAGGTGCGCCTGATGCGATGAAGATGCACTCGGTGGGTATCGATAACGTGGTGGCTACGTTGGGCGGTAACTGGACGGAGAAGCAGTTTGAGTTAGTGAAAAAGGCTGCTACGAACGTGTGCTTTATTAACGATGCCGACCCTGTGCCCATGGGCAAGCGTTATGGTACGGGCATTGGTTATGTGCTGCGCAATGGTGAGTTGGCCATGAAGCAGGGGTTGAACGTGACTGTGCGCGAACTGCCTTGCAAAGAGGGTAACTTGAAGCAGGACCCTGGCGACTTTTTTACGACCAGCGCAAGGCTGAATGAGCTAAAGGAGGAGGACTTTGTGACGTGGGCTGCGCAAAAGATTATAGACAAGGATGCTCCGAGCGACCGACTGAGTGCAGCGCTAAAGCAAGTGGCTACGTTGGCATCGTATGTGGTTGATGACACGCTACTGGAGATGTTGATTGACGGCCTTAACAAGGTGCGCAGAGGTAAGGAGTTTTGGCGTGGACTGATACAGAAGGTGCGATGGGACCGCGAGAAGACGGATAAGCGCAAGAATGGCGAGATTGACCTTAGGGAGTATGGCTTCTATAAGGAGGCGGGCGGTTATTGGGGTCAGACGGAGAAGGGCTCGGAAATTCAGTGGAGCAACTTTACGATGAAACCTGTGTTTCACATTAAGGATGCTGATCAGCCGAAGCGCATCTTTTATATAAAGAACAATAAGGGTGCTGAAGATGTGGTAGAAATGTCGATTGAGGACTTAGTGAGTTTGAGCAAGTTTAGGCAACGCATTGAGAGTATTGGTAACTACATGTGGATGGCAGGCGACCGCGAACTGATGAAGCTCAAGACTTATCTCTACGAAAACACGGAGACCTCACGACTCATTAAGCAGTTGGGGTGGAACCAAGCAGGCTTTTATGCCTTTGGCAATGGTGTGTGGATGGATGGCTCGTTTAGAAAGGCTGATGAGTTTGGCGTGTGCCGATTGCAGAGTGGCGAGAATTGGTATATACCCGCAGCCTCGAAACTTTATAAGGAAGACCGCAAGAAGTTTGAGCGTGAGCGCAAGTTTATCCATCAAACCTTGCAGAATGTGCCTTTTAGGGGGTATATGGAGGACTTTGTAATGGTGTATGGCAACAATGGTATAGTGGGTTTGTGTTATTGGTTGGCTGCCTTGTTTAGGGATGTGGTGACGGATAGCACACGCTCCTTCCCTTTGCTGAATTTGTTTGGTCCTAAGGGTTCGGGTAAGACTGAACTGGGTGCTGCGCTGATGGCGTTTTTTGTGAGCGACAATAAGCCACCCAACTTGCGCAACTCTACGGCTACGGCACTGAACGACGACGTGGCTTTTGCCTCGAATGCTCTTGTGCATCTCGACGAGTATAAAAACGACATTCGCCCTGACAAGATTGAGTTCTTGAAGGGACTGTATGACGGTGTGGGACGTGTGAAGATGTCGGGTGCAGCGTTTGACGCTCGCATTATGACGAGTGTGAAGAGCGGTGTGATAGTTTCGGGACAGGAAATGCCGACTGCTGACCCAGCATTGTTTTCGCGTTGTTTGTTCTTGTCGTTTCCTCGATCGGAGTTTAGCACCGAAGAGTGCCGACGCTTTGCAGCGCTACGCGAGGTGCAAAAGTTTGGTTTGTCGTTTTTGACGATTGAAGTGTTGAAGCATCGTAAACACTTTGCAGCCAACTTTGCCGATAACTATGCTTTGGTGCGCGACGAGGTGAACCGCATGACGGATTATGCACGTTTGGACACTCGTATTGTGGAGAATTGGTGTAAGGTGGCAGCAGCGTTTAAGGTGCTTGAGGCGAAGTTGGACTTTCCGTTTCACTATGCCGAGGTGTTGCGCTTGTGCGTGGATGGCATCAAGACGCAGAACGACATATTGAACACGGGTAACGAGCTCGCTGTGTTCTGGACGGCTGTGGCTTACTTGAAGAACACGGGCGAGGTGTTTGCCACTGCCGACTATAAGATAGCCACCTTGCAAACGCTGCGCACTACGAAGCAAGAGTTTGACTTTGGCACTCCAAGGCGCGTGATCTACGTGAACAAGAGCCGATTATTTAGCCTCTACAAGCGTGCAGCTTTGCAAACGGGTGACTCGGCCTTGCCTGAGGATTCGCTGAAGATATACCTCGAGAACTCGGACTACTTTTTGGGTTATGCGCGAAGTGTGCGTTTCAAACAGATTATTCACGGCATAAAGCAAGTAGTGGTTACGGGCGATGGTCATACGCGCGACAAAGAACAAGTGTTGCAAGCTATGTGTTTTAACTATGACAAGATAGTGGAAAGGTATGGCATTGAACTCGAAGACCAGCTAAGTGGTGGATTTACTGACTAACCAACAATAATGGATTATGAAAAAGAACGAAACGGAAAAAGAGTTGCCAAGGCCCTGTGCCAAGTGCCGACGCGGTCAAGAGGGGCTTTGCAACTGTAACTATTCGGGCGGTGCGGGTTATCCTTGCCAAGGGTATACTGACAACCCTAACACAGCCCTACATCTACGCCCTAATTTTTAACCCCTAAAAAAGTTTTTGATATGAAGCTAAGACAAGCGCGAAAGATCCTCAAGCGCAAATTTGAGATAGAAACCAAGCTACGGGATCATGGCACACCACGCCCCAAGAATTATGGCAGTATTATACGGAGCCGTGAAACAAAAGCATGTGCTGTAGTTAACCATCAGACTTCGGTTGGCAGAACGATCAACTGGTTAAACAATAAATACATGGCAAAGATTCACAAGGAATTGAGAGCCAAAAACCCAAATTTATTTAGAACAAACCCTGATAAAAACAAAAAGACATGGAAGTAGAAATTGAAGCAATGATTGAAGATACTGAAATCCTTAGGTATGTTTCAGAATCCAAACAATCAACAGTGATTAAAAATATATTTTATGAATGCACTGAAGATTCACAACAGAGATTTATCAGCGAACTTGATGATTCTTACCTTGTTAAAGAATTAGAAAGAAGAGGTTTTACGATAACTAAAAACAAATAACAATGACACAAACTCAATTTAAAAAATACACCCCACTATGAAACAAGAACAAGTAACAATTAAAGCCGTGTGTCGTGGTCGTTATGCTGCCCTGCCTCGACGCATGCACCCAGGCGATGCAGGCTTTGACTTGGTGGCGAACTCTCGACAAATGGACATTGAGAACAACTGCTATGTGTATGGCACAGGTTTGAGCGTAGAGGTTCCGAGAGGTTACGCCATGTTTATCTTTCCTCGCTCGTCGTGCTATAAGCATGCAGCATTGATGACCAACTGTGTAGCTGTGATAGATTCGGGCTACCGTGGCGAGATTCACGTCGTGTTTAAAGGGCTGACCTCTTGCTACAAACTTGGCGATCGCATAGCACAAGCCGTGGTTATGCCCGTGCCCGAGGTGTGTTACCAACAGGTGGAAGCGCTTGGCGAAGGCGACCGAGGTGAAGACGGATTAGGTAGTACAGGTGTTTAATTTAATAACTAAGTAATTATGAACATTGCAGAAATTTTGAAGAAGTGCCCGAAAGGGATGAAGCTTTATAGCTCACTTTACGGAGAAGTTGAACTTGTAAAAGTTAAGGATAACACTATATATCCAATAGTGGTTTCTTGCCTTGAATTTGAAAATTATATAATGAAATTTGACAAGGATGGGAAAAACATGACTGCGCATAAAGAGCCTACGCTCTTCCCATCAAAAGACCAACGTGATTGGAGCAAGTTTGGAGCGAATGACCAAGTGCCCGACCAAGGAACCAAACATCAGTTCAAGCCATTTGATAAGGTGCTTGTGCGAGATTTAGACAGCGAGAGGTGGCGATGCGACTTTTTTGAGAAACAAGAAGAAAACGAAGGCTTCAATGTAAGGTGCTTCCGTGGCGTATGGTGTCAGTGCATCCCCTACGAAGGCAACGAACACTTATTTGGAACAACAAACAATCCCGAAGAATGAAACCGAGAAAGAAACTAATCGAAGAAGCAAAAGCAGACGGAACACTTGATAAGTGCGACAGACTAATTAGTTCAGCATTCTTGCTCTTTGTGATTGCGCAAGACTTCTATGATGAAGCAGGCGAAAAGCTATCAAAACACAAGCTATTGCTCGGAGAAGATAAAAAGCAGTTCAACAAGAGCATAGACGAGATGAGCAAATATACACGCGACTTTGCTCAAACCTTCTTGGACGGACGTAAAGGAGGTAGGATGTTTAATGAAGATTGGGGCATATACAAGGATAAAATTTTGAAGTTGCTTGAATTAGAGGAGGACTACAAATGAAAAGAAAGTACAGAATAAAAAAGTATGAGCGCGAGGATGTAGACGTTTGGCTGAACACACAATACATGGATGTTGCCCCACGAATCAACGTCTACGCAGTGCAAATGCGCGTGATGTGGTTTTGGGTAACCATCAAAGAGTTTGATGACGATTCTGATTGGGTGGGCTATTCGCGTGCTCAAAACCTCATGGACGAACTTAACAAAGAAACATTATAAACCCCACAAACAAAAAAGATTATGGTAATAGACATTAAAAAATGCGAACTTCGCACAGCAACTCCCAACGACTTTAAAGTCGAAATTAGAGAAATAGTGCAATGTTTAGAAAACTATGTGAACAAAGATCTCGAGCAACGTCGCGTGTTGCTCTTCATCGAAGACGACAGCACAAAAACTGACACGGACTTGAAAAGCCATTTTAGCGCAAGGGCATGGAACCTAACACGCGAATCTATCACAAATTGGTTGGTAGGTGCAGCGTTGAAGAATCCCGAATTTTGCTTAAGCTTGTTAGATGCCTTCGAAGAACTACACAAAGTTGTACACTGGGAGTTTCCCAAGGAGTTTGAACGGCTCAGACAATACGACGGCAAAACCATGCGCATAGAGTTTGCGAAGTTGGTAAAGAAACTGGCTGAAAAGATGAGTTGATTGATTTGATTAGGATTAATTGTTTAAGTGTGCCCTGTGCGGTCCGTGAGGATAGCACGGGGCTTTTTTTATGTGTAAACTCAAAAAAAAATGAAAAAAAAATTGCGCAATATCGTTTTGTTTATTATCTTTGCAATGTCTTAAAAATCAAAGACAATGGGTTTCGCAGACAACAGTCTAAAGGACTGGGAGGATATTCTGAACAAATTCAGATACCTCTTCCGAAACGAGAAGACTCTGCTTAGCAGCGGAAGACTCACCGAATCGGAATTTCTTGAAGAATTCTTCTTTGCAGTGTTCGACGCAATCGAGAAGTATTCAGAAAAGGAATGAAAGTAAATTAGGGCGTCCTGCCTTGCTCCACGGATGTGGGGTAGGACTTCCCTTTTTACTAAAAGGTTTGCGAAATCTTTTTTAGAAACTCAGTTTAAATTATCTATAATATGAAGGAAGAAATCAGACGTAAATTAGAGGAGAGTTACGCCGTGATAAACGACAAAGATCCCAATCTAAGCACCAAACTCTTAGACGAGGCATTTGCCATGGCCAACACTCCCGAAGAAGAGCGAGAAGCAGCACTTTACGTCCGTACGATGTTAAAGCGTGGTCGTAAACGCGACGATGTAGACATTTCCTCATTATTGGCCGATGTGCGAGATGCGGTGTCGATGTCGTATATTTCTCAAAGGTTTTTTGGCAAAGAGCGTTCATGGCTTTCGCAAAGATTAAATGGAAGCATAGTGAATGGCAAACCCGCTGCATTTACAACAGAAGAACTCAAAATGCTTTCCGACTCGTTTAAGACGTTAGGTAGCAAAATGATAAGTGTCTCAAGCGAAATCCATAAAAGCATCTGACACTGTGCTTGAGAGCCCCCACGAGTTGGGGGCTTTTTTGTACCCCAACAAGTAATTAGGAGGGGTGGTTTTTTCATAAAAAAAGAAGAAAAGCCACAATTCTGTGCAACTTTCTCTCGCGACCCCTTATTTCTTGACTACATTCACTACATTTTACTACAATGTTATAAATAATTGATTATTAATGAGTTATGAAAGGCGGAGGAGGGCAAAAAACTCACTACATTTGACTACAACTGACTACAACGAAAGTTGCTCTGACTACAATGTAGTGGGGTTGTAGTGACGTAAGTTGTTGAAAATCAAGCATGTAGTGTTGTAGTCAGTGCGATAACGAAAAAAACTACGCGTGTGCGCAAAAGATGCTGTTTGGGTGAGTAGGGCTGTTTACCCCTATAAACCCTGAATGACGAGCGCAGCATGCTGTGTTTTTGGGCATAGTGCATGCTGTGCGTTTGCTCGCTATGGTTTTGGGTAAGGATTCATGCAAATGTGTTTGTGTTTATTGTATTTGAAGTGTTTTTTGTAAATTTGTGTGCGTATACATCCTTTTACTTATTCAGCTAAAATCTTTTTTATTGATGAAAGACATTACCGTGCTATTACGTCTTGAACCTTATCTGCGCCAATGGCTTACTCACGCATTTGGCGAGCCTGTTCGGTTTCCTGCGCAAAGCTACGAAAACCACTTGTTGCTGCGTTTGGTGCAGCGTGTGCCTCATGCGTCAGCTATCGCAAACGAAGATAAGAACTCGCTTAAATGCGTTAGGGTGGTCATTCCCGACAGTGCGCATCGCCGTCCCGAATACTACCACCACCTATCGCGCCGTGCCAACGCCAAGATGTGTGCAGCCTTAGTTAGCCTGTTCCGCATCCACCTATGGAGCGATCTTGCGCCCAAGATACA
The DNA here is from genome assembly GCA_900543155.1 of uncultured Prevotella sp. Classification (GTDB taxonomy): domain Bacteria; phylum Bacteroidota; class Bacteroidia; order Bacteroidales; family Bacteroidaceae; genus Alloprevotella. The sequence continues at coordinate 24,353 of UQQN01000011.1, forward strand.
TGCCGATGGACTGAACCGAGCCATCGACGATTGGTGCCAGAGTCAGGGCATAGACATAGACTATCGCGAAGGCGTGCGCCAAAAGTTTTACCGCATGCGCAGATCGTATGAGACCTATGGCATAATTTTAGGTAAAAAACACTGCCATAAGGTCGGTAAAAAATGAACAAACAAAATAAACATATTTATGGAAGTATTTTTTAACCGCATGCAGCGCGAGGTGTGTGCCATCGACGCGCACACCAACGTGATAGTGGCAGGTCGAGGCACAGGCAAGAGCGTGCTGCATGCTTGGATAAATCTGCGCAACTTTCAGCAGATGCCACGTAGCACAACTGCTTTTGTCACACCTACCGCCATACGTGCCAAAACCAACACCTTACCATCGATGTTCCAACATTGGGAGGATTGGGGCTACCATCGGGGTGTGCATTGGGACATTGGCCACCGTCCACCGCGAGCCCTTGGCTGGCCCGATCCCATTGTGGTGCCCGATAATTGGGAAAACGTCATCTCGTTTTACACGGGAGCCATTGGTCAGATAATCAGTCAAGACCGCGTGGGCACAAGTAATTCAAAGAGTTTCGACTACATCGACATAGACGAAGCCAAGTTTGTAAACTTTGAGCGCCTTAAAGACGAAACCTTCCCTGCTAACCGCGGACAGCAGCGCGAGTTTGGCGACTTGCCCTTTCACCACGGCATGCTCGTTACAAGCGATATGCCCGTGACCAAAACAGGATCGTGGTTTATGCGCTACGAAAAAGACCTCGACCCTGAACTCATTAGCACCATCGAAGCCCTAACAGCCGAAGAACTCTCGGTGAGTTGGCGCATTGCGCAAGGCGATACAACCCCATACTTGCCTCGCAAACTTGCCGAGGTGCAACGTGTGCTCAGCACCTTGCGCAAGCATGCTACACTATTTAGGCGCTACTCCTCGCTCACCAACATCGAGGTGCTTGGCGAGGCATGGATCAAACAAATGCGTCGCGACTTGCCCCCAATGGTGTTTCGCACCAGCATTCTGTGTCAGTCGGTGAGCATTCTGAAGGATGGCTTCTACTCGTCGATGCAACCGCGCAACAAGTATACAGCCACCGACCATAGCAAACTCGATGCTCTAGGCTACGACTTTAAAGCCATAGGTACAGCTGCTAACACCTGCAGGCTCGACTCCGACCTTATTGCCACTCACCCCCTCATCATAGCCTTCGACTTTAATGCCAACATCAACTGGCTTGTGTGCGGACAGGTAGACGAGGACCGACGAAGGCTCAATGTGGTGAAGAGCTTCTACGTGAAGTACGAGCGCAAGTTGCCCGAACTCGTGGCAGACTTTTGCCAATATTACGCACCCTTCCCACTGCACGAAGTGATTTTTTATTACGATTCAACGGCTTTAGGGTCGAACTATGCGGTGAACGATCAAGACTTTCAGTGGGTGATTACGCATGAGTTGCAAAAGCACGGATGGCGTGTGCGCCCTGTGTATATAGGTGCCCCTATGCGCCACATGGAGAAGTACACACTCATTAACCGAGGCTTTGCAGGTCAAGCCCGATTGGTGCCTTACTTTAACGAGGCGCAGAACCAAGACCTATTGGTGTCGGTTCAAACCGCAGGTGTGTATAATGGCAAGAAGGATAAGCGAGGCGAGAAGTTGGCAGAGACCGAGGAGGACAAACTTGAGAGTCGTACGGATGGTAGCGATGCCTTCGATACCCTTTACATCGGTTGCGAGCGATTCCCGCAACAAGTTTTTGTGTTACGAGTGACAGGCGGTGGATAACAGAGGTAGTGCATATTCCGCTAAAAAAAAGAGGGGGTGGCCCCCCCGGGGGTGCAGGGCGTTGGTGGGTGGGAAAGGTGTGACACCGCACATTTTTAGCCTTCGGCTCATGCCGAGATGCGTAAAAATGGGGAGAGTGAAGAAACTTAGGGTGGAAAAACTGAAGTGAGGTTTTGGGGGCGGTATATGGGCGGTATATGGGCGGTTTTTGGATGGTATTTGGGTGGTTTTTGGGCGGTATTTGGATGGTATCTGGGCGGTATTTGGGTGGTATTTTGGTGGATTTTTGGGGGCTTTGAAATGGCTTTGAAATGGCTTTGAAATGGTATCGGTATTTCTTCGGAATGGTATCGGAATGGTATCGGAATGACTTTGGGTTGTTTTTGGGTTGTTTTTGGGTTGTTTTTGGGTTGTTTTCGGGTGTGTTTTTGGGTGTGTGCTTTTTTTGTGTGTTTGGGTGGGTGTTTTTGGGTGTGTGGGGGGTGTTTTTGTGGGGCGTGGGGGTGTGTTTGGGTGTCTTTTTATTTTTTTAGTTAAAGGTGTATCTTCGCCCTTGCAACATGCCACGTAGGGTGTTGTTACGAAAAAAAGGATATGGCACGAAATTATAACATAGACATTGACTCTTACATTGGGTATCCTATTTCGAAGGGGTATGTGAAGAGCAAGCTTGAGCCGTTGAAGGGGCAGCCTTGCACGGTTCGCATTAACTCGTATGGGGGCGATGTGATGACGGCACTTGATATTCGCCAACAGTTTTTGGACCATGGGGATGTGACGGCTTACATTGTGGGCATGACTGCGAGTGCAGCCACAATCCTCGCCATGGGCGCTAAGAAGGTGGTGATGAGCCGTTATGCACTGATGCTTGTACACCAGGCTTCGGGCTTTAGTGAGACTTGGGGGTATTATAACAAGGAGCAACTTGAAAGCAAGATTGCAGAACTTAGAAAGAACCAGGCGAAGCTCGACACGATTGACCGCGTGATTGCTTCGATTTATGCGGTGCGCAGTAAACGCGAAGCTAAGGAAATGGCTTCGTTGATGAGCGAAGAGCGATGGATCACTGCAGAAGAGGCTTTGGAGTATGGGTTGATTGATGAGATTGACCCCGACGAAGAAGAACAGCAACCCGAGGACTTGAGTGCTTCGGCTCGCGAACATTTGGTGGCTTGTGGTTTTCCCTTGCCTGTTCGCGTTCGACACGAGGGCGTTGTACCCACACTCACTCCCGATGCTACAGCCAATGGGGTAGACACCGATTCGGCACTCAACAAGGTGGTAGGCTTTTTGCGCTCGCTGTTTGGCCCCATGCACACCGAAAGCACCGCCGAAAACGACACCGAAAACACAACAAACAATAAAAACGAAATGAACAAGAAGACAACGACGGTTGCGCTAACTTTGCTTTGCGCTACTCTTGGTTTGGAAAACTTAACAGCTGCTGAAGATGGCAGTGTTACCCTTAGTAAGGAACAACTTAATGCTGTGGAGGGTGCTCTTGCTGCATTTAAGAGTGAGAAGGAAGCAGCCGAAGCCAAGGTGAAAGAACTTGGTGCGCTCGATGGTGACACCACAGGCAAGGCAAGTCCTACAGCCGAAGCTGACGACAACACCCTTGCAGGTGCCGAGGCTATGAACTTTTACAACAAATTCAAGTCGATTATTTAACGACCAAAAACGAAAACTATTCAGAACATGGCAAATACAATCACTACAGTGGGCGCATTGCAGAAGAGCGCCACAAAGTATGAAAAAGACATTTTGATTATGCCTGTCACTGCTGCTCAAGCCACTTTGCAGCACATGCAGGGTATTCCAGGTTTGACAGGCAACATTGTGCTTGGTCAACTTGATGGTGAGGCAGAACTTGGTCCTTACAAAAACACACGTAAGGCCGACGGCAACTTTACCATTGCTCCGCGCGAGCTTGAGTTGTTCTTGGGCAACTGTGCCTACGGCTTTGACCCTAACGAAGTGTGGGGCACCATTTATGGCTCGCTCGTGACTCAGGGCGAGGGCTTGAAGGGAGTTGATATAAACAAGAGCATCTTGATGCTTGTGGCTGGCAAATTGGGACGAAAGCTCAATATGGCCATTTGGAACGCTAAGCGCAATGCCGATGGCGATTCAACCAAAGACCTCTTTAATGGTTTCGACACCATTACCGACAGTGAGAAGAAAGAAGGTAACCTCTCTGTTGAGAAGGGCAACTACATGGAACTTACCGAAGCCATTACAAGCGCCAATGCGGTAGACACGTTTAACTCCATCTTCGATGCTGCTAACGACGAGTTGAAGGGTCAGCAAGTAAAGATTTATTGCTCGAAAGAACAATACATGGCTTATAACCGCAACTACCAAATGTTGCATGGTGCTTTGCCCTATAACCAAGAGTTTAAGAAGACCTTCCTTGAAGGTACCGACAACCTTTGGGAGTTCTGCCCCTTGGCATCGAAGAAAGGCTCATCCTACATCCACATTGCTCCGCAGAGCAACATGGCATACGGCTATGGTGCGGGCGAGAACCCAGCCGAGAAGTTGGCAATCGAGAAGTACGACTCATGGAAGTTGACCCTTGAAGCAGCTATGGCATTTGGTGTGCAGTTTAAGACCCTTAGCCCCGAAATGTTGCTGGTGGCAAAGTTGAAGGTAGGCGAAGTAAAAACCCAAAAATAAAAAACAGATATGGCAGAAAATTTGAATCCATGCCCTGCAGGGGCTCCTTATGATAGTTTGCGCTTTTGCCAAGGTCAGCGTGTGATTCCTGGCATTCGCAATAAGGTGTATTACATTGCTAAGCGCGACATTGTGAAGTGGCCCACTTTGCCCGACGTGTCGGCTACAGGCACTACGCTGAAAACGGCTGCGGTGTATGTGGGCGACTTTACGCTTGCTGCAAGCAAAAAGTGGAAGAGCATAGACCTTGCCTTGAACAAAGGCAACTTGGAGTGGGAAACACAGGGTGAGCAGCCCTCGTGCACGGTGCTTAACAAAATCACTCTTTCATATCCTGGTACCAGTGCCGAAGCTGCAGCCTTCTGTGGCATAGCTATGAACGACGATATTGTGTACCTTGTGCAACAGCGCGATGGTCAGTACCGCGTGTTGGGCAACGAGATGTTTAACACCGTGACCAAACCCAAGGGTAGCACAGGCGAAGGTTCGAGCACCAATGGTGGCACCGACTTAGAGATTGAGTCGACCGATATCTATCCTGCACCCTTCTATGCGGGCAAGATTGATACCGACGATGGTGTAATTAACGAGACCGAGAAATGATCGATCAAATTAAAACCTACTTAAATGCGCCCGCTGCCGAACGCGATGTGGCTGCGGGCGCATTGCTTTTGCTGCAGCTGAACCGCAACCGTGTGCTTTATAATGGTGCTTGCATTGCTCCCAAGCGTTATGCGCCTGTGATTGAGCATGAGTTGAAAAAGCACTTGCGCATTTTGCTCGATGGGCAGACCGCGCAAGGCATTGTGGAGATGGAGCACGAGGTGGTTCCTGTGGCAAAAGAGAGTTTAGACGAGGGCGCTCCTGTGGTGAGCACCGATGTTGACCATCCAGAGGGCACATACCGAGGTCGCAGGGCTGATCACGACGAACTGCCCGAAGAAATCCGTGCGCTGTACGAGAAGAATGGGGAGATTTACTTTAAGATGAAGCAGACGTTTGAAACGCTGAAGACTCTTGAAGATGCTGCTCCTTGCGACCGCTACGAACACTTGAAGGTGCTTAAGAGCTTGGACGAACAGTATAGGCGCAACTGGAAGAAGTATGATGAGTTTAAAAGATAGATGGGCTAGACTGGGCTAGAATTACTAGAAGAACTAGAATTACTAGAAGAGCTAGAGGAACTGGAACTTTTAAAAAAAAAGAATGAAGGCTGAATTTGTGGAGAGGGCGCAACGCTATTTGCTTGCTTCGGTTGAGGAGATGCGGGAGGCAAAGTTGGCTCCAGCTGTGCAACAGCGGATGTTGCGACTGCGCGAGTTGTATGCCTATTGGTTGCAGAACCCTCGGTTGGTGGATAAGGATATTGTGGGTGAGCTGCAAAAGCGACATGGGATTGGCGTGTCGCAGGCTTATGAGGATGTGCGCATCATAAAGATTTGCTTGGGCAACTTGGGACGCTTGACGCGCGATTACGACCGCTACCTGTTTCGTTGCCGATGTGAGGAAGGGTGGCAGATGGCACGAGAGCAAGAAGATGCAAAGGCCTTTGCTGCGGTTACTGCCACCTACCTAAAGGGCACGCAACTCGACAAAGAAGAGCATAATGCCCCCGACTATTCAGTGATAGTGCCACAACGCTTCACCATTAGTGCAGATCCGAGTGTGGCAGGCTTTAAGGTGGTGCCTGGAATCTTAGAGAAGGCAAAGAAACTCGAGGCTCGCTATGTGCAGGAGGTAGAAGAACAACTGGTAGAAGAGTTTGACGACAGCGAGACAAAAACGCAAAAACACGAGGACTAAATAATGCGCTATATACACAAAATAGAGAAGGTGGCTGCAAAGCACTTGCGTTTGTTGCAAGTGATGCCCGATGGTCTGCATGCTTTCATGGCAGCGTATGTGCCGTGGCAGGTGGTTCCGATTGTGGGCTTGGCAGCGCTTGAGGTGAGCGATGAGAATGTAGATGGTGTGCGCACGTATGCCTCGAAACTCACCGCTACGCTCAAAGAACGCCCCTTGCCCGATGCAGAACCTATGGCTTACAGACTGACGCAGACCGATGGACGCCGGTGGCTGCTTGGTTGTGCCGATCGCCCTTTGCCCCTTACCACCATCACCGACACACATCCCGACCGTGCAGCCGAGAAATGTGCTTGTACGCTGATGGTGAATGTGGGGCGCACTCCTTTTTTGCTAAACCCTTAGAATTAACTTTATGACTACTGAAGAAATAAGAAAAGCAGCTGCTGTGGTTCGGGATGAGGAAACGGCAAATGCGAATACTGCAACGCGTGTGGGCGGTGTATTGGTGGATCTTTGTGATGCGATAGATGTTGCGAGTGGTGAAGCAGCTGCTGTAAATGGTGCTACGAACCAGGTAGTGGCTGCACACACCCAATATATTGATGTGCTTAAACCTTGGTTGAGGGGTTCGTTGGGTCACTTTGCCACGAGTGAGGATTTTAATATTTACTTGAACGGATTGAGTTATGACACCTTGAAGAGTGGGCGGTATGTAGCTTATTTGGGTGGTGTACCATTGTTTGTGACATTCTCCTTGCTCTATGCCAAAGATCAGATTTCGGCAATATGGGTTGAGGGTAGTTTGATGGTGACGGATAACGTAATTTCATCGAACACGGGTGAAGGCGTGACCATTGCTTATCGCTATTACAAGAATGGAGCATGGGAATTTTGGAAAAACATATACGACGATGTAAGGACAGATATACCTACTGCGCAGACTTCGGTTAATGGCACAACAAAGAACTACATCTATTCTACGAACGATAGAGAGAGCACATACACAGTGCTTAGTGGCAAAATATGGATGTACACACACACTGACCGCAACTTATTCCTACGGTTCAAGAATTGGGGCGCAGAGAACGACACCAATGCAACCAATTACAACCAAGTATTGTTATGTTATTTGGTGAATAAGAACCAAGACGGACTGATGGATAAGTATGTGTTTGCTCGCATTTTAAATCACAATCTTACAGAAGGGCAGAGTACCACTGACAAGGTGATTGTGAACTACACAAACTTTGCTGAAAGTGGCAACAAACAACTTGAAATCACTAAGGCAACCACTGCAAAGGCAGGAGTGATGAGTGTGGCTCAGGTGACTGCGCTGAATAAGGCGAGTGAAGACATCAAAGCGCTTACTGAGCGCATCGTAGCACTTGAGAAAAAGGTGGCAGCTTTAGAAGCAAAATAATGAGAAAGAGAGAGGGAAGGTATGATTAAGACGGTATCGACGAGTGAGGCAAACCCTGTGCTGACTGCGAGTGGAGCGGTAATAGGCGGAACATTCTACACCGAGTTACTGCAAGTCTTATTTGATTTAAGATGGGCGGTGTTGTTTATTATCGTGATGGTCTTTACTGACTTTTGGAGCGGTCTTACGGCAAGCGTTAAGGTACGCAAGGAAGATTTTCGTTTGTCGCGAGCTTTGCGGAGAACGATTTGCAAGTTCCTTGAATACGTAAACTTTATCATATTTGGTTTGCTACTTGCCAAGGCTACGTTAGAGCCATTCGGAATAGGTTCTGATACTACTGGAGGAGCAATCGGTGTAGCTGCTGCATTACTGATAGAGTTTGACAGCATCTATGGGCATGTGTGCGACATTCATGGCATAAAGAAGCGTTTTTCGTTGAAACGGCTTTTTGTGGCTTACTTGAAACGAAAGAACGCGGATGTTGGGGAGGCTGTGGAAGAAGTGATGAAGGAGAAGGATGGCGATGAGAGAAAGGCTTAAACGAAAAAAACAGCCACACGGCAAACTCGTGTAGCTGTTAGGTGTTCTAATAAATCTTTATTCGGAAATGGCTAAAAGTTTGCAGCCCTTTCAGAGTTGAGCACAAAGGTAACAAAAAAAGTTTCAAAAAAGGAAAGAGTTTAACAAGAAAAATTTAAAAGATTATGGCAACTTTATATCCTGAGAAAGTGAAGTATATTATTGTGCATTGCTCGGCTACGGCAGAGGGTAAGGATTTTTGCGCAAAGGACATAGACCGTTGGCATCGTGCTAAAGGTTGGGACGGTATAGGGTATCACTATGTGGTGAAACTTGATGGCACCGTGGAGAAAGGACGCGATGAAACTAAGGTGGGCGCACATTGCGCTGGCGTGAATGGCATAAGCCTTGGTGTGTGCTATATTGGTGGACTCGCTGCGGACGGACGCACGCCTAAGGACACACGAACCGTGGCACAGAAGGCTGCGCTGGTGGCACTTGTGAAACGGTTGAAGAAGAAGTATCCGAGAGCTCGGGTGGTGGGACACCATTACTTTAATAAAGGGAAGGCTTGCCCTTGCTTTGAGGCGGAGAAGGAGTTTTAATAGATGGCTAGATGGGCTAGATGGGCTAGATGGGCTAGATAGGCTAGATGAGCTAGACAGACTACTAGATAGAAGATTGATGGTATGCGTAATTTGATTTTTTTGTGGGCTTTGGTGTTGGTGTGCTCTTGTGCTACTCGGGTGGAGTATGTGCCTGTGGTTCGGGTGCAGACTGATACGCTGAAGGTGACGGTGGACCGTATAGACAGTGTGGTGAAGCACGATAGTGTGTTTGTGGTGCATGAGAAACGGGGCGACTCGGTTTTTGTGACACAAACAAAGGTGGTGACAAACGACCGCTTGCGTGTGCGCCATGACACGGTGTATAAGGTGAAAGTAGACACGCTGCGCTTGCCCGAAACTGTTAACACACGGTGCAGACATCCTACTACAACTCGAAAGGATTATTGGGGCACGGTGCGTAAATGCTGCTTGTGGATAGGTGCTTGGGTAATGGTGGTGTGGTTAGTTTGTAGATTTGGTAGGCTTAAAAAATAAAAAGGACTATGGCTGTGACGGTAAAACAAGAATGGCGCGATGGGATGTTTCCGAGTGAACTCAACGTGATAGAGTTGGAGGGATGCGGTGAACAAGTAAGGGTGGTGCTAAAACTCGGAGATAATACAGTGTTTGAAGCTACACTCACTACGTTAAAAGGCAAGGTGAGAATGGAAAACCTTATGCCTTTGCTTCGCGACAAAACAACCGACCCAATAGACGGAGTGCAACCACAATCTCTCAGCTTAAATGTAGACGGCAAAGATTTGGAAGAATGCAGATGCTTGCTTATTCCGTGTCGTGTGCGTGTGGCAGATGTTACAGCTATGCAGGTGGTGAATAATGCGTTTTTGACGTTTGCTGGGCGCGAACCCAAACTTATACCCCAACAAGCGAAAGAAATGCTTTATTGGTATAACTTCGATGAGGTTCTGAGCAATGTGAAGGCTACTGCCAATGCCTGTTGGTGGAACGCTGAGACACAGCAAGTGGAGGAAACCGAGCAAAGACTTGAGGTAGGCGAAAATGTTGAAGGGGGATTGTTCTATTTAGACGCTTCGCCCCAAATGCTCACTGCGCCCCGTGGCGATCACGCTGCGTGGGCCTTGGTGAGCTATGAGGTGAAGGTGGGTGCTCGCACCATGCGCTACAGGCTGATGCCACAAGGCATGAACTTGGCACCAGTGACGGGTATTCGCTATCGTAATGCACTCGGGGTAGATGATACGTTCTACTTTTTTGGTGCGGTGACAGAGAAACTTAAACCTACGTATAGCGCTGCGCAAATAGGAGGCGTTACTCGTAACTATCGCATAGAGGCACAAACGGAGTGGGAGGCACAAACAGGACCTATGACGCGTGGCATGGAACGCTTGTTGCACGATGTGGCGGTGGCACGTAGGGCTTGGCTGTTGGCTGATGGCGAGGAAATTACGCTGACGGGGTGTGAAATAAAGCAGAGTAATGAATGGGGCATTACGCCTACTGCTGCTGTGAGCTGGCGCGAAGCAGGCGAGGGACAACGCTTGATGGCTCCGACGGGTGTGCGGACATTTGACGGGAGCTTTGACGAGGCTTTCTTGTAAGAGGGCTAGAGGGGCTAGACGGACTAGACGAGCTAGACGGACTAGAGGGACTAGAAGGGCTGGCGCGATGAAATAAAAAAGTATAAAGAAAAAATGACAACTTCGGAGATATTTGACATACCGCAGACACCGTTTCAGGCGGTGATGCAAGAGGTGGCGGACACAACCTCGGTTTTTGACTCGCCTGGTGGACGGTTGCATGTGCGACCTGTGCCTGGGTTTGAGCATGAGATGTATGTGCCTTATGGCGATGACAACCAATTGCCCTATGAACTGATTGCGTTGGTGGGGGGAGACGAGGTGACGGCACAGAATAAACTGTTTAATGTGCTGACTTGCTATGGGGCAGGACTGCGCATGGTGGATGCTGCATCGGGCGAGGTGACGCAAAACGCAGACGTGAAAAGTTGGATGCGCCGTCAGTTTATGCCCAGATATATGCTTGACCAAATGACGGACATGAAATATTTTTACTACTCGGTGTGCGTGATTATCTTGAATCGTGAGGGTACGCGCATTAACCGTTTGGTGCATAAGGAGGCTTGCTACTGCCGACTGGAGCAAGCGGATAAGCGTGGACGCATTGGGCATGTGTATTATGCAAATTGGCAGGACTACCAAGAAACGCTGTCGGGTGTGGAAAGAATAGAGTTGTTGGATCCTGACGACCCTTATGGGGACTTATGCCAACGTATGGGGATTGACCCTGACACGCGACGACCTAATGGGCGACCCAAACATCGGTGCAGAAAGTTTGCTATGCTGATGCGATTCCCGACGGCTGGGTGCCAATATTACCCTATCCCCTACTGGAGTGCGGTGTTGCGAGGTGGATCGTATGACGAGAAGCGTTTGATTTCGACTGGTAAGCGTGCGAAGCTTAGAAACACGACGAGTGTGAAGTATCAGGTGGAGATTGAGCGTTCGTATTGGCAACGTATTTGCACTGAGGAGAACATTACGGACCCTGTGGAGATGCAGGAGCGTGTGAAGCGCGAGAAGGAGAACATTAAGAACTTTGTGTGTGGTGTGGAGAACTCGGGCAAGGCTTGGATTAGTGGCTACTATGTGAACCCTGATGGGCACGAGGTGCGCGATATTCGCGTGACGAACATTGAGGGTCAGAAGGAAGGTGGCGACTGGAACGAGGATGTGCAGGCTGCTGCGAACACGATTTGCTATGCTGACAATGTGCACCCTAACCTTGTGGGTGCTGTGCCTGGTAAGACGCAAACGAATAACTCGGGCTCGGATAAGCGAGAGTTGTTCACGATGAAGCAGGCTTTGGAGATTGCTTTTCATGATATGCTGCTTGTGCCCTTGCATGTGGTGTGCTGGTTTAATGGTTGGAAGGATGTGGTGCCACAGATACCGATGATTCAGTTGACTACGCTGGATAAGCACAAGGATGCGGAGGTGGTGAAATAGATGGACTAGAGGAGATAGACGGGCTAGAGGGACTAGACGGACTAGAGGGACTAGACGGGACTAGAGGGGCTGGCGCGATGACTAGAGAGGGGGTAGATGAGGACTAAATTAAGAAAAGAGTTATGGTTGAAATAGATAAAAATACTTTTGAGCGGGTGGTGCCTGCTTTTAAAACGCCTACTGGTGAGGTGTTTAAGAAGGTGGAGCGATTTGTGAAGGAGGCTGCTGCTGAATGGGACTCGGTGATGGTGGAGGGAGCTAAACTCTCGGCTGTTATTGAGGAGAAACTGAAGGTGGCTATTTGCTCGAGAGCTGCTTATAATGCTATGCCTCACTTGGACTTGGTGCTTACGCCTACTGGTTTTGGCATTGTGAGTAACCAAAACACGGCTCCTGCATCGAAGGAACGTGTGGGGGCGTTGCGTGAACAGTTGCGCATGGATGCCAGCCGTATGGAAGACGATGTGATGGAGTATTTGGCCTGGCAGAACCTGATGGTGGATAGACAAATGCGGGTGAGAAACTTGCTTTGGACTGCGCGACTGATGGACCGCTATGGCATTAGACCGAATGACAATGTGCTTGAGCGATTGTTTCAGCGCAATGTGTTGTGGCAAGCTCCTTACTTTTATGGCTATGGTGCGAGAACTAGGGACTCGCGCAGGGTGTATGAGGAGGAGAAGCAGGAGCTTATGACGGCTATGCATGATGCGAACGCAAGACTTGTGGATGTGATTTCGCCTGAACTGAATGAGGCTTTGATAGCCTTTCAGTATGGTGGGGTTAAGCCTGATGACACGGTATTATACGCTATGTTGCTTGAAAATGCGCGTTATTTGCTTGCAGCCTACGTGATGCAGCAACCGACGGCTCACTTTGAGCGACAGCTGCTCGACATGCTGATGAAGCATGCTGCTGAGATTCCTGAATTTTACAATAGTAGGACTTATGAGGCCTACAAGGTGAAGGCTTATGAAAATGGGAAAGATGATACGTGCTACTTCTTCTGTTAAGAACGGAGAGGTGGTGGTGGAACTGCCCAATGGGTGGAAGCAACTGACTGACGGACAACGACGCTATGTGTGTGACTTGCTGAGTGCTGAAGCCTGGACGATGGACGAGGTGAAGGCACTGCTGATTGTGAGACTTGGTGGTGCAAGGCTTAGGCAATGGCGTGGTGCAGATAGGCAAAAGGAGTTGGCTATGCAGATAGCTGAGGGCATGGCTTTGCTTGACTGGATGGATGCTCCACCTGATGAACCTTCGTTGCTTGGCGAGATTGATGGGTGCAAGGCTAAGGATGCTATGCTTTATGGCGTGGCGTTTAGGGACTATTTGGCAATAGAAAATTATTATCAAGGCTACTTGATGAGTAAGGATGATGCTGCGCTCGATGCGATGGGCAGTGTGATGTATGGCGGATTGCACAAGGTATTTACACGTGGCGAACGCTATATGCTGTTGCTATGGATGGTTGGACTTAAAGGGGCGTATGCTCGGATGTTTCCCCACCTTTTTAGCCAAACGGCAGAAGAGGGTGGGGAGGCTCCCGATCCGCGTGAGGTGATGTGTGCTGAGATTCGTGCGTTGACTGGTGGCGACATAACTAAGACTAAGGCGGTGCTTGATGCTGACACGATTGATGCGCTAACAGAACTTGACGCTAAGGCACGGGAGAGTGAGGAATTAAGTATTAAGTGTTAAGTGTTAAGTATTAAGTATTGATGGACGAACGCGAAAATAAACAGCCCTTTGACTTTGTGAGTTACATGGGGCAACTCGTGAATGAGAATAAATTGGCGCAGAAGGAGGGTTTTGCGGTGACTACTTGCTCGGGGATTGAGCACCTGGAGGGTATGTTGGAGATGTATCAGACAGGGGCGAACTTTGTGTGTACGAGTGATGTGTGTCAAGAGAGTTTGTTCACTTCGAGCGGTGGATGGTTTAAGCGCAGGGTTTTCACTGTGTTTGTGTTGGCTCGGTATGCGTATGGCGACGGTGCGGACTATGCTGCGAAGATGGGGCTTTGCCGTGAGTTGTTCAGGCAGATGTGTGCGAGGTTTATTCGTGACAGTGAGGAATTGCAGACGCGGTTGCTTTACTTGAACACGGGGGACATTCGGAGTAATGAGTTGGGTGGTATGTTTTTGAATGGTTGCACGGGGCTTTATTTTATGCTGTCGATGGATGAGCCTACGGACTTGGTTTATAATGCGGAGGAATGGTTATGAAGATGCGTAAGATTTATTTGAAGGATGCGTTGCGACTGCTTGAGGATAAGGAGGCGCATGACTTGAAGGTGTGGAAGTTGAGCACTGGGGATATTTTGCACTATAAAGGGGCAGTGTGCGTGGGTGGCTGGAACCGCGGTGGCACGCATAGGGTGAAGCTGCCTAAGAGTGCGCTGATTAGGGAGTTTCGGGATGTGACGTTGTTTGAGGTGGATGGCATGGAGGTGTATTGGTGATAGATGGGTAGATGGGCTAGACGGACTAGAAGGCTGGCGCGATGAATGGGGGCTGGATGGGCTAGAGGGCTGGCGCGATGAATGAGGGCTAGACGGACTAGAGGGACTGGACGAACTAGAGGGGCTGGCGCGATGGATGTTTTTAAAAAAAAAGGAAATGGTTCGAATGATGGAGAAT
>UQQN01000012.1 GCA_900543155.1 uncultured Prevotella sp.
ACGACAAGCCCATTGGCAGAATTAAGTATGCACTAAATTAATTCCGCCAACAGGTGATATTTATATTTCATCGTAAATTTACAATTGTTATTTGATATACGCCAATCATGCAACCTATTGCAATCTATTTTTCGCTCGAAGTCTGATAAATTCTGTCAAATTTTGCCAATGTCCGCCAAAGACGGAAAGTAAGGAAAATGAATGTTTATCTTTGCAAAAGATTTTGCTCACACATAACTACCCACTTATGGGTATTGTTTTAAAAAAAAGAACATTGTAACTTTGCATGCTAAAAGAAAAAAATAAATAAAGGTACGCATAAATGCCGTTCAAAGAAAAAAAATAAAATGAAGCTTTCAGAATTACATACTGGCGAACGTGGCGTGATCGTGAAGGTATATGGCCACGGTGGATTTCGCAAGCGCATTGTAGAAATGGGTTTTGTGAAAGGTAAAGCTGTAAAGGTTATTTTAAACGCTCCGCTGCGCGATCCTATCGAATATGAGATTATGGGGTATAAGATATCCCTACGACGTGAAGAGGCTAACTTGGTTGAGGTTATCAGTGAAAGTGAAGCCGAAAACGATGCACGACTTCATCCTGATGAAGATTTAAAGGGTTTGAAACCCGGAAAAGATGAGGACGAAGAAGTGGCTTTGCAGCTTGACCAACGCATGGCACGCATGGCAGCCGACAAACGCCGAGTGATAAACGTGGCTTTAGTGGGAAATCCTAACTGCGGTAAAACTTCTTTGTTTAACGTAGCCTCTGGTGGACACGAGCATGTAGGTAACTACAGCGGCGTGACAGTTGACGCCAAAGAGGGATTTATGGAGCTGAAAGTAAAAGTGCGCCGCAATGAGTTAGGCGAAGTTGAAGTGCTTCATGAAGACTCAGCTACTTGTGGTGGCGCATGTGCAGGATGTGCTACAAGCCCAGCATGCACCTCGAAGGGTAACGATTATGAAGAGCGTAGCTACCGTTTCCGTTTAGTTGACCTCCCTGGCACCTATTCGCTTTCGGCTTATTCGCCTGAGGAACTTTATGTACGTCGTCATCTTATAGACGAAACTCCTGATGTGGTGATAAATGTGGTGGACAGCTCGAACTTAGAGCGAAACCTCTATCTCACCACTCAACTTATCGACATGCACCAACGCATGGTTATTGCACTAAATATGTTCGATGAATTGCAGCGCAATGGCGACAAACTCGACTATAAACAGTTAGGTACACTATTAGGAGTGCCTATGGTGCCTACCATTTCAAGAACAGGTGTTGGTATTCGAAATCTGTTTGAAATGGTTATTGCGGTATATGAAAACCAAAGCGACTTCTCGCTCGAGCGTCATATTCACGTAAATCATGGTGCAGAATTGGAACATAGCATTGACCGAATTAAACACGTTTTTCAGAAGAATCAAGAAATTCGATCAAAATACTCTACACGCTATCTTGCTATAAAATTTCTTGAGGGCGACACAGAATCGCAAAAACTGGTAGAAACCCTACCACAGCACGATGAATTGGTGGCAGTGCGTTATGAAGAGGCAAAACGCTTAAAAGAAGAATTGCACGATTCGCCCGATAATGCTATAACGGATGCAAAATATGGCTTTATTCAGGGTGCATTGAAAGAGACCTATCAGCCCCATGTGGCACGTCAAGGTCGCACACTGACTGAAAAGATTGATGGTATAGTGACCAATCGATATTTGGGTTTCCCCTTGTTCTTTGTGGTGTTATTTTTAATATTCTACATCACTTTCCAGGTGGGTGCTTACCCCATGGATTGGATAGATTGGTTAGTGGCAAAACTCTCAGAGTTTATAAACTATGCTATGCCCGATGGCATGCTTAAGGACATGATTGTAGACGGAGCTATTAGTGGTGTTGGTGCTGTAATTGTATTCTTGCCCAACATCATGATATTGTATCTGTTCATCTCTATTCTCGAAGACTCAGGCTACATGGCGCGTGCAGCGTTCATTATGGATAAACTGATGCACAAAATGGGGTTACATGGCAAATCGTTTATTCCGATGGTAATGGGTTTTGGCTGTAATGTACCTGCTATTATGGCCACACGCACTATCGAAAATCCGAAAAGCCGTCTTATCACGATGCTCATCACTCCCTTTATGTCGTGCTCTGCGCGTATCCCTATTTACGTGGTATTGGTGGGCGCCTTTTTCCCGCAACAAGGGGCATGGGTGATGCTTGGACTTTATGCCTTGGGCATAGTTGCAGCCATTGCCATGGCACGTTTGTTTAGCCGATTCCTGATGCGTGGCGAGGATTTGCCTTTTGTAATGGAATTACCTCCTTACCGTATGCCAACGGTCAAGTCGGTGTGCATTCACACTTGGGAAAAAGGGAGGCAGTATCTGCAAAAAATGGGTGGTATTATCTTGGTATTCTCACTTGTGATTTGGGCTTTGAATTATTTTCCACACCCTGAGGAAGCAATCTCACAACCCGAAACAACTGCTGTAGCTACGACTATGCAACAAACCAATGTGGCTGATAACGCACAAAACGTAGAAACCGCCAATCAAGCAGCCCAGCAAGCTAATCAGGTTGCTGAACCTTCATACTTGCAACGCATCGGACATTTTATTGCCCCCGTAATGTCACCCATGCACTTTGATTGGAAGATGAGTGTAGGTATTCTTTCGGGTGTTGGAGCTAAAGAGTTGGTTGTAAGTACATTGGCGGTAATGTATGCCGGCGAGGATGTAGATGCCGATGAAGCTTCAACCGATACGCGCTTATCGCAAGCCTTACGCGCCAACATGACACATGCTTCGGCATTGGCATACTTGGTATTTATTCTCTTCTACTTTCCTTGTATCGCCACAATCGTAGCTATTAAAAATGAAAGTGGTGGATGGAAATGGGCTGTATTTACGGCAGTTTATACCACTGCATTTGCCTATTTAATGTCGTTGCTTACATTTTGGATTGCAAGTCAGTTCTTTCTGTAAGTTGCTTAATCCTTTTGTATAAGTATAACCATAGAAGTCTTTGATAAGCAATACAATAAGTTTGTTTTTCAAAGGCTTTTATGGTTATATTCTACCAATCTATAAAAGCGAAGATTCACAAAAATGTAATAGAAATTTAATAATTTGCTTTGAACTTAACCAATCAAATGCTAATTTTGCAGCAGTAAATTAGAACCCACGTAATATGGATTTTTTCTATCTTGGAATACTTTTATTCCTTTTTGTATTAGCCACGTTCGACTTGTCTGTCGGTGTAGCTAATGATGCTGTAAATTTTTTAAGTCCGGCAGTTGGCGCTAAAGCTGCCAAGTTTCGCACTATCTTAATTGTGGCTGCAGTGGGCATCTTTGTAGGTGCTAGTACTTCAAGCGGCATGATGGACATTGCACGTCATGGTGTGCTCAATCCCAATTATTATACATTGAGCGATGTGATGTGTATATTCCTTGGTGTAGCTGCTACCGATGTGATTCTACTCGACATTTTCAACACATTGGGTATGCCTACGTCAACCACCGTATCGATGGTGTTTGGTTTGTTAGGTGGTAGCACAGCTTTAGCTTTTTCAAAAATTTTGGCTGGTGGTTATACCTATGCTCAACTTATTAATACAGATAAGGCATTGAGTGTGATTATCGGTATATTCCTTTCCGTAGCAATCGCCTTTGTATTTGGTTTAGTTGTTATGTGGATTGCCCGTGTAGTATTCACATTCCACTATAAAAAGCACTTGCGCTATAGCATTGCTATTTTTGGCGGTATTAGCATTACCTCTATTTTTTATTTCTTGTTAGTAAGCGGTTTACGCACAAGTCCTGTATTATCTGCTATTGGTTGGACACCCGATTGGATAGACCACAACCGTCTGAATATTTTGCTCATCAGTTTTTGTTCGTTTACGGTGCTGATGGAGATTTTTCACTTACTCAAGGTTAATATTTTTAGAATCGTTGTACTCTTTGGTACATTCGCATTAGCTATGGCTTTTGCGGGCAATGACCTTGTAAACTTTATTGGTACCCCCTTAGCAGGTTTAGAATCATTCCTCGACTTTAGTGCAAATGGTGGCAAACATACCCCCGATACTTACATTGTAAGTGTTTTGGCTGGCGAAAGCCATCTTCCCTTTAAACATCTGTTTTTAATTGGTGCGGGTGTGATTATGACGATTGCTATCAGTACGTCGAAAAAAGCACACAAGGTGGTAGAAACCACTGTAAACCTTTCGCGCCAAGATGAGAGCGAAGAGGTGTTCTCTTCATCGCGCTTAGCTCGTAGAACAGTACGTGCCGTATTGAACACCACAAATGCGCTTACAAAACATGTACCTGTTTGCGTTACAAATTGGATAAATACACGCTTCGACCGTGAAGGAACAGAATTGACAGAAGGGGCAGCCTTTGACCAAGTGCGTGCAGCAGTAAACCTTGTGTTAGCTGGTTTGCTCATCGTAGTAGGTACGACATTGCAACTTCCTCTCTCAACTACATACGTGGCCTTCATGGTAGCTATGGGTTCTTCACTGGCTGATAGAGCTTGGGGACGCGAAACTGCGGTTTATCGCATTACGGGTGTAATTACCGTGATTGGTGGTTGGTTTATCACTGCGGGTGCTGCTTTTATTGTAAGCTTCCTTATTGCCACAATCAACCATTGGGGTGGTTTTATTGCTATGATTTTGGTAATGGGTATTGTTGCCTTTGTCGTTATTAGCAATAATCGCAGATTTAAGCAAAAGAGCGAACAAGATTCTGTCGACTTGGTATTCCGCCAATTGGTGCGTTGCCATGACAAGGCAGAAACATGGCAGTTGCTCTTGAAGCACGTGCGAGGCACACAAGACGACGTATTCAACTTTACTCGTAAAACCTTCCGCAACATTACGCAAGGTTTGATGCACGAGAATATTCGCCAACTTCGCACAGCTTCGCACGATATTGAAAGCGAAAAGAGCATTTGGAAACGCTATCGCCGTAAAGAAATCATTGGTATGCGTAAGGTGGATTATCTTGTAGCAGTAGAAAAGAATACATGGTTCCACTTGGGTTGCAACAATGCTACGCAAATTATTTATGGTTTGAAGCGTATGCTTGAACCTTGTGTGGAACACGTTGACAACAATTTCAATCCGCTCCCTCAAGACTATATTGACGAGTTTATCCCTGTATGCAATGATGTGGACAAATTCCTTGAAGGGGCACAGCGTATGATAACGACTGGTGATTTTGAAGGCGTAGACGAATTGTTAGTTCAAGGTAATGCCATAAAGAGTCGCATCTCGCAGATACGTCACGCACAGCAAGACCGCATTCAGCGCGAGGACTCAAACATCAAAGTGGCTTTGCTTTATCTTTCTACGCTTCAAGAAACGCAGGAACTTATGTCGGCTGCCCGACATATCCTACGTGCTATGAAACGCTTCCAAACTCAATAGTGAGTTGAAATACAAAATAAAATATGCGAATGTAAGAGTATAATTGATTATCTTTGCTGACTCAATGTGAGCAAAGTGATTAAAAAACTCTTTCATTCGCATATTTTATTTTTTCTTATTTGGTTATGAAACAGTTTGAACTACATTCAAAATATCAGCCCACGGGCGACCAGCCCGAGGCTATTAAGCAGTTGACAGCAGGTGTACAAGAAGGTGTGCCTGCACAGGTTTTGTTGGGAGTGACGGGGTCAGGAAAAACGTTTACCATTGCCAATGTTATTAAGAACATCAATAAGCCTACACTTGTATTGAGCCATAATAAAACCTTGGCGGCTCAGTTATATTCAGAGTTTAAAGGTTTCTTCCCTAATAATGCCGTAGAGTATTACGTTTCGTATTACGATTATTACCAACCCGAAGCCTACATTGCTTCGACCGATACCTATATTGAGAAAGACTTAGCCATCAATTCTGATATTGATAAATTGCGTTTGGCTGCAACCTCTTCCTTATTATCAGGACGTAATGATGTGATAGTTGTATCGTCAGTTTCGTGTATCTATGGTATGGGTAATCCTGCTGCATTCTATGAGAATGTAGTAGAACTTAAAGTAGGACGTACGCTTTCTATCAATGCCTTATTGAACCAATTGGTGGCAAGTTTATACTCGCGTAACGATGTTGCTCCCAAAGCAGGTAACTTCCGCGTGAAAGGCGATACCGTCGATATTTATTTGGCTTATGCCGACGAACTTATTCGTGTGTGCTTCTGGGGAGACGAAATTGACAGCATTGAGGAGATAGATTCTATCTCAGGTAGTCGTTTAAATACTTATGATGAATATAAAGTATATCCTGCAAATTTATTTCTTACCTCAAAAGAGACGCAAGAATTAGCGATACGTAAAATTCAAGACGACCTTGTACAGCAAGTAGCATATTTTGAAGAATGTGGCAAAACACTTGAAGCAAAACGTCTGAAAGAGCGCGTAGAATATGACATTGAAATGATTCGCGAACTTGGGCACTGTGCAGGCATTGAAAACTATTCGCGTTACTTTGATGGACGCGAAGCGGGTACGCGACCTTTCTGTCTTTTAGACTTTTTCCCTGACGATTTTTTAATTGTAATAGACGAAAGCCATGTCACTGTGCCACAACTTAGGGCTATGTATGGGGGGGATCGATCGCGCAAGGAGTCGTTAGTAAACTATGGCTTTAGACTGCCAGCTGCCATGGATAACCGTCCGCTGAAATTTGAAGAATTTCATGAGTTAGCAAAACAGGTTATTTACATAAGCGCTACACCCGCTGATTATGAGTTGGCTGAAAGTGAGGGTGTGGTTGTTGACCAAGTGATTCGCCCAACAGGGTTATTAGATCCTCCTATTGAAGTACGTGATACAGATTACCCTGTCGATGACTTGATGGAGGAAATACGCAAAGCCATAGAACATAAAGAACGTGTATTGGTCACCACGCTAACCAAACGTATGGCAGAGGAGTTGTCTGAGTTTTTACTAAAGAATGACATTAGCACAGCCTACATCCATAGCGATATCGACACACTTGAACGTGTACAGATTATGGAAGATTTACGTCGTGGCGTATATGATGTACTTGTGGGTGTGAATCTTTTGCGTGAAGGACTTGACTTGCCCGAAGTTGCATTAGTTGCCATCCTTGATGCAGACAAGGAAGGTTTTTTGCGTAACGCACGATCTCTCACCCAAACGGCTGGACGTGCAGCACGTAATGTGAACGGACGTGTGATTATGTATGCAAAAGAGATTACATGGTCGATGCAGCAAACTATTGACGAAACGAATCGTCGTCGTACAAAACAAATTGCATATAATGAAGCACATCATATAAAACCGACCCCATTGTTTAAACCTATTGAAAGCAATGAGTTGGTTGAAATGCAACGTAACAGAAAGAATGCTGAAATGGATTTGACTTCAGGCAGTGCTACAAGTTTCACTCGTCCGTATGCGATAGAAGGTGCACCTTTGCAGAAGGCTGCCGAAGGGGACGCTGCTTATGGCACACCAAAGATAGAAAACAAAGAGAGCAAGGAGCAAAAGATGGAACGCTTGCAAAAAGCCATGAAAAAAGCTGCAGCAGCTTTCGACTTTATTACCGCTGCACAGCTTCGCGACGAGTTGTTGGCGTTAGATAAGGAGTGAGTCCAAAGTTTTAAAAAAAACTCATTTAATACCATTACTCCCCCTAAACAGATAGCAAAGATATTACAAAAGGATGCAAGTCTGCCAGCAACTCTTAGGCGTGATAATCATACGAACAATCGAGAGGGCTATTTCTTTGTTACGCTCAGAATTCGTGATGATGCTCTCGATGATTGTTCTGATGCTCCTCGTTGCAATTATACGAAACTCGGGAAAAGGTTTTTGGAGGTATGGAGGAACGTCTCTACTTATCACCCTTGTGTATTGTTGGGCGTTGAAATTATACCCATAGTCGTTTGGTGCAGATTTCACTTGGATTTTTGAATATCACAAAAAAGATGTCAAGTTGAAACATGAGATGTGTATGGTTATGAATCAACTGGTACGTGTTATCACTGCAGTGAAGGATGAATGGTGGAAGAATGTTTAGTTGTATGATATAAGTCAATGAAACAACCGCATAACTAATGACGAATGATTAGTTATGCGGTTGTTTGTTACACTTTTTAGTTGTTCAAGCAAATACCTGTGAGAATGCGACCAGAATGAATACCCAACCTCCTTGCAGAGAAAAATGTGTCGTGATGTTGGAAGGTGCAAATACCCGATATTTGAATATTCGACAATTCTACACCCGCTTCTTCAAGCAAGAAAACATTTGCAGCCCAAAGGTCTATATGAGGTTTGTTTGCATAGTTGTTCGAAATAACGCTCTCAGGGAAATTAACTTTTAAAAACTCCGCAACAACTTCTTCGCCCACTTCAAAAGCATCTAAAGAAATGCTTGGACCTATCAAGGCTTTGCAGTCATTTGCCACTGTGCCAAAGGCATGTGCCATTTTATCTAAACAAACTTGCGAAATGCGTTGTACTGTGCCACGCCATCCTGCATGAATGGCTGCAATGGCATGGTGCTTCTCGTCATAAAGCAATATGGGAACACAATCGGCTGTAGAAACGCTGATACACTGATGGGGTAGGGAAGTGATGAGTGCATCTATCTCTTGAAGACATTGTGTTTGTTCTTCAACATCTTTATCTAAAAATGCAGCATCAATTTCAAGAACATTTGCCGTGTGTGTTTGTCGGGGTAACCAAAGCTCATTTTCGTTTACACCTAACTCATTGCAAAGCCATGCTTTATTTTTAGCCACACGCTCTGCATTGTCACCACAATAGTACGTCACGTTAAAAGCGGCATAGTTGCCCATGGCTTTCACTTCTTCTGCCGAAAGTGGTAGAGGCGAAATGCGTGTGGTAGAAAAAGCTGTAACATCGTTACCAAGATTATATTTTAGTAAAGTATCTGTCATAGGATATGCTATATATAAAAGTGCAAATGTCAAGAAACTCATACTAATGGCGCCTTGTCATTTGCACATTTTGTTTTTGTAAGAAGAAGGATATTAGTCCTCCAAATCCTCAATATCGTAGATGTCATCGTCGATTACGTCATCATCATCTTCAATACCTGTGGTATCAAAGTCAGCTTGCCAGTCGGCAAAATCTGAAGCCAATACATTTACCTCTCTGTCGCGATGAACGATAGAACCTCCTTCGCTAACAGACTGTAACTTGTTACTTTCGCTATTCAACTCTTCCCAAAGAATGTCCTTCAGTTTATCAAGACCAAAACCTGTTACAGCAGAAATATACACTACCGGAAGATCATCGGGCAATTCGCTACGTAACATCTCCATTAACTCATCATCCAACAAGTCGCACTTTGTTACAGCCAATACACGATGCTTGTCGAGCATGCCTGGATTGAATTTAGACAATTCGCCCAACAAAATTTGATATTCTTTGGCAATATTATCAGTGTCACCTGGTACCATGAACAATAGGAGTGAGTTACGTTCTATATGACGCAAGAAGCGCAAACCTAAGCCACGACCTTCGCTTGCACCCTCAATAATACCAGGAATATCAGCCATCACAAACGATTTATTATCGCGATAAGCCACAACACCCAAGCTAGGTTCCATTGTGGTAAATGGATAATTTGCAATTTTGGGACGAGCAGACGATAACGCTGAAACAAGTGTAGATTTACCTGCATTAGGGAAGCCTACAAGACCAACGTCTGCAAGCAATTTCAACTCCAAAATGACCATCATCTCTTGCATAGGTTCGCCTGGTTGTGCATAACGAGGAGCCTGGTTTGTTGAAGTTCTAAATTGCCAGTTACCCAATCCACCACGACCACCTTTAAGCAACATTACTACTTGGCCGTCTTCAGTTACATCACAAAGATATTTACCTGTTTCGGCATCATAGGCAACTGTTCCAGGAGGTACATCGATATAACGATCTTCACCATCAGAACCATGCGAGCAGCATTTTGAACCATTACCACCATTGCCAGCAAAGACATGTCGGTCATAGCGCAAGTGTAGCAGCGTCCAATAGTTATGATTGGCACGCAGATAAATGTTACCACCACGGCCACCGTCACCACCGTCAGGTCCGCCATTGGGTTGATACTTAGCTCTGTGAAGGTGCATAGAGCCTCGGCCACCCTTACCCGAGCGGCAATATATCTTTACGTAGTCTACAAAATTTGATTCGGCCATAGTTCTTAAAATGTACAGATGTGGAGAAAAAGCAGATAAGTTTATATTAAGTAGGAGTTCAATGAACACCTATTTATGAGAGCAATGTGCAAATATGAAGACGCACAACAAATTATTTAGTAATAAGTATTTTACATCTTCACATTTGCACATTCAAACAGTCAACAAAAAGCGTGTTCCGCTTTTTTAAAGGCTGTCAATTACAGCACAGAGAGCTGCATTGATTTCTTCGAGCGAGCCGTAGCCTTTCACTGCATGGCGCTTACCTTCCTTCTCATACCATTCGATGAGAGGAGCAGTCTGACCATTGTAAACGTCGAGACGTTTCTTGATAGTTTCAGCATTATCATCGGCACGACCAGAAGTCTTGCCACGATTGATAAGGCGTTCCATCAACATATCCTCAGGGACATCTAATTCAAGCATGCCTGCAACCTCTGTGTTACGCTCAGCCAACATCTTCTTTAAAGCTTCAGCTTGAGGAATAGTGCGAGGGAAACCATCAAAGATAACACCTTCGCAAGGGCAAAGGGCATCGTATGTAGCAGCAAGGATATCAATCATCAATGAGTCGGGGATAAGTTGACCATTGTCAATGAAACCCTTAGCAGTATTGCCAAGTTCAGTACCATTCTTAATCTCAGCACGGAGCACGTCACCTGTTGAGATGTGCTTAAATCCATACTTCTTTACGAGCAAATCGCTCTGTGTTCCTTTGCCTGAGCCAGGAGCACCGAAGATAACGATATTCTTCATTTTCGTGTGTGTGAATGAAAATATAAAATGTTTAGTTAAGATATAGTCTTAGTAAAGTCACTGTGTGCAAATATTTACTCTGTCACAGTGTAGATACTAGGCAAGTTACGTCCCTCGCCATCATAATCAAGACCATAACCTACAATAAAGTCGTTAGGAATCTCGAAGCAGCAATAGGGAATGTCTAAATTTACCTTCAAATTACCAGGTTTAACAAGCAATGCAGCAATCTTAATGTCAGCAGGTTGCTTTTCTTTAAGTAAATCAAGCAAATGCACCATTGTTAACCCCGAGTCGATAATATCTTCCACAATAACTACCGTACGATCTTTAATATCCTCCTTTAAACCGATAAGTTGTTTTACATCGCCTGTAGAAGAAGTACCCTCATACGATGCCATTCTAACAAACGAGATTTCGCAAGGAGTATCAATGCCACGCAATAAATCGGCAGCAAAGACAAAAGAACCATTGAGCACAGCCAAGAATAAGGGACGTTTACCCTCTAAATCATGACTAATCTGTGCAGCAATCTCAGCAACACGCGCTTTTATTTTTTCTTCAGGAATAGAAACTGCGAACTCACGGTCGCGAACCTTAATTTTATCCATTGAGGTGATTCTAATTGGGGTTTAAGATGTCAACAAAATAGCTAAAAAGGCGTTGGAAAATGCGTATGCCTGTAATCTAAATCGTCAACACGTGAAACTTTTGAGTGCAAAAGTACGATTTTTTTCGTACTTTTGCGTCAAAAATAGAAACATATAAATGATTTATCCTGAAAATTTTGAACATAAAATAGGATTTACCGAAATAAGAACGCTTTTAAAGGGGCGTTGTTTGTCGTCATTAGGTACTGAATGGGTCGACAAACAATTACACTTTATGAGTAATGCACAAGAGATTGAACAATCACTTGAAGAGGCGCGACAATTTAAATTGTTTATGGAGCAAACCGACGAAGAAACAGAGTCGGAATTCTTTGATGTGCGCGAACCTCTGTTGCGTGTTCGTCCAGAACGCACTTATCTTGAAGAGCAAGACCTTTTTAATTTAAAACGCTCTATGGTTTCGGTGCTATCGTATGTAAAGTTCTTTACACAAACCACCGATCAAGATGAAGAAGACGTTGTCAGTGACGAAGGGGCTGACAGTACAAGCACCCCTAATTTTGTTTATCCTGCTTTGGGCGCTATGGCAGCCGAAGTAATGGTTTTTCCGCATATCGTAAGTCGCATTGATTCTATACTCAACAAATACGGAAAGGTAAAAGACACTGCTTCAACAGAACTACTTTCATTGCGTCATCAAATTGAGGTTACCACACGTGGCATTTCGCACAGTCTTCGCTCTATTATTACTGAAGCACAAACCTCTGGCTATATTGAACGTGATGTGACTCCTACACTTCGTGATGGACGTCTCGTAATTCCTGTAGCCCCTGCTGTAAAACGCAAAATTAAAGGTATCGTACATGATGAAAGTGCCACTGGTAAAACTGTTTTCATAGAACCTGCAGCCATTGTCGATGCCAACAATAAAATTCGTTCGCTCAAAGCAGCAGAACGTCGTGAAGTCATGCGTATTTTGCAAGAACTCACTGCCGAGATTCGTCCGCACATCCCTTCACTATTGAATTCATTGCAATTCTTGGCACACGTTGACTATCTGCGTGCTGTAATGCAGTATGCCAACTCTTTCGATGCCATTACACCGCAAATCACACGCAGACCCAACATACAGTGGGTGGAAGCCCGACACCCTCTTTTGCAAAAAAATCTTGCCAAACATGGTGCACAGATTGTTCCACTCAATATCTCATTACGTCAACAACAACACATTCTGCTCATTTCGGGTCCTAATGCAGGTGGTAAGTCTGTATGTCTTAAAACAGCAGCTTTGTTGCAATATATGTTGCAATGTGGACTCCCTGTTCCCGTTGACGAAAGTTCGCACCCTGGTATTTTCTCTGATATCATGATTGACATTGGCGATGAACAAAGCATAGAGAACGACCTCTCTACTTATTCTTCGCATTTGGTCAACATGAAACAGATGATGAAGTACGCCACACCCAGCAGTTTGCTACTTATCGATGAATTTGGTACAGGCACTGAACCACAAATTGGTGGCGCTTTGGCACAAGCCATACTTAAACGCTTTGTAAAAAGCCAAACTTATGGTATTATCACTACTCACTATCAAAATCTAAAGCACTTCGCTTCACGCACTCCTTCTATCGTGAATGGTGCAATGCTCTATGACAGTGCGCAACTACGTCCACTGTTCGTATTGCAAATAGGTAATCCTGGTAGCTCGTTTGCCATTGAAATAGCACGTAAAATTGGACTTCCTGCCGACGTTATAAACTATGCGGCACAACTTGTAGGCAAAGATTATGTAATGAGCGATAAATACGTGCAAGACATTGTGCGCGATAAAGCCGTATGGGAAACCAAACGTCAAAATGTGCATCAGCGCGAAGCACAACTTGAAAATACCATTGCACAATACGAGCAAAAGTTGCAAGCTTTGCAGCATGAACGTACTGAGATTCTTGCTGATGCCAAAGACCAAGCCCAACAACTCTTTGACCAAGCCAACGCACGTATTGAAAACACAATTCGTACCATTAAGCAGGCTCAGGCTGAAAAAGAGAAAACTAAAACTGTGCGCAATGAATTGGCTGCCTTTAAAGACGAGATTCAAAACAATCATGATGAGCAAGACGCTTTGGCACGTAAAATTGCAAAAATTCAGCGTCGTCAACAGCGTAAGGCTGAAGGAGGGGAAAATGCCCGTACACGCAATGCTGCCAATGAAGCCTCTGTTGCTGCAAAACTCCGTGCTTCAAGTGGACGTGATAATGCAGACTCTCATACTGCCACTGGTTCAACCAAACAACAAACCATTACGGCTGGATGCTATGTGCGCATAGCCGGACAATCTGCCATTGGGCGTGTTGAAAGCATTAGTGGTAAGAATGCCAAAGTCCTTTTTGGTGTCATGCATACTCAGGTGCCTCTTAGCAAACTCAAAGTGTCGCAACCTCCTAAACCCAATGCCGACAATCCGTTAGGTCCTGCTGCAACTTTTATCAGTAAGGAAACACGCGATGCCATGAGCGAAAAACGCCTACACTTCAAACCCCAAATCGACATTCGAGGTATGCGTGTAGACGAAGCACTCACTGCTGTAACCTACTTTATTGATGAAGCCTTACAGTTTCAGCAAAGTCCAGTGCGTATTCTTCATGGTACAGGTACAGGCGCACTACGTCAGTTAGTTCGCACTTATCTCAACACAGTTCCTGGCATTCATAACTTTCACGATGAACACCCTCAATTCGGCGGATCGGGTATTACCGTAGTTGAATTGTAAGTTGGTTGTAATAGTCCTTAGTATAACATCTGGTAGGTGTAAACCCATATATTTTTAATGCGCAGTTCTAAGCCCTGTGTTTAGAGCTGCGTATTTTTTTGTGCATTTTCTAAACTTTTGTCAGAAACAAACTAAAATATAAGTACAAAAACTCACGCATGGTGAATCTTATAGTATACAACACTCGTCATGTCCTAAAAAGTAGAGAAGAACTATCATTGTGAAGCAATTTTCAGTGTAATCTTTCACTTTGTAATGGAAAAATGTACTTTTTTAGCGTTTTTCTAAAAAAATAATTACCGTAAAAGCATTATGATATGAAAAATGTATGTATATTTGCAGCGTGATAACAAAATCACAAACGCAAAGACATTTGTCAAGAACGTAAACTAGTACAAAAACTAAATGTAAGGGTTATGTGTGGCATAGTTTCTATTTTCAATATTCAAGAGCAAACGCCTGAATTGCGAAAAAAAGCTCTTGAAATGAGCAAGAAGATTCGCCATCGTGGACCAGACTGGAGTGGAATATATTGTGGCAAGAGTGCTATTCTTTGCCATGAGAGGTTGTCGATTGTGGATCCACAAAGCGGTAAGCAACCTTTATTTTCGCCCGATAAGAAGCAGGTCCTCGCTGTAAATGGTGAAATTTACAACCATCAACAAATCCGAAAGGATTTTGAGGGAAAATACCAATTCCAAACAGGGTCAGATTGTGAAGTGATTCTCGCCTTGTATAAGGAAAAAGGAATCAATTTTCTTGAAGACATAAATGGTATTTATGCCTTTGCACTCTACGATGAGGAAAAAGACGATTTTCTGATTGCTCGCGACCCTATAGGTGTAATTCCTCTATACATCGGTCACGATAAAGACGGAACCGTATATTGCGCCTCTGAGTTAAAAGCCCTCGAAGGCTATTGCGACGAATACGAACCATTTTTACCTGGACATTATTATTTAGGTTCTCAAGGCAAAATGGTGAAATGGTATCATCGCGATTGGGAAAGCTACGATAATGTCAAAGACAATAGCTCTTCAGTAAAAGAAGTGCACGATGCACTCGAAGCTGCTGTAAAGCGCCAACTCATGTGCGATGTACCTTATGGCGTATTGCTTTCAGGCGGTTTAGACAGCTCGGTAATCAGTGCTATTGCCAAAAAATATGCAGCACATCGTATTGAAACAAATAGTACGCAAGCTGCTTGGTGGCCACAGCTACACTCATTTGCTGTAGGTCTGAAAGGAGCGCCCGACTTGGCTAAAGCCAAAGAGGTTGCAGACTTTATTGGTACAGTTCATCATGAAATAAACTACACTATCCAAGAAGGGTTGGACGCAGTTCGTGATGTAATTTACTTTATCGAAACTTACGATGTTACTACAGTCAGGGCATCAACTCCTATGTACTTGTTGGCACGTGTCATCAAGTCTATGGGTATCAAAATGGTGCTTTCAGGCGAAGGAGCTGACGAGGTATTTGGTGGATACCTTTATTTTCATAAGGCACCCACGCCACAAGCTTTTCACGAAGAAACCGTGCGTAAACTCTCAAAGCTTCATCTCTACGATTGTCTAAGAGCCAACAAGAGTTTATCTGCGTGGGGCGTTGAAGGTCGTGTACCTTTCCTCGACAAAGATTTTTTGGATGTTGCTATGCGCCAAAATCCATCAGCAAAAATGTGCCCAGGCGCAACCATCGAAAAGAAGATTGTGCGTGAAGCCTTTGCCAATATGCTACCCGAAGACGTAGCATGGCGTCAGAAAGAACAATTCTCTGATGGAGTAGGGTATTCATGGATTGACACACTGAAAGAGATTACTGCAAATGCCGTGTCTGACGAACAAATGGTGCATGCAGCCGAAAGGTTCCCCATCAATCCTCCTATGAATAAGGAAGAATATTATTACCGCTCGATATTCGAAGAATATTTCCCAAGTGAAAGTGCCGCACGCAGTGTACCAAGTGTTCCTAGTGTAGCATGCTCTACTGCTGAAGCACTTGCATGGGATGCTTCTTTCAAAAACGTAAACGATCCGAGTGGACGTGCTGTAGCAGGTGTTCACGAGGATGCTTATAAATAAAGCGATACAAAAGCTTTGTAATAACCAAGAGACTTGACTAAACTATATAATGTTATTTTGGTTGATCTGTCCGTCACACACACCAACGGGTGCCTGTGTGGCGGATTTTTTATGAAATATCAAGAAGAATTGGTACTATTTTTATGCTAAGCGGTTGTATATTTTATACCTTTGCACCCTGTATAAGTGTGGTTATAGCATCGCATAAAAGTAACTAAAAAAATAGCAATATGAAAAAGTCAATAATGATGATGGCTATCGCATCGATGGCCTTAACAGTGGCTTGCACAGGCAAGAAAACCACTGAAAACGTAGACAACCAGAATTCAACAAGTTTAGTAGACAGTAGTGCTGCAATTGCACCTGTTGATTTAACCATCATTGCAGGAACCTATGAGGGAACATTGCCAGCAGCAGATTGTCCAGGCATAAAGACCATTGTAACTCTTAATGCAGATAGTACTTACAAAATCACACAAGATTATATTGGTCGTAAAAAAGATGTACTCGATGAAGCCAGTGGCGTTTTCAAGGTGCTTGATGGCAAAGTATTGATGCTTGTTCGTCCTTCGAGTGGTGAACACACCTTCTATAAAGTAAAGGATGAGAAAAATATCGTATTGACCGATTCATTGGGCAATGAGCCTGAAGGCGAAACGGCAAAGTTTTATGTATTGACTAAGAAAAAATAAAATGCAAAATAAAATCCGCGGATAGCTTTTGTAAACTATCCGCGGATTTTATTTTAAATACCTACTTATTTTATCCATTCATCGATGCCATGAATTCCTCGTTGTCTATAGTATTCTCAATACGTTTCTTCACATCAGACATCGCTTCAATCGGGGTCATATCTGAAATGTAATTACGAAGAATCCACATACGTCTACGTGTAAGCTCATCCTGCAACAAGTCGTCTCTTCGTGTAGACGAAGCCACAATATTTACAGCAGGGAATATACGCTTGTTTGCCAAAGAACGATCAAGTTGCAATTCCATATTACCCGTACCCTTAAATTCTTCAAAAATCACTTCATCCATCTTCGAGCCCGTGTCAATAAGGGCAGTAGCAATAATTGTGAGAGAACCGCCTCCCTCAATGTTACGAGCGGCACCAAAGAAACGCTTAGGCTTTTGCAAAGCATTGGCATCCACACCACCCGAGAGAATCTTACCTGAAGTAGGCGCTACCGTATTATAAGCACGTGCTAGACGTGTAATAGAATCAAGGAAGATTACCACATCGTGTCCACATTCCACCATACGCTTTGCTTTATCAAGCACAATGCCTGCAATCTTCACGTGGCGAGCAGCAGGTTCATCGAATGTAGAGGCAACCACTTCTGCCTTAACCGTTCTCATCATGTCAGTAACTTCTTCAGGACGTTCGTCAATGAGCAACATCATAAGATAAGTTTCGGGATGATTACGGGCAATGGCATTGGCAATGTCTTTCATCAACATCGTCTTACCCGTTTTAGGCTGTGCTACAATTAGCGCACGTTGACCCTTACCTATAGGTGTAAACAAGTCAACCAAGCGACATGAAGTAGAATCATTGTGCCCTGTGCAAAGTTTAAACTTCTCTTCAGGGAAAAGTGGAATAAGGTGTTCAAACGAAATACGATCTCTCACATCGTTAGGCGAGAGTCCATTAATGCGCAAAATTTCAATCAGTGCAAAAAACTTCTCGTTCTCGCGTGGAATTTTCACCATACCCTCAACCACATCGCCAGGCTTCAAGCCATTTTTACGAATTTGTGTAGGCGAGACATAGATATCATCTGGCGAAGCCAAATAGTTGTAATCAGATGAACGGAGGAAACCAAAACCCTCTGGCACAATTTCTAACACACCTCTGCCTTCAAGCAAATGATCAGTAGGATCGGGAATAACTTCCTCATTTTCTTCTAAATCTTCCTCTACATCATCTTCGTCAGATACGAGATTGTTATCATTGCGCAAATGTTCTTGTACGATAGGATCGTCCTTAAAACGACGAAATCTGGGACGCTCTATATATTCCTCTTGCGTCTGATTATCTACGTAGTCATTTTGAGGGATATTCAGTTCAGTACCTTCATACACCACGGGAACATCCTGCACAATCACAAAATCCTCACTATTATTAAGGTTCGATTCTGCATTCGTCACCTTAGGAAGATTATTGAGAGATGCTGGCATCATTTCAGGCATTTTTCTACCAAGTGTACGTTTCACTTCCTCCATGTCAAGTACATCTGGATTCTGAATACCTGCAATTTCGTTTGCCTGCTTCATCTGTTCAGCCACAAAGTCAGGAATATCGTCCGTCTTACGTGTTTCTGTTTTAAATTCAGTCTCTACATTCACAGAATTCTCAACACCATTTTCAGTTTTATCTACATCTTGTGCTGCATCAACATCTTGTGCGTTCTGTGATGTTTCCTCTTGAGAGGTTTTTATAGCTGCTTCTTCTGCGGCTTTAATTGCAGCTTCTCTGGCGGCGATATCAGCTTTCGATGGACGACCGCGCTTTCTTTTGGGCAATTCTATTTTTATAGGTTCGGCCTTAGCCTCCACGTCAGCAGAATCATTTATTGAATCAGCTTCTGCCACAACACTTTCTTCCTGCTCTTTATTTTGCGTAGCATCAGTTTTTACGGGCGAGAGATTTGTTGAGAAAACATGGTCGGCATCCGACTTTTTTACAATACGTGTGCGTCTTTTCGGCGTCTGCGATGCGGTATCGTCGCTACTTGTAGCTTCGGCTTGTGCATCGAGAATGTCATATATAAGGTCTTCGCGTGATTTATTGGCTTCGACGTTTACATTTAACTCCGCAGAAATTGCATGCAATTCTGCATCGTTCATTTCAGTTAATTGTTCTTTTGTGTAGTTAGCCATTTTATTATATCTTGAGATTGACAACTATTTTCGTTGATGAATAAATTACAGACAGCATAAAGCATTCTTTGTGCAAGCATTGTTCTGACTTTTCAAAACAAATAGCACACACTTATTTAGCGTCGCGTTTGATTTAAATGTTGTAGATTGTAGTTGGGGAGGAGGAATACGTGACGATATACCACGTAAATGCTATAAACAAAGGTTGAATATAAGCCCATTCAAATTATAAAACACGTTTGTCTGAATAAAAAATCATACGGTTTGTGTATACCATCAAAAGGCTTTTCTAACCTAAAAACAGTGCAAATTTAATCATTTATTTCAAAAGACAGTCATTTTCCGCCTTTTTTATTTCAAAAAATGCGCTTTTACCTACAATAATGCCCATCTCACAATAGGTCGAATTTTGTAAAGTAGGGAAGGGGATGCACATTTATCGTTCAATATTTTTGAAAATTTTAAAACGCCCTATCTACCATCTAAGACATCTATACCTACTCTGTTTTTTACGGCAGGGCATTTAAGAAATTCTTATCTCACCCCTATGAGTTTGTGCATTTGCAGCGAAAGATGCCACTGCGGATGGGCTAAACAATAATTAATAGTGTCTTCAAGAATCTCTTTATTTTTAGCCTCATTGCCCACGTCGCAAGGTTGCAAAAAATAATGGGCTACATCTATCATCGAATAATCTGCTAGTGGGGCTCCTGTAAAAACAAGTTTCAACTCGTTACAACGCTTCAACACAATTTTTGATTGAGTGCCAGTAACAAAAGCATCCTTGGGCGAAAGGGTTATCCAATCTACATTCTCAGGCAAAAGATGTGTGCCATTGGTTTCAACTGCCACATATTTTCCTATTTCGTGCAATTTGTCAACCAAAGATTCTGTAAGTTGCAACGAGGGTTCTCCGCCAGTAATCACCACATGTTGCGCCTTACATGCGCGAGCTCTTTCTACAATATCTTCTTCTGTCATTTCGGTACCATGCTGATGTTGCGTGTCGCAAAAACCACATTTAAGGTTACAACCCGAAAAACGGATAAAAAGCGAAGGAGTTCCCGAAAAATAGCCTTCACCTTGCAGTGAATAAAATATTTCGTTTACAAGCATGAATTTTTTTATATTAAATAATGCTTAGGGCGCAAACTTAAATTAGTTACGCATTAGATAGAGGCATCGCAGTTAGCGAATATTCTCTCATGCCCTTAGCAATTACGTTTGTCATTTTATTGTGGATGAAGCAAAAAACTTTAGAAACACACGTTTTCAAATCCAGGCTTCACGTAGCAAGCAATATTGCCCTCCGACTCTTGGAAAGTCACCTTATAGCAATGCTCCACATTTTCGCAAATCCACTTAGCCAAATTTTCGGCAGTAGGATTAAACGAGAAAACCTCGTTTAAACATTGGTGGTCAAGTTTACCATTCACCAATTGTTTAATGTGGGTAAAATCTGCTACCATACCATTTTCATTGAGTTCATTGGCACAACAATAAATCGTCACAATGCCATTATGTCCGTGCAAACGTTGGCATTTGCTTTCGTAGTTTAATGATAAATGGTGGGCAAAAGCCACTTCTAATCGTTTTGAAATATAGTACATGCTATTATTTTTTGTGTTTAGATTTTATCAGTTGCAATTCCCTTTTCAAATTTCTAATTAGTAGCAAAAGGTTACATCACAACAAAACATCGTGCAAATATACCGCAAATTATGCAAACATCAAATATTTTCCAAAAGAATACTTACCAACTACCTCAAATAAGTAGGTGCTCTCATCATTAAGTGCATTAAGCCACACTAAATTTCTGATATATATTATCAACAATATGCACGTATATATTCCAAAAACTTGCAAAAAGATAACAATATTAACCACAGAGTCATAAAAATGCAAGACAAATACATGCTATATAAACATTTTGTATTATCTTTGCGAATGAAAATAACAATGTGCCGAAATATCAATCATCTTTTCTGCAAAATGTTACATTCATACATTGTAGACAATTCATTGATAATAAATATTTTCGGTCATCAGACAATCAGAATGACATTAAAGTCGTTTAAACTTTTATGAAGTTCAAGATTTGCCTTTATTTTTGAAACGATTTTGGGCATTAAAGAGGGAGTGTAACGAGCTACACAACCGATGAAAGGTCAAAAGCGGTCAAAAAGAATGTTGAAGATTGAATTTAGAAGAGATAAAAGTTTTAAACCAAGCTTTGTCAGAAAAGATTAGACGACTTCAATAACTAACTAAACAATCATGGTATATAATTTGGATATGATTCGTGAGTTTTACGCCAACTACTCAACGCGCGTAAACCAAGCCCGCAAAACTTTAGGACACCCTTTGACCTATGCCGAAAAAGTGCTTTGGGCACATGTGTCGGGAGCTATGCAGTCAGCCTACACACGTGGCGAAGACTACGCACAGTTTAACCCTGATCGTGTGTGCATGCAAGATGCTACCGCACAAATGGCGATTCTTCAGTTTATGAATGCGGGTAGAAATACCACGGCTGTTCCAAGTACCATTCACTGCGACCATCTTATTCAAGCTTACAAAGGCGCAGACATTGACTTGCCCGTGGCACGCGAAACAAACGGCGAGGTTTACTCCTTCTTACATTCTGCTGCAAAACGCTTTGGTATGGGATTTTGGGGACCTGGCGCTGGAATTATCCACCAAGTGATGCTCGAGAACTACGCATTTCCTGGCGGTATGATGGTGGGCACAGACTCTCACACACCTAATGCTGGCGGATTGGGTATGGCTGCCATTGGGGTAGGAGGTGCCGATGCGGTTGACGTGATGACTGCTACACCATGGGAACTGAAAGTGCCTAAAATTATTGGCGTAAAACTTGTAGGTAAACTCTCTGGTTGGACTTCAGCCAAAGATGTGATTTTATATTTGGCTGGCAAACTCACTACGAAGGGTGGCACAAACTCTATCATTGAATATTATGGTCCAGGTGCCCATTCACTACCTGCCACAGGCAAAGCTACAATTTGTAATATGGGAGCCGAAGTGGGAGCTACCACTTCGATGTTTCCCTATGATGCACAAATGGCAGATTACCTAAGAGTTACAAGCAGAAACGAGGTCGCAGACTTGGCTGAAACGGTGAAAGCAGATCTTTGTGCGGATGTTGAGGTCTACGAGAATCCCGAAGCCTATTATGATCAATGCATTACGATTGATCTTGACAAGTTGCAGCCCTATGTGAATGGACCATTTACGCCCGATGCGGCTTGCCAAGTAAGTGATATGGCAGCAAAGATTGAACGCGACAACCTGCCTCCTAAAGTGGAGGTTTGCTTGATTGGCTCATGCACAAACTCTTCATATCAAGACATGGACCGCGCGGCATCAGTGGTAAAGGCATTGCGTGCTGCAGGTCATGAACTTAAGGCTCAACTCATTGTTAATCCTGGTTCTGAACTCATCCGTGCTACGGCAGAAAAGAATGGTATTCTCAAAACACTTAAAGATGCGGGTGCCATAATCATGACCAACGCTTGTGGACCATGTATCGGACAGTGGAAACGTATTACCGACGACCCCACACGCCGAAATAGCATTGTAACAAGCTTTAACCGCAACTTTGCCAAACGTGCCGATGGCAACCCCAATACCTACGCGTTTATCACTTCGCCCGAAGTGGCAGTAGGATATGCTTTCACAGGTTCACTTACCGAGCATCCCTCTTTCTCACCTCAGTGGGCAGGATGTACGCCCCAAGGCGAGGCGCTTCCTTCAGCAGGATATTGCGAAGATGCACAAAGTGTGATGGATGTAAAACCTGCATATAGCATTACGCCCGACAGTCACACTGAAATTCAAATCAATCCAACAAGCGAGCGTTTGCAACGTTTGCAACCCTTTGCACCATGGAATGGCAAAGATTTCTCAAACTTGCCTTTGCTGATTAAAACGAAGGGTAAATGCACTACAGACCACATTTCAATGGCAGGTCCTTGGTTACGTTTCCGTGGACATTTGCAGAACATCTCTCACAACATGCTCTTAGGCGCCATCAACGCCTTTACAGGCAAGGCTGGATGTGTGGTTGACCCTACAACAGGAAATGAATCAGAAGTGTGGCAAGCAGCCGAACATTGTCGCAATCAAAAAGGAGGAAGTGTCATTGTAGCTGAGGATAATTACGGCGAAGGTTCAAGTCGCGAACATGCAGCTATGGAACCACGCTACTTGGGCGTAAAGGCTGTGTTAGCCAAGAGTTTTGCACGTATTCACGAAACGAACTTAAAGAAACAAGGGGTGTTGGCGCTCACTTTTGTCAACCCTGGCGATTACTATAAGGTGCAAGACCAAGACAATATCAGCATTCACTGCGCAGATATTAAACCCGGTTGCGACATCGATATCACGCTTACGCACACCGATGGCACCACCGAAACTATCAAGGCGCATCACACTTATAATTCATTACAAATTGAATGGTTCAAGGCTGGTTCGGCTTTGGCTGTAAAACATTGATTATTATGACTGACAACAAGATACAACTGCTTTCTAATGGGAAACTCCTTGTTCCCGACCATGTAATAGTGCCCTTTATTACGGGCGATGGCATCGGACCTGAAATCATGCCTGCCATGCAACAAGTGGTAGATACAGCCGTAAAAGTTGCATATAAGGGTAGCAAACAACTGCTTTGGACAGAGGTGCCCGCAGGACAACGTGCCTACGACACCTTAGGCACTTACTTGCCCAACGACACACTTAAAGCCTTTGCCGACTGCCATGTGGGCATTAAAGGTCCGCTCACCACACCTGTGGGCGGTGGCGTACGCTCGCTCAACGTAGCAATGCGTCAAGGTCTCGATTTATATGTGTGTCTTCGTCCCGTGCGTTGGTTCAAGGGGGTTGAATCTCCTGTGAAACATCCTGAACGTGTAAACATGGTTGTTTTTCGCGAAAACACTGAGGATATCTATGCAGGTATTGAATGGAAAGCTTGCTCGCGCGAAGCACGTCAGTTCTATGAATTCTTGCACGATGAGATGGGAGTTGAGAAAGTTCGATTCCCCGAAACATCTGCGTTTGGTGTAAAGCCTGTTTCAACCGAAGGCTCAAAGCGCTTGGTAAAAGCTGCTTGTCAATATGCCGTAAATCAAGGCAGTCGCCACGTTACTTTGGTGCACAAGGGTAACATCATGAAGTTTACCGAAGGTGGCTTCAAGGCATGGGGCTACGAAATTTGCGAAGATTCTTTTAAGGACGAGGTGCGCATGGACGATTGCATTTGCGATGCCTTCTTGCAAAATGCCTTGCTCAAGCCCGAGGCTTACGATGTGATTGCTACATTAAATCTAAATGGTGACTACATCTCTGATATGCTTGCGGCACAAGTTGGCGGCATTGGTATATCTCCTGGAGCTAACATTAACTATGAAGCTGGTAGAGCCGTTTTCGAGGCTACACATGGCACAGCTCCCGACCTTGCTGGCACCAACCAAGCCAATCCATGTTCGCTCATTCTTTCAGCTGTGATGCTTTTAGAGCATCTCCAATGGAACGAGGCTGCACAGCTTATTACACAAGCACTTGAATCACTCTTTGAAAATGGTTATGCCACCAACGATTTGGCACGCTTTATGGAAAATGGCAAGCCACTTGGCACCAAAGAGTTTGCAAACGCCCTGACACAAGAAATAGGGTAGAAGTGTATGATACCCATAAACTAAACGAACATGACAGTAAAGAAAGAATATCTCATCTATAAATTGTCTGACAACATGAAGAGCAGTGTGAGAATCGATGCTGATCTCTTTCGTAAGTTGGACGTGAAACGCGGATTGCGCAACGAGGATGGTACGGGTGTGCTCGTGGGACTTACCAACATTGGTAATGTTGTGGGCTATGAACGTACTGCCGAAGGACTTAGTCCGATTGAGGGTAAACTCTATTTTAGAGGATACGAAGTTTCTGACCTTGTACACTCTGTGCTCAGCGAACAACGTTTTGGTTTTGAAGAGGTGGCTTATCTCTTACTTTCAGGACGTCTGCCCGATGCCGAAGAGCTTGAGGAATTTAGGTGTTTGTTGGTAGATAACATGCCACTTATGTCGAAAACCATGCTCAATATTGTGGAGCTTGAAGGCAACGACATTATGAACATTCTTGCACGTAGTGTGCTCGAACTTTACACCTACGATGCAAATCCCGACGACATCTCGCGCGACAACCTTATGCGCCAAAGCATTGAACTTATTTCTAAGTTTCCCACGATTATTGCCTACGCTTATAACATGTTGCGACATAAGGCATTGGGACGTTCGCTCCACATTCGCCATCCCCGAGAAGGTTTCTCATTGGCTGAAAATTTTCTATACATGCTCTTGGGTACACACTACACGCCACTCGATGCACGCACACTCGACTTATTGCTGATTCTGCAAGCCGAACATGGTGGTGGTAATAACTCTACCTTTACGGTGAGAGTCACCTCTTCAACATGTACAGACACTTACTCGTCGATTGCTGCAGGCATTGGTTCACTTAAAGGCCCCAAACATGGTGGTGCAAACATTCGCGTACACCACATGATTGAGCACCTTAAACAACAAATTCGCCATTGGGACGACGAAGAAGAAATAAGCCACTACTTGCACAAAATGGTAAAGAAGGAGGCATACGATGGCACCGGCCTTATTTATGGCATCGGCCACGCCGTTTACACGCTCTCTGATCCGCGTGCTGTATTGCTCAAAGACATGGCGCGTCAGTTGGCTGAAGAAAAAGGTCGTATGGAAGAGTTTGAGTTTATGGAGCGTATAGAACGTTTGGCTGTTGAGGCTGTTTACGACATTAAAGGCACAGGCAAAAAACTTTGTGCGAATGTAGACTTTTATTCGGGCTTTGTGTACGACCTTATAGGACTTCCTATTGAAATTTACACCCCATTGTTCGCTATGGCGCGTATTGTGGGTTGGTGTGCCCACCGCAACGAAGAGTTGGGTTTCAGTGGTCGTCGCATCATCCGTCCTGCTTACCGCTGTGTAGCAGAAATACGACAATATGCGCCACTCGAAGAACGCTGATTCTAACAAAATTACTTTACCAATGACAAGACATATTTTATTATGTCTTTTATGAACCAACCCTGGGAGTTTGTAGTAAATTGCAAACTCCCTTTTCTCTTAATAAAGGTTGCATAATGCAAAAATAAGATATATAAACAACACCTGAATGCAAGACATAAAACTCCTTTATCATAACGAAGACATTCCGATATCATACCGATATCATTCCGAAGCCTTATAATGACTCAATACCTTGTTGTTTTAGAAAATTGGGAGTTCCTCTATTTTTGAAGTTTTAACACCAAAAACGCACGCCATAATCAGTATGACTTTTCACTGAACCGACGCTCTTTTCTATTTTGACATACTGAACTCTAACGGAATGAAAAAAACTTTGTACCTTTGCAACAATTTTGGGGCGATTTTTCCGTTTATTATCAAGCGGAAGAGTAAGAAAACATTTTGTAACCTCTTATCTGAATGTGCCCACAGTTAAATAAAAACTTTGAAAAGTAACGCATAACTACATGATAATCAAAAAAGCATTTTTCGCACTAATGCTGTCACTTTGCTTTACACAAGTGATGGTTGCACAGTCTGGTATGACCGATAATCAGGTCATGCAGTTTATGGTTCGTGAAAACGAGCGTGGTACTTCACGTTCTGAAATCTTTACCAAACTCATAGAACGCGGTGTAAAAATCGACCAAATTAGACGTATCCGCGATAAGGTTGAAAAGCAAAAGAGCGGTAGTGTGCCTGGTGCAAGAAACATCAGTGGTTATGACGAAAAACAACAAAGTCGTTTACGTCAAAACAATGGTGATAAGCGCGAAGAAATAAAAGGTAACAACCAACGCTCTGCACAGAAAGAGAGAGTTGACGAAAGCCTTATGTCGCCACAACAACTGAAACGTTACCAACGTGAACGTAAGAGTGAGTACTTGGATGAAATGGATGAAATTCTTCCAGACTCGTTAGATCAACTGAAAATTGAAGACGACGAGTATGGCTTTGAATCAAACAAACAGAAAAAAGGAAAGCAAGTATTCGGTCGCAACATTTTTAACAATCGTAAGTTGAGTTTTGAACCCAACATGAATATTGCCACACCACAGGACTATCGTTTAGGTCCTGGTGATGCGGTATACATTGACGTATGGGGGGCTTCGCAAGGACAATACCAGTGTACGGTATCGCCCGAGGGGGTTATAAACATTGAGAATTATGGTCCTGTGAATGTAGACGGACTCACTGTAAATCAAGCCAACCAACGTTTAAAATCTACCTTAGGAAAGCGCTACGCAGGTTCGAACATACGCCTCACTGTGGGACAAACCAAAACGATTACAGTCAATGTAATGGGCGAAGTGAAGGTGCCTGGTACATATACACTTTCGGCATTTGCCACTGTATTTAACGCGCTTTATATGGCTGGCGGTACAAATGATATCGGTACGCTGCGTAACATTAAGATTTATCGCAACGGACATTTGGTTTCTACCTGCGACATCTATGACTATATTCTTAACGGAAATATGAGGGGCAATGTGCGTTTGACTTCTGGAGACGTGATTATTGTAGAGCCCTACGAGTGCTTGGTAAACATCACGGGTAAAGTGAAGCGCCCAATGTACTACGAAATGAAGCAAAAAGAAAGTGTAGGAACCCTTATTAAATATGCAGGTGGTTTTGCTGGCGACGCTTATCAGTCGAACATACACCTTGTGCGCAAGGCTGGGGGCGAAATGTCGGTTTTCTCTATTGACGACTTTGAACGTAATTCTTTCCAATTGGCTGATGGCGACTCTGTGGCTGTGGATAGCACCTTGCAACGTTACCGCAACATGGTAGAGGTTAAGGGGGCTGTGATGCGTCCTGGCAAATACCAAATGGATGGTAGCATTACTACTGTACGCGAACTTATTGAGGCTGCAGGCGGACTCGCGGAAGATGCTTTCGTAAATCGTGGTTTCATTCACCGCATGAAGGATGACCGTACACTTGAAACAGTGGAGATTGACATCAAAGGCATCGTAAACCATACCATAGCAGACATCGCACTAAAAAATGAGGATGTTTTCTATATTCCTTCTAAAAAGATTATGCAGGAGGAGGAGATTCTCACCATCAGCGGTGAAGTTAACTATCCTGGTACTTACGACTTTGCCGACAACACGAGCCTTGAAACATTTATTTTGCAAGCTGGCGGATTGAAGGACGCTGCTTCATTGGTTAAGGTGGACGTTTCGCGCCGAATGAGAAACAACAAGGCGACGCATTCTTCGTCACAAGTAGCACAATCTTTCAGCTTCGCTTTGAAGGATGGTTTTATTGTAGACGGCACACCAGGCTTCATTCTTGAACCTTTCGATGAGGTTTTTGTGCGCCGCTCACCAGGTTACGTAGAACAGCAGCACGTAATGGTTGAAGGCGAGATATCTTTTGCGGGTACATACGTGTTGAGCAATAAGGGTATG
This sequence comes from uncultured Prevotella sp., assembly GCA_900543155.1. Taxonomy (GTDB): domain Bacteria; phylum Bacteroidota; class Bacteroidia; order Bacteroidales; family Bacteroidaceae; genus Alloprevotella. The sequence continues at coordinate 28,859 of UQQN01000012.1, forward strand.
CGCCTGAGCGACTTGGTTAAAAATGCGGGTGGACTTACAAAAGAAGCATATTCCTTGGGTGCCCACTTGGAACGTACCCTCACTGCAGCCGAAAAAGTAAAACAACAAACCATGTTGAAATTGGCTGTAAGTGGTGACTCTATTGATATGCGCAAACTCGACTTTGGCGAAACTCAAATGGTGGGTATCAACCTTGAACAAGCATTGGCACACCCTGGTTCTAACCAATGGGACATTGTGTTGCGAGATGGTGATAAATTGATTATTCCGCAATACAACAATACGGTTTCTATTAACGGACAAGTTATGTATCCCAACTCTGTGGCTTATCGCGAAGGAGCACGTTTGTCTTACTATATCGACCAAGCAGGTGGATACGGACAACGCGCAAAATCAAACCGTGTGTTTGCTGTTAACATGAACGGTACGGTGACACGTGTACGTTCGTCGAAGGACATCACACCTGGATGTACCATACTTGTACCTGCTAAGGCTAAGAGAAATAAAATGTCGTTTGGCGAAATTCTTTCTCTCGGTACAATGACTGCCACATTGGGTACTGTAATTGCTACAATACTAAAGTAACCCTATACTCACCAAACCTAATAAAATTCAATAAACCGAACATAAACACATGGATACTATAAGTTTTGGTTCAATCATACGATCTATTAAAAAGGCTAAATGGTTGTTCGTAATTAATGCATTCATTGCCATTGCTATAGGTGTAACTGTGGCTTTGAGTATTCCTAAGACCTACGAATCATCTTCAAGTCTTGCAGCAGAGTCAAAGACGGATAATCCATTAGGTGGAAGCATGGGATCATTGGCTTCGTTGGCAGGTGTAAATCTCTCAAAATCGAACGATGCTATTGTACCCGAACTCTACCCAAGCGTGGTGGTTACAAATGATTTCTTGGTAAGTTTGCTTAGCACAAAAGTCCGAGCAAAAGGTATGACCAAGGACGTTACTTATCTTGACTATTTAGAAAACTACACAACCGACCCGTGGTGGACAAAGATTTCGGGAAAAATAAAAGATTTCTTTAGTTCTGATAAAGACAAGGATACTAAAACAGATGTTAAAAACATCAATCCCGAAGAACTAACAAAATCACAAGATGCTTTGATTTCTTCAATGAAGGGTGACATCTTGTGTACATTGGATGGATCTGAAGATGGTGTTATCAACATTAAGGTATATACACAAGATCCTTATGTTTCGAAAAAAATGGTTGAAACCGTAACAGCACGTTTGCAGACCTTTATCACGGAGTATCGTACAAATAAGGTACGTGTAGACTTAGCCTATTATCAGCGTTTAAAGAAAGAGGCTTACGACAAATATATCAAGGCACAAAGGAAGTATGCTGACTATAGCGACAGCCACATGGACCTTAGCTTAAAGTCGTACCAACTCGAAAGCGATGCCTTAGAGAATGACCTACAGTTAATGTACAACAACTATTCTCAGGCTTGCCAACAGGTAACATTGGCTGAAGCTAAGGTACAAGAGCGTACACCTGTGTTTACCGTACTTGAACGTCCTGTTGTGGCACCTTACGCAGATTCGCCTAAAAAGAAAATGATTGTTATGGGTTATCTTTTTGTATTTATGGCTGGTACACTATGCTTTGTCATATTACGCGATTATGTCTTTAAGCCAAAGAAAAAAGAATACTCAGAAAATGCTGACGATATCGTTGACACTGAAAATATTGTCAATGAACCAGTTACAACAGAAGAATAAATATTAGTTTAAAAAGAAAATGCTATTTGACCATACTAATGTGAGCAAACGTGTGATGTGGGGCGGAAATGTTCTGCTCTTCATCTTTTTGCTCGTACTTATGGTAGACCCATCAAACAAGGTCTTGCATTTAAAAGGTATAGTATTTATGACCTTTGTGGCATATAATGCGGTATTTTTGAAGCCCGATTTCACATTTCTACCCTCTTTACTTATGCCTTTCATTGCGGTAGTATGTGGGTTGTTATCTTCTCAGATATTGGGTGTACCTATTGATGCCGACTTTGCCATTGCCACATGCAAGGCTTTCTCTACATTAATTCTTCTATTATGGGTGCGCTATTATAACATTCTACGTGTGGCAAAGTATAGTGCGCTTATTTTTGCTTTTGTTGGTATAAGCCTCTTTATCGCTGCCGCCTCAAACAAACTAATTCGAGCAGGTTTATGGGCATTTCAAGAGCAGCATGAGCACTGTTTTGACTTAGCAACTCGCAGTTTTTTGGGGGTTGAATTATTTGGTATCAGTTTTAACTCAACGATAAGCACCACATTACCCTTATTTGCTGCCACATACGCCTTCTTAACTGTAAAGAAACACAAATTTTGGAACTTTCTCGAAATGTGTTTGGTAACAACTCTTTTTATTGTCAGTTGTTCGCGCTCTACAATGATACTTCCGTTTGTAATTCTTTCATTTGCATTCTATTTGCGTTTTAAGGACTCTAAGTATGTAAAAATGATGATGTATCCAGCCATAGCTTTTATAGCCGTGGCATTGGTCGTGTTAATATTCAAACTTGCTGGCGAGAAAAGTGAGACCTCGAATCTTATCAAATATGCACACCTTTACTCTTACGGAAAACTTTTGCAGTCAAATCCTGAATACTTTATTTTTGGACAGGGGGCTGGTTCTTATTTCTTCTCCATGGGATTCCGTGCAATGGTGCCACAAACAGAATGGAGCTATCTTGAAATACTACGCATGTGTGGTGTATTCTGTGTAGGAATTTTCTTCTTATTATTTTACCCTCTAATGCGATTCAGCCTTTTTCTTAAGGAAAAAAAATCGATAGGAATAATTCTGTCGTATTTTATCTTCTTAATAGTGGCAGGTACCAATCCCATGCTAATCAATTCATCGGGTATGTGTGTGATGATGATTATTTATAGCTACATGTGTAAATTTTATAAGACTGATAATACAACACACATTCGCACTACATAAAATTAACTATGAATATAAGTTTTTTGTCGCGTCTGCTACATAGTAATAGTAGCAGAACGGGGTTGATAAAGAAAAATATATTGGCATCCTTTTTTGTAAAAGGATGGCTCATTGTTGTGCAGTTGTTGATGGTTCCATTAACACTGCATTGTTTGGGCGTTTATGAAAATGGTATTTGGCTTACTATCAGCTCTATGCTAGTGTGGATTGATAATTTAGATATTGGTCTTGGTAACGGACTACGCAATAAATTAGCCGAGAATCTTGCAAAAAACGATGTAGAAGGAGCAAGACGTGCTGTATCGTCCACATTCTTTATGCTTATTCTATTTATCGTACCTGTAGTTCTATTGATAAATATATGGATATGGAATGCTGATACTTATGCGTTTTTCAATGTCGATAGCAATATTGTAAACAACTTAGACCCAATTTTATCTGTTGCAGCCATATTTGTATGTAGCACATTCATATTTAAATTTATTGGAAACTTTTATATGGGCTTGCAAATGCCTGCCGTCAATAATCTTTTAGGTGCATTAGGACAGACGCTGGCATTAGTAGGAACATTCGCTATTTATCTAAGCGGATGCCACTCTTTGTTTTACATTTCTGTTGCTAACACCTTAGCGCCACTGTTGGTATATGTGATAAGCTATCCCATAACTTTTGGAAGGCGTTATTCGCACTTACGTCCTTCATTCAAACTCGTTGATAAAAAAAGCATTATGGATCTTTTCAACATGGGATTGAAATTCTTTGTGCTTCAAATAGCAGCTGTGGTGCTTTTCATGACTACTAACATACTCATTTCGCGCTACTATAGCCCTAAAATGGTTACGCCCTATCAAATAGCTTACCGCTATTTCAGTGTTGTGCAACTGCTTTTCTTTATCATTTGCGTACCTTATTGGTCGGCAACAACTGATGCATACAACAAAAAAGACTTTGCATGGATAAAAAACGCAGGCAAAACACTCGACCGCATCATTATGGGCATTATGTCCATCGCGATATTTATGATTATCGTTTCTAAACCTGTTTATAAAATATGGATAGGTGATGCAAATTTAGTCCCATTCGACCTAAATATAATGGTGGCTATATATGTAATGATTCTTACTTTAAGCATGCGCTATTCATACATACTTAATGGTTTTGGCACACTGCGTCTACAACTGATTATGACGGTTTCTGCAGCTATATGCTATATACCTTTAGCCATGATTTTTTGCAAGAATAGTAACGACATTCGCTATTTGCTTGCTGTTATGTGTGCAGTGAACGTGCCAGGCTTGATAGTTAATGCTATTCAATATTTTAAAATAATAAAGGGTAAAGCTCAAGGCATTTGGCTTAAATAATAATAAAGAATTTATGCAACAACATTCGCAGTCAATATATGTAGTGATTGTGCTATACAAAATAAATTTGTTTGATGCCGAATCTTACAAGACATTGATAGCACCGAATAACATTACGCACTTCCTTGTATACGACAACTCACCACAAAAAGGCTATACTGACGAAAAAAGTTTGCCCACAGGAGTTACATATATAAACGATATGAATAATGGCGGATTGGCAAAGGCATATAATGCAGGAGCTCACATAGCCCAAGAAAAAGGTTATGAACGAGTCTTGCTACTTGACCAAGATACCATTTTTGCATCAAATGCCTGGGAATGCTATCTACAAAATGCTTCATATAATGGGCTAACAGCCCCTCTGATTAGAACAAATAAAGGAGATAATTTCTCTCCTGTTTGCATAGGTGGTTGGTTTGCAAAAGCCGCACAAGGCATAAAACCCTATGAATATTCACTCTTTAAATATGCGGTTGTTAACAGTGGATGCTGCATACCTACAAAGCTATTTATAGAAGCAGGTGGATATGCCGAAGGTGTAATATTAGATTTTGCCGATTTTCAATTTCAATTAAGGCTAAGACGTCTTGCACCTAAATTCCGTATAATCAACACTACGGCTATACAAGATTTCTCTAACGATTGCACAGATGTAGCAAAAGTTAAAAACAGATTTGTATTGTACTTAAAAAGCGCTGTATGCTATAAATCCGATTCTAAACTCATGCAGTTTAAACATCATTGTGAAGTATTTAAGCATACAGTATCACTTTCTGTACGTACACGCAGTTTATTCTTCATAAATAAATTTTTTACGCAATACCTTATAAAGTAAAAAGAATGATTTCAGTTTGCATAGCAACATATAATGGAGCAGATGTAATTCTCACACAAATCAACAGTATCTTGCCGCAAATTAATGCGACAGACGAGATTGTGATTTCTGATGATGGGTCTACAGACGGCACCGTAAAGATTCTTGAAAACCTCAAGGATTCAAGAATCCGCATTGTTAAAGGTCCTTGCATGGGGTCACCCATACCTAATTTTGAAAATGCACTAAAACATGCCAAAGGCGATTACATATTTCTTTCTGACCAGGACGACAAATGGATGGAAGGAAAGGTTGAGGCTATCACAAAGAAATTTAAAGAAGGATATGACTGCGTAATGACCGACTGTGTCGTAACCGACGAAAGCCTCAACGTCACACACCAATCGTTCTTTGCTCTGAATAAAACTCACGAAGGTAAATATTATAATCTGTTGGTTAAAAACGGATATATTGGTGGTTGCATGGCATTTACACGCCCCTTGTTAGAGCGCTGTTTACCTTTCCCAAAGAACCTTCCCATGCACGACATGTGGTTTGGCAATGTAGCATCCTTCTACTATAGCATGGCTTTTATACACCAACCATACAGTTACTTTCGCCGAACAGGGAACAATGCGTCTTCAAGTGGAGAAAAAAGTAAAAATTCTCTATGGACGAAACTAATGATTCGTTTTAAAATCATCAAAGAACTCCTTCTTTTAAAAAGATAGTGGTTTGTAGCAAACAAGTCTGAGTAAACTTCTCTTACAATTTACTACAAAGAAAATGTAATAACCTTTGGCTATATAAAAAAAAAATACTAATTTTGCACTCGAAAGATGGTTCCGTAGCTCAGTTGGATTAGAGCAACGCCCTTCTAAGGCGTGGGTCCAGGGTTCGAATCCCTGCGGAATCACGAAACGCTCAAAAAACAAAAAAAGATGGAGAGTTCATAGTTCAGCTATGAGCTCTCTTTTCTTTTACGTGTAAATCACGAAGAAAGAGAGTTAACCTATTGGGTTATAATGGTTTTAGAGAGGACGCAAACAAGTTAAACCAGTGGCGATGGTTTGTAAATCTTGAGCGAAAAACCGAACATAACCGAACATAGCCGAACAAGAGCGAACAGAAAATGTCTTACAATTTGTCTTACACTTCATTTTCCGTAGGACAAATGTCTTACACTAAAGGCAATTCAGACATTACTTAAGCTCAAAAGCAAAAAAAATCGTTTATGCGATGTTTTTTCTCAGATTTGCTCATTGCTACACAAAACGATGTGTCCTATGAGACAAGTAAAAATTGATGTGATCTTTGACAGAAGAAAGCTCTATGAGAAGAATGGTGTAGGATTCTTAGAAGTGCGTATCTACTTTGCACGTAGAGATGTACGTTATGTAACAGCAGGTACTTCTACACCTGAGAATTGGGAGAAAGATGCCAAATCAGAGAAGACCTTAGAGGTTATCTCACAGTGCCAAAAGATTGTATCAGCAATGGAAGTGCTTGGCGAACCCCTTACAAAGGAAAGTTTCAACAACCATTTCCTTGAAAAAGAAAAGGAAGAAATAGTTCCGAAAGTTGAGGACAATTCTTCCAAGGACTTCATTGCCTACTGCGAAGAAGCCTTAGCCTCTGAGCAACTAGCTCCAGGCACCCGTCGCCACAAACAAGTAGTGATTGATGCCTTAAAGACTTATGGCAAGATTCAGACCTATGGCGATTTGACAGCCAAGAATCTCATGGCATTCGACAAGTGGCTTCACAATGGCGAGCGGAGCGATGTCACCATCTACGGCTACCACAAAAAGTTGAAGAAGTGGGTTGGCGAGTTGGAACGCACAGAGCAAATCACGCGCAATCCTTACAAAATGGTCACCTTCAACCGAGGCAAAAGCAAGGAGCGCCAACCTTTGTTAGAGAGCGAATTGGTACTCATACGTGAAGCCCAGTTAGATAGCCGATTAGATAGAGTTCGCGACCTCTTTATCTTCGCTGCTTATACTGGACTTGCTTTCTGTGATACACAAGCCTTCGACTTTGCCACGATGACCATCCAAGAAGGTTCAATGTCCTACATAGATGGCAGCCGTATCAAGACAGGCACCAAGTTCTTCACGCCAATCCTCTCTCCAGCCATGGAAGTGCTGAAGAAGTACGACTACAAACTGCCCAAGATTTCCAACCAAAAGGCAAATGATTACCTTCACTTGATACAAGCCCAGCTTGGCATCAAGAAGAACTTAACCTTCCACATGAGGAGTCACAGCAAAATCTTTTATTAATTGCATATCAACGAGTTAAGTGCTTTGAAGAATGTAACTGCTAACGATTTAGAAACGAGCTATATTCTTTTTCTTTCACAAC
>UQQN01000013.1 GCA_900543155.1 uncultured Prevotella sp.
AGTGGAATAAATTCCCTTCACATACCTGGCTACCTTATCTCACCCCTAACGGGGTGACCCATTTATCCATGTAATTTATCGACGTCAAAAATCCGATAAAATCGTGCAGAAAAAATTCATAGATTTTGAACATCCTACGAAAAATGACAAATAATAAAACAACCGCGATACTCTTGATAGTCAATAAGTATCGCGGTCGTTCGTCATTTATTATATGCACATAAGAATTACTTATATCGCATCCACTTTATCATCTCTTTTATGCTGGGCTTTTTGCCATACATTAAGATGCCCACACGATAGATGCGAGCGCTACACCACACAAAGAATAGAGCGGTGGCATAGAGAATGGCTAACGAGAGCAATTCTTGCCACATGGGCACATTAAATGGGATGCGCACCATCATCACGATGGGAGATGTGAGAGGGAACATAGACGACCAAAAAGCCAATGGACCGTTGGTGTTTTCTGCCGAACCCATTGCCGCATAAATACCAAAAATCATGATGATGATAACTGGCATCATAAATTGCGAAGAGTCCTCTTGCTCGTTGACCGAAGCACCTATAGCTGCAAAGAACGAGGCATAAAGCAGATAACCACCAATAAAGTAGAGCACAAAACAGGTACCCAATTCAGCATAGGGCAAATTGATTAAGGCTGCAAATAATTGCTGCGACTCGCTCGGCATAGCAGCTTGCATAGCTGCAGGATTAGCTGCTGCACTCATACCCGCCATACCCATTTGCTGTGTTTGCGCCATATCTGCCCCAGAGATGCCGAATACGGTGCCTGCCACTGTGAGTATAATTGCCAACATGATGCCCCAAATGGCTAACTGCACAAAGCCCACTAAGGCTATACCCACAATTTTACCCATCATGAGTTGAAACGGTTTTACACTCGACACCATGAGTTCGACTATGCGATTGGTTTTCTCCTCCATCACACTTTGCATAACCATGCCACCATAAGACATGACGAACATGTAAATTAAGAAGGTAAAGATGAAGCCTGCAGCTATGGCTATATTGGTGTCTGACGAGGTGGTGCTACCGTCGGCTGTGCGCTTCATTGTGGGCACTGAAATTTCAGTTTGCACATCCTTAATAATTTTGTCTAACCCTGCAATGCCCGTTGCCTCAAGTTTGTCATGTCGTATTTTTTCGTTGAGCACATTGTTGACATACGACAATAACCCTGCTGCCACTTCGTTGCGCGAATAGATGGTCACAGCCTTAGGATTTTGTACTAAATCAGCCCGAATGTCTACCACCGCCTCGAATTGTGTGGTGTCTGAATAATAAGCCTTGTTGTCGGGGTCGGTAATGGGGATGTAACGATAGGTTTGATCGTCCTTGAATAGTGACACATATTTGCCTGTTGCATCTGCCACAGCCACTTCCTTTTGGTCGTTATCTTTGATGGTCGACAACCAAATGGGCACAAACACCAAGGCTGCAAAAATAAAGGGCATCAGCACAGTGAGGATGATGAACGACTTTTTTTTGACACGCGTTGAAAACTCTCTCGACGCTACTAATATAAACTTATTCATGATCGTTAGTCTGCTGTACGGTTTTCAAAAATATTTCTTGCATAGAGGGCATTTGCTCGCTAATAGAACGCAGTTCTATGTGGTTTGCCACAGCGCTAATGAGTTGTGAGTTTGTGAGTTGCTCTGCCTTTTGAAGGGTGTAGGTGTGCAAATCGCCCGAATGAGCATGGTTTATCACATTGAATTGCCCTTCGACGGACTGCAAACTGCCACACTTTGCCACAGCCTCGTAGACTCCTGTGCGAAAACGCTCTTTCACCTCGTCAACATGGCCCGATAGCACTACTTGCGAGTGGTTTATTAAGGCTATTTCGTCGCACACTTCTTCGACCGACGACATGTTGTGCGTTGAAAAGATGATGGTGTGTCCTTTATCGCGCAGCGCAAGAATTTCGCGTTTCAGCATTTCGGCATTCACGGGGTCGAAGCCTGAGAAGGGCTCGTCGAAGATTAACAAGGGGGGCTCGTGAAGCACGGTGATGATGAACTGCACTTTTTGCTGCATACCCTTTGAGAGTTCTTCGAGTTTTTTGTTCCACCATGGCATAATGCCAAACTTTTCGAACCACATTTTTAAACGTGTGGTGGCATCAGCCTTGCTGAGTCCTTTGAGTTGTGCCAAATAAATGGCTTGCTCGCCCACCTTCATTTTTTTATAAAGTCCGCGCTCTTCGGGCAAATAACCTATTTGCATCACGTCTTCGGGGCGAAATTCATGCCCGTTGAACATAACCTGTCCGCTATCGGGGGCGGTGATGCGATTGATGATTCGAATAAGGGTTGTTTTGCCTGCTCCATTAGGACCAAGCAGTCCGAACACTTTGCCACGCGGCACACTGATGCTCACATCGTTGAGTGCGGTGTGGGCTGCATAACGCTTGGTGATATGCGATGCTTCAAGAAATATGTCATGCATAATGCCTAATTTATAAGGTTTGTATTAAGGGTGGTTTTTAAAATTCTAAAAATGCTGATTAAAAAAGTATACACCCATTTGTTTATTTAGACGGACAAACAGGTGTATATGCTACAATTTTTTGTTGAAAATCTGTATGAGTGTGTAAGCCTCCTCAATGTCTACAACTATAACTGCGTTTCGCCCTCCACAAAGCTCTCCATAAACATGTGCTCACCATCGAACACTGCGTATGAGAATTGGGTAATCCAATCGCCCAAAATCATGATACGCGTGGTGCGCGACAACATTAAATCGAGCTCAATATGGCGGTGTCCAAAGATGAAGTAGTTAATGTCGGGGTGTGTTTGCAAATATTCTTTTGCAAAGATAATGAGCGACTCTTTGTGCTCGCCTTGATAGGGCGGTTCTTTGCCGTCTTCGCGTTTTAGGCGTGAATGACGTGCCCACTCCAAACCAAAAGCTACGCCCCAACGCGGATGAAGCATGGAGAAAAGGCGTTGACAAGTGGTGCTGTGAAACAAGGCACGCAGAAACTTAAACTTTTTGTCTTTTGAGCCAAGACCATCGCCGTGCCCCAGGAAGAAGGTTTGTCCGTGTAACTCTACCACCTCGTTGTGGCGGTGAAGCGTCATGCCACACTCTTTTTCAAAATAATCGTGTTGCCAAATATCGTGATTACCAATAAAGTAGTGTACTTCGACGCCCATATCGGTAAGCTCGCTGATTTTGCCGAGCAAACGAGTGTATCCTTTTGGCACTACGTTTTTATACTCATACCAAAAGTCGAAAATATCGCCCATCAAATACACAGCCTCGGCTTTGTGCTTGATGCTGTCGAGAAAGTTTACCAAGCGGCGTTCTTGCATACGCGGATGCGGAATGGCAAGACTACCTAAATGTGCGTCAGAAAGGAAATAGATGTTGCGACGCGCTGTATTTTCTGATTGATTGTTGTGCTGGCTCATAACTAAACGTATTTTCGGGCATATTATAATATAAGTAGACGTTTGCTACATACTACATGAACCCGAGTTCTAACTTAGCTTCGTCGGTCATCATGTCTTTATCCCATTCGGGTTCAAAAACAAGGTTGACTTTGGCATCTTTTACACCTGTAATGCCATCGAGTTTGGTGCGCACGTCCTCCACAATAAAGTCTGCTGCAGGGCAGTTAGGTGCGGTGAGCGTCATGTCAACTTCGAGTATGCCATCGTCGTGTAAATCGATGCGATAAATCAATCCCAGGTTATAAATATCTACAGGGATTTCGGGGTCGTATACGGTTTTGAGCACATCGACTATGCGCTCTTCTATTTTAAGTTTTTCTGTAGCTTCCATATTTTTAAAATGATTGATGCCGCAGTATTTAAATACGGCCTTCGTCTTGATAACTATAAAACCCTTTATCTGTCACAATAACATGGTCGATGAGAGTAATTTGCATGATTTGTGCTGCTTTTTTTACTTTCTCGGTCAAATGGTCATCGTCTCGGCTGGGCTTAAAACTGCCCGACGGATGATTGTGAATAAGGGCAATGTGAGGGGCATTGGCAAGCAAGGCCTCTTTCAGCAACATACGCACATCTACCACCGTGCCCGTAATGCCACCGCGACTGAGCAACTTTGAGCCTAATATGCGTAGGCTCTGACTCAATAACAAAACGTGACACTCCTCGTGCGGAAGGTCTTGCATTTTGGGTCTGAAGTAGTTATAGATGTCGGCAGACGAGGTGATTTGCACTGATTGACTGCTCTCGCTACCACGGCGCACACCTATCTCGCAAGCAGCTAAAATGGTGATGGCTTTGGCAGGTCCTACGCCTTTATATTCGCAGAGTTCGGCAATGGTTTTACGTCCTAAGGTGGTAAGGCTTCCGTTGCAATCGTTCAAGATGCGTTGCATCAGTCCCACTGCATTTTCGTCGGTATTACCCGAGCCTATAAGTATCGCTAACAACTCGGAGGTTGAGAGCGACACGGCACCTTTCGCTATGAATTTTTCGCGTGGACGGTCGTCAAGTGCCAAATCGGTGATGCTGAGTTTCATGCTATTATTTGTTGCTTAAAGGGGTGGGAAAATCCCTGAGGGAGAAGGTTAGTTATAAAAATTCTTGCTGAATGCTTCGAATTCGCCTTTGCCCAATACACAGCGTCGCCACCATGCACGCCAAAAGCCCGAACCATATCCCCACAACTGAATGTAGGCAGCAGCAACAGCTCGTACCCCTACACCCACACTATGTTCTTGCACGGAGGCATCGGCAAAGATGATGAGGGAAAACAGCACAAAGGGCAACAACATAACCCACCAATGCGGACAGCCCACACATGCAGCCACCACACTCAACACTACCAAGAGCGCACAACCTAAGGTGAACACCGCGGGTAGCGTGTGAACCAACTTGAGTGTGCCCGGATGACGCTTGGTAAGATTGATGCGAGCTATTCCAGAGTTGTGTACTTGCTTAAAGAATTTTTTAAGGTCGGTGCGACGCTTATGCCATACCCATGCACCAGGAAAGAGGCGACACTTATATCCACCCTTAAAAATGCGTGTCGAGAAGTCAATGTCCTCGCCAAAACGCATTTTCGAGAATCCTTGCAATGCATTATAAACCTCGCGGTTTACACCCATATTAAAGGAGCGCGGATAAAACTTGTCCATCTTCTTTTTTCCACCACGAATGCCACCTGTGGTAAAGAACGAGGTCATGGCATAGTTAATGGCTTTTTGCATAGGCGTAAAGTCTTTATACGCACGGTCTGGACCACCAAAAGCGTCGCAAGCATGATGTTGCAATTCATCATCGACAGCCTGTAAATATCCTTGCGGAAGCACTACGTCTGAATCGAGAATAAGCACATATTCACCTTGGGCACGCGCTACGCCATAGTTGCGTGTTTGTCCGGGTCCTGAATTAGGCTTATTATAATAGCGCACATTCAAGACCTTTGCATAGCGATTCACCACATCTTGGCATGTGATGCTCGATCCGTCTTCTACCACCACTACCTCGAAGTCTTTAAGCGTTTGCGTGGTAAGACTTTGCAGCAGCTCGTCTACTTCGTTTGGGCGGTTATATACGGGTATAATAAATGAATATTTCATCGCAATGTATCGTAATTTCTGCGAAGTTAGCATAAATCTTCAAGAGATTGGCAAAGATTAGGCTTTTTTTTAAGCAACTGTTCGAATTTATTCGGCAATAATCTGCACAGGCTGCACCTTAGGTGGCATATTGCAACAAGTATTTTTTCTGTTAGCTTGGGTGTGGAAATGTAAGGGGTGATTCTAAAAACAATGAGGTCCACATACTTAGATTTGTTATACTGTATTTGCAAAAAGGTAGTGCAGCAAAAAAATATGTGGTAAAAAATAGCAATATGCTTTTTTACTTTTTACATTTACGCTAAATTTGCACGCGTAAACTTCAACATACAACACAAATACACCTATGGGAGGCTTCTTTGGCACCGTATCGCAGATTGACTGCGTAGCCGATTTATTTTACGGCACAGACTACAACTCACATTTAGGCACACGCCGAGGTGGTATGGCCACTTACAACAAGGAAGAACGTGCGTTTACGCGTTCTATCCACAATCTTGAAAGTTCTTATTTCCGCACTAAATTCGAGCCTACTTTGTCGCGCTTTGCTGGTGCCACATCGGGCATTGGCGTTATTAGCGACACTGATGCACAGCCACTTGTGCTCAATTCGCATTTGGGGCGGTTTGCTATTGTTACGGTAGCAAAAATTCAGAATATTGACGAAATAGAAAAGCAGCTACTCGATCAGAATATGCACTTTTCTGAACTTTCGTCTGGCAAAACAAATCCTACCGAACTCGTGGGCTTACTGATTATTCAGGGCAAAAGCTTTGAAGAGGGTATCGACAATGTGTTTCGCCACATCAAGGGCTCATGCTCTATGCTGCTCTTGACCGAGGATGGTATTATTGCTGCACGCGATTCATGGGGTCGCACGCCTATTATTATTGGTAAAAAAGATGGTGCCTATGCTGCTACAAGCGAAAGCACGGCTTTCCCTAACTTAGACTATGTAACGGAGCGTTTCTTGGGTCCGGGCGAAGTAGTGCGTTTGCGTCCCGATGGCATCGAACAGTTGCGAGAACCGCGCAAGAAGATGCAAATATGCTCATTCCTTTGGGTATATTATGGTTTCCCCACTTCAACCTACGAAGGCCGTAATGTAGAGGAAATGCGCTATGAGAATGGTCGCATCATGGCAACCGAGGACGATACTGAAGTTGACTGCGTTTGTGGCATCCCCGACTCTGGTGTTGGCATGGCATTGGGTTATGCTGCTGGCATGCAAAAGCCCTATCAACGTGCCATTTCAAAATACACCCCCACATGGCCCCGAAGCTTCACTCCTGCTAACCAGTCATTACGTTCGTTGGTTGCTAAGATGAAGTTGATTCCTAACCGCGATATGCTGAACGGCAAACGTGTGCTTTTCTGCGACGACTCTATTGTGCGTGGCACACAGCTTCGCGACAACGTGGGCGTACTTTTTGAAGATGGTGCTCGCGAGGTACACATGCGCATTGCTTGTCCTCCTCTTATCTATGGTTGTCCTTTCATTGGTTTTACATCGTCGAAGAGCGACATGGAGCTTATTACCCGTCGCATTATTGGCGAGTTTGAAGGCGACCCTAATAAGGACTTAGAAAAATACGCTACAACCGACTCTCCGCAATATCAGCGTATGGTCGAGGAGATTCGTAAGCGCCTTGGTTTAACCTCATTGCGTTTCAACAAACTCGAAACTTTGGTTCAGGCTATTGGTTTGCCCAAGTGCCAACTCTGCACCCACTGCTTCGATGGTACTGGTTGCTGCGGTTGCAACGAAGAATAATTTATTACAATCTACTCTATTATAACTAACATGAAGGGTGAAATGATTATGCAGTCATTTCACCCTTCATGTTTTTTCGATAGGTAGCATATACCCCCATTAGGTTTGTATTACTTAAAACCTCCCCCTCCCCTAAAAAATCAAAAAGACCTTGGATAAGCAGAATGCTCTTCCAAGGTCTTTTTTCAAGCAACGAATTGTTTATTTCTTGCCATGAACTTCGTCAGATACGGTCAATTTTTTGCGACCTTTTGCGCGACGTGAAGCCAATACGCGACGGCCATTGGCAGTCTGCATACGCTGACGGAAACCATGCTTGTTGTTTCTCTTACGATTGTGGGGTTGGAATGTTCTTTTCATTTTTGTTATGCTGTTTTTTTGTTTTTGATATACATATCAGTTGAGCGGGAAAGGTCAGCACTACCATTGTTACAGACCTCACGGCCTCGTTTCACGTTGAGGCACCTTCCTACTTCGGGGTGCAAAGTTATGAAAACTTTTGTGATTGAGCAAAAAAGGCGTGCATTTTTTACATAGAAAACCTATTTTCCGCGTGTTTCTACCTAAAAAAGTATGCTTTTAGGACTAAGTTCTCTCGTTTACAACTTATTTTGCTGCAAAACGCGCTGCTTGCTCAGCAATCAAGGCTGCATCATCAAAATAGTTGATTTTCATAGCTCGGCGCACATCGCTCAAAGTGTCGGCAGCTACGGCACGTGCCTCTTCGCAGCCCTTACGAAGCATTTCGTAAACGGCAGGAATGTCCTTTTCGAACTCAGCACGACGCTGACGAATGGGGTCGAGTTCTTCTTGCAGAATCTTGTTCAAGAACTTCTTTACCTTCATATCGCCCAAACCACCACGCTGATAGTGTGCTTTCACTTCGTCGAGGTTTTCGTATTCGGGCCAATAAAGTCCAAAGTGCTCAGGACGGCAGAAGGCATCGAGATACGTAAACACCGTGTTGCCCTCAATGTGTCCAGGATCTTCCACGCGCAAGTGAGTCGGGTCTGTATACATTGACTTCACCTTCTTCTCAACCTCCTTAGCTGTTTCTGAAAGATAGATGCAGTTGCCAAGACTCTTCGACATTTTAGCCTTACCATCTGTTCCCGGCAAACGGCAGCACACGGCATTGTTGGGCAACAAAATATTGGGTTCTACCAAAGTGTTGCCATAAATGTGGTTAAAGCGACGCACAATCTCGGTAGCCTGTTCAATCATCGGCTTTTGGTCTTCGCCTGCTGGAACCGTTGTAGCGCGGAACGCTGTGATGTCTGCTGCCTGACTAATGGGATAAGTAAAGAAACCCACAGGGATGCTCGATTCAAAACCACGCATACCAATTTCGGTCTTTACCGTAGGATTACGCTGCAAACGACTTACGCTCACCAAGTCCATAAAATAGAACGAGAGTTCGCAGAGCTCAGGAATTTGACTTTGAATAAAGATGGTTGTTTTTTGCGGATCGAGTCCACAAGCCAAATAGTCGAGCGCAACCTCAATTACGTTTTGGCGCACCTTTTCGGGGTTATCAATATTATCGGTCAGAGCCTGTGCATCGGCAATGAACACAAACATTTTTTTGAAGTCGCCCTCGTTTTGCAATTCAACGCGACGCTTCAACGAACCCACGTAGTGGCCTATGTGAAGGCGGCCTGTCGGACGGTCGCCTGTAAGTATTACCGTATCTTTTGCCATAATATATATGTATTTGGGAGCAAAGTTACATTTTTTTTCATAGAATGCCGTATCTTTGCACACATAAAAAGCAAGTTCGCATATTTAATGCGCATCACTTCTTATATTTTAGAATAAAAACAACAAACATATTATGCAAATACGCGTTCACAGTTACGAGTCTATGGGCACATTCGATGGGCCCGGTCTGCGTTACGTAGTTTTTCTGCAAGGTTGCCCATTCCGCTGCCTTTATTGTGCCAACCCCGACACCATAAATGCGGTAGGCGAAAGCACACTTACCGACCCTGCACACATTGTGCAACAAGCCGTGTCGTTCAAGCCCTTCTTTGGCAAACGTGGAGGCATCACCTTCTCGGGAGGCGAACCTACCGTACAAGCCAAGGCGCTCATCCCCTTATTCAAGATGCTTAAGGCTGAGGGCATCCACATTTGTGTAGATAGCAACGGAGCCATTTGGAATAAGGATGTCGAAACGCTTTGGGGACTTACCGACCTTGTTATGCTCGACATTAAGGAGTTTAACCCCGAGCGTCATCGTCACATCACGGGACATAGCAATGAACAGCCCCTGCGCACTGCCGAGTGGTTCGAAAAGACTGAACACCCCTTTTGGTTGCGCTATGTGTTGGTGCCTGGCGTGAGCAATTTTGACGAAGACTTGCACGCCTTGGGTAAGCATTTTGCCAACTATAAGCAGTTGCAACGCATAGAAATCCTACCCTACCACACCTTGGGTGTGCACAAATACGAAGCCTTGGGGTGGGACTACCAATTAAAAGACGTACCCACAAACACACCCGAACAAAAACAACACGCCGAGGATATTCTGCGTCCTTATTTTGGCGATCGTCTTGTGGTGAACTAGTTTTTAAAAATCGAAAAGTTTAGGAGTTAGTTTCGAACCATCGTGCAACCAACCCCCTAAACTTTTCAACTTTACACACAAACAGCTAAACTATCCCCCACCCTTAATCTCTCCACACATGCGCCCCTCGATTGCAATTATTCAGCCCAACACATTGGCAGCCATAGGTCTTTCAGACATCATACACCGCATGATGCCTGGTGCCGATGTATGTCTATTTTCGCGTTATGCCGACCTCGCACAAGCCGACCACGTTGATGCCTTCTTTCATTATTTTGTTTCTGCCGAAGAGCTATTAGCGGGAGCATCTTATTTTTTGCAACGCCAACACAAAACCATTGTCTTGGTGCATGCCGACGAAACCGCACACCTGCCACAAGGCTTTCACACCCTTAATGTGTATCAAGACGAGAAGGCGCTCATTTCTGCCATCATAGCCTTGGCACAACGCTCGCATGGTCCACATGGTGCCGAACCCGAGGCGGTACGTCAAGCACAACGCCCCACTGCCGACACCTCTCATGCTGCATCCCCCCATCCCCATCTCACACCGCGTGAACGCGAGGTGCTAAAGGGCATTGTTTCGGGATTTATCAACAAGGAGATTGCTGCCCAAATGGGCGTTAGCGTAGCCACAGTCATTACGCACCGCAACAACCTCACCGACAAACTCGGCACACGTAGCGTAGCTGCCCTTACCATCTTTGCCGTAATGCACGGCATTGTGCAAAGCGAAGAACTTATATAACACAGACTGAGGCATAGGGTTGTTCAAAACCCAAAAAGATTCTGCCCGTATTATTTATGAAGAATAGTATTAATGGAACAATTAATGGTAATTAATGGTAATTAATGTTCAAATAAAACGCGAAGCGAATATTAGACGTTGCAGTTTAAGTCTGCCTTTTTTGTCACCCCCATACTATCCTCGTCATAAAAAAACGTACAAAATGGCAGATTTTCACGTCTATTCTCTTTTTTGGCACGTCAAAAATCGATTTGGCAACAATTTTGCAAGATTGTGGGCATAAATCACATTCCGAAAATAAACAAAAAAGAATATAGATATGAATTTCGACAACTTCACAATCAAAGCACAACAGGCTGTACAACAGGCTGTAGACCGTGCTCAGCAAAGCGGACAGCAGGTCATTACCCCTGTTCATTTGCTCGCTGGCGTGCTGGCTGTGGGCGAAAACGTCACCAAGTTTGTATTTGGCAAATTAGGCGTAAACGAACAAGCCCTGCAAGCTGCCGTCAGTCAAGAACTGCAACACCAAGCACGTGTGAGCGGAGGCAGTGGAAGCCCCTACTTAGACGATGCGGCTAACAAGGTTTTGCTCCGTGCACAAGACATTGCCCGAAAGGGAGGTGACACCTACGTGGGACTTGAACCCTTGCTGCAAACTTTGCTTGAGGTGAATAGCACCGCATCGCAAATGCTGAAAGATGCAGGCGTTAACACCGAGGCACTGATTAAAGCAATTGCTGAATTGCGCGGTGGACAAAAAGCTACCTCGCAAAGCAGCGAAGACACCTATCAGGCACTCTCAAAGTATGCACGTAACTTGGTAGACGAAGCCCGAGAGGGCAAACTTGACCCTGTGATTGGACGCGATGAGGAGATTAGACGTGTGCTGCAAATTCTTTCGCGACGCACAAAGAACAATCCTATTTTGATTGGCGAACCCGGTACAGGTAAAACTGCCATCGTCGAGGGATTGGCTGAACGTATTGTACGTGGTGATGTGCCCGAGAATCTTAAAAACAAACGTCTCTACTCGCTCGATATGGGCGCACTGGTTGCCGGTGCTAAATATAAAGGCGAATTCGAAGAACGACTCAAGAGTGTAATCAACGAGGTTACACAGGCACAAGGCGACATCATCTTGTTTATCGACGAAATACACACCCTTGTGGGCGCAGGTAAAGGCGAAGGCGCAATGGATGCTGCCAACATCTTGAAACCTGCCTTGGCACGTGGCGAATTGCGCAGCATTGGTGCTACTACACTCGAGGAATACCAAAAGTATTTTGAAAAGGATAAGGCGCTTGAACGACGCTTCCAAACTGTGATGGTAGACGAACCTTCGCCAGAGGATGCTATTAGCATTTTGCGTGGCTTAAAAGAGCGCTACGAAAATCACCACAAGGTGCGTATTCAAGACGATGCCATTATTGCTGCTGTGCAACTTTCGCACCGTTACATCTCCGATCGTTTCTTGCCCGACAAGGCTATCGACTTGATGGACGAAGCTGCTGCCAAATTGCGTATGGAACGCGATTCGCAACCGGAGGAATTGGACGAGATTACGCGTCGTTTGCGTCAGCTCGAAATTGAACGCGAAGCCATTAAGCGCGAAAACGACACAGCGAAACTCGAACAACTCAACAAGGAAATTGCCGAACTGAGCGAACGCGAAAAGGACTTGCGTGCTAAGTGGGAGGGCGAAAAAGAGGTGCTCTCACGCATTCAGCAAGACAAGCAACAGATGGAACAACTGAAGTTTGAGGCTGAACGTGCCGAACGCGAAGGCAACTACGGACGTGTGGCTGAAATTCGCTACGGTAAACTCAAAGAGCTTGAAAACGACATTGCCCAACAACAAGACCAACTCAAAAATCGCCAAGGCGCAGAGGCTATGGTGAAGGAGGAGGTTACGGCAGACGATATTGCCGACGTTGTGGCTCGTTGGACGGGTATACCCGTGACACGTATGTTGCAAAGCGAGCGCGAAAAATTGTTGCACCTTGAAGACGAGTTGCACAAGCGTGTCGTAGGTCAAGACGAGGCTATCGAGGCAGTGGCAGATGCCGTGCGTCGTTCACGTGCAGGTTTGCAAGACCCTAAGCGCCCCATCGGTTCATTTATCTTCCTCGGTACTACGGGTGTAGGTAAAACAGAATTGGCAAAGGCATTGGCAGACTACCTCTTTAACGACGAGAACATGATGACACGTATCGACATGAGCGAATATCAAGAAAAGTTCAGCGTGTCACGTCTCGTAGGTGCACCTCCGGGATACGTTGGTTACGAAGAGGGGGGTCAGCTCACCGAGGCAGTGCGTCGCAAACCATATAGTGTGGTGCTCTTCGATGAAATTGAAAAGGCACACCCCGATGTGTTTAACATCTTGCTGCAGGTGCTCGACGATGGCAGACTGACTGATAATAAGGGACGTGTGGTAAACTTTAAGAACACCATTATTATCATGACCTCGAACATGGGTTCGCAAATGATTCAGCAAAAGTTTGAGGCAATTGCCAACAAAAATGCTACTGAACGTGAACGCATCATCGACGAAACAAAGGCACAGGTATTGGATATGTTGAAAAAGACCATCCGTCCTGAGTTTTTGAATCGTATTGACGACATCATCATGTTCCAGCCCTTGACCCAACCTCAGATTGAGCAGATTGTACGCTTACAAGTAAATGGCATTGCGCATTTACTTGCCGACCAGGATGTTAAACTGAATGTGAGCGATGCAGCCATTAAACTTGTGGCACAAGCAGGCTTCGACCCCGAATTTGGTGCTCGTCCTGTGAAACGTGCTTTACAACGCATGTTGCTCAACGACTTGAGCCGTGCTTTGCTTGCAGGCACCGTCAACAAGACTGAACCTATCTATGTGGATGCGAAGGGCGACAAACTTGAGTTTGCGAATAAATAAGGATTTAGTATTACATACTGAGGATTAAAATATAAAGCCTGAGAAACGAAGATTATTCTTTGTTTCTCAGGTTTTATTTTTTTAGGAACACGCATCACGACTTAGCCCATACTTCACATCGCAATTTAGTTTCTGCCTAAATTCTGTAGTGAAAGTACAAAGTCGTTGCTTCCTGCTACATTTTTAATTGTATCGAATTCGGTACAATTAAAA
Organism: uncultured Prevotella sp.; assembly: GCA_900543155.1. Taxonomy (GTDB): domain Bacteria; phylum Bacteroidota; class Bacteroidia; order Bacteroidales; family Bacteroidaceae; genus Alloprevotella. Next base: position 13,818 of record UQQN01000013.1, read on the forward strand.
TTCGGATTATATAGCTAAGGTAGCCAGGTATGTGAAGTGGAAGATCGTTCCCTTCACATACCTGGCTATTTTTGTTTATCCCCTAAACAGGGACGTGTTGGCGCAAGATACGTAAACCTTTACTTTTATTATCCTTGGTTTACACATGATGCAAACTATATATTTTTACGAATTAGTTGTTTTCTGGACGGAGCTTGCGAACAGTTTCGCCTGCACGCCACATTTCGCTTTCGTGCAATGCCTTGAGTTCTTTTTCCAAACCATCGCGGTAGTCGGGCTTTGAGTTGGCATCGATAGAAATTTGTGCTTCGTTGCCCGATGCAACACTCTGATAGAGCTTTTCCATTACGGGTTTAATGGCATCGTGGAAGGGACCCATCCAATCAAGTGCACCACGCTGCGCTGTGGTTGAGCAGTTGGCATACATCCAGTCCATACCATTTTTGCCTACCATGGGGAGGAGCGATTGGGTGAACTCTTCGATGGTTTCGTTGAATGCCTCAGAGGGGGTGTGACCATGCTCGCGCAGGGTTTCGTATTGTGCCAAGAACAAACCTTGCACGGCACCCATCAACGAACCACGTTCGCCTGTGAGGTCGCTGGTGGCTTCGCGCTTAAAGTCGGTTTTAAACATATAGCCCGAACCAATGCCTACGCCAAATGCCAGAACTTTTTCGGTGGCATGACCTGTGGCATCCTGATATACGGCATACGAAGAGTTAAGACCACGACCTTCAAGGAACATGGTGCGGAGCGATGTGCCCGAGCCCTTAGGTGCTACCATGATGACGTCGATGTCGGTAGGGGGTACTACACCTGTGCGGTCGTTCCATGTAATGGCAAAACCATGTGAGAAATAAAGTGTTTTGCCTGCGGTGAGGTGCTTCTTGATGGAGGGCCACAACTGCATCTGTGCAGCGTCTGAGAGCAACATACATACGATGGTACCCTTTTCGGCTGCCTCCTCGAGCGAGAAGAGTGTTTCACCAGGAACCCAACCATCTGCCTTCGCTTTTTCGTAGGTCTTGCCTTCGCGTTGACCTACAATTACGTTGAAGCCATTGTCACGCAAGTTACATGCCTGACCAGGACCTTGCACACCATAACCCAACACGGCGATGGTTTCGTTCTTCAAAATTTCGCGTGCTTTTTCCAAGGGGAATTCCTCGCGGGTTATAACTTCTTCTACAACACCGCCAAAGTTTAATTGTGCCATATCATTAAAAAGTTTAGTGAGTCTGTCGCCGAAAGGAGGAGTTTATAATGAACTGCCATCGAATGAGCGGCATACTGTTATTGGTATATTGTTTCTTATTTTTTTATTTTAATCAGCTACAGGAGTTTGCATGGAGCGCTTTTCTTCTTCGCGCAACTCTAGAAACTCATTGAGTTCTTCGCGACGGCTCTTTGTGACTGCTACTACGCCCGAACTGACATACTGCAAGATGCAGCCATAGCCCTTGAGTTTGCGATAGAGCTCGATAGTCTCTTCGGGCAGACCCTCTTTCGAGACGATGGCGTAGGTGGAATTTACCTCCACAATTTTTCCGTCGTATTGTCGTATGGCTTTTGAGATGTTTCTGTTTTCGATGAGTCGAGCAGTAGCAATTTTATAAAGCGCTTGATCCATTACGTAAATCTCGTCGCTTGTGAAGTATTGTGCCTGAATAACATCAATTTTCTTCTCTAACTGCTTTACGATGGTTTGCACGGTGTGCTCGTCGGTGTAGCAGGTTATGGTGTAACGGTGTACGTGTTCGATGCCCGAAGCCGACACATTGAGGCTCTCGATGTTGAGTTGGCGACGTGTAAACACATTGGTCACCAAATTGAGCACACCTGCTAAATTCTCGGAGAAGACGATGATGGTGTAGAGTTTGGTTTCCTTGTTATCTTGAGTCATGAACTTTTGCTTTAGTGAATTTATGGGTGGATGCACATAGGAACGAAGGCGATGCTTGGAAGTTATGCCTCAAGCATCATATCGTCGACATCGTGGCCTGGGCAGCACATGGGCAAAACGTTGTCTTCCTCGAGTACGGCTGCTTGCAACAAGAAGGGGCCATCGGTGTGGAGCATTTGTTGTATGGCGTGGTCGAGGTCCTCGCGACGGGTCACAGTGCGTGCAGGGATATTGTAAGCCTCGGCAATCTTTTCGTAGTCGGGGTTCATCATCGGGGTGAAGGAGTAGCGATTGTGGAAGAACAGGTGTTGCCACTGTCGCACATTGCCCAAGTAGTTGTTGTTGAGCAAAATGATTTTTACAGGCGAACGCTGCTCCATGATGGTGCCAAGTTCTTCAATGGTCATCTGCAAACCGCCATCGCCCAAGAAGAGGCATACGGTGCGTTGTGGTGCACCAAAGGTGGCTCCGATGGCTGCAGGGAGTCCATAGCCCATTGTGCCCATACCACCCGATGTGACCATGCTACGTTTTTCGGTGAAACGGAAGTAGCGGGCTGCCATCATTTGGTTTTGTCCGACATCGGTTACGAGTATGGCTTTGTCCTCGGTTAACTCTGTGACGCGTCGCACCACTTCGCCCATGCGCAAGGGTCCCTCGGTGGGATGGATTTGTGGTTCAATAACCACAGAGGTTTCTTGTTTGTCCCACTCGCGGAAGCTCTCTCGCCATGCTTCGTGATGGTTGGCATTGAGCAATGCGGTTACGGCAGGCAAGGTTTCTTTGCAATCACCCAATACAGCGACGTCTACGGAGACATTTTTGTTGATTTCGGAGGGGTCGATGTCGAAGTGTATTTTACGGGCCTGCTTGGCATAGGTGGAAAGCTTGCCGGTAATGCGGTCGTCGAAACGCATACCCACGGCAATAAGCAAGTCGCACTCTTGTGTTTTTTTATTGGCACCGAGCGAGCCGTGCATACCCAACATACCCACATTGAGCGGATGGGCTGAAGGCAAAGCTGAGAGACCAAGTAGGGTGCAACCTGCGGGGAGTCCTGCTTTTTCGATAAAGGCTTTCAACTCCTCGGACGCATTGCCCAATTCTACGCCCTGCCCCACTAACACGAGGGGACGTTTTGCCTCGTTTATTAAGGCTGCTGCCTCTATGATGCTTTGCTTGTCAGTGGGAGGTATGGGCACATAGCTACGAATAAAATCGATGCTGCCTGGCACATATTCTGCCTTCTCGACCTGTGCGTTTTTTGTGAAGTCGAGCACCACTGGACCGGGACGTCCACTCGAGGCAATATAGAAGGCACGTTGCACTGCCCAAGCTACATCTTTGGCAGAACGAATTTGGTAAGCCCATTTACTGATAGGTTGTGTGATATCTACCACATCGCACTCTTGAAAAGCATCGGTGCCCAACATTTGTGCGCCCACTTGTCCAGTAATGACCACCATGGGGGTGCTATCCATCATGGCATCGGCAATGCCTGTAATGGTATTGGTGGCACCGGGTCCGCTGGTTACCATGCACACACCTGTTTTGCCACTGACACGGGCATAGCCCTCGGCAGCATGGGTGGCTGCTTGTTCGTGGCGCACAAGGATGTGGTTGAGTTGCTTGCGATAGTCGTAGAGCGCATCGTAGACAGGCATGATGGCGCCCCCAGGATAGCCAAAGAGTGTGGTTACACCTTGGTCTACCAAAGCTCGCATCAATATCTCTGCACCGCTTATTATATTTTTGTTCGTATCGTTCATTATAAAGGTATGCTTAGTTTTTTGGAAAAATGAGAAGAGAGGAAGGAGATGAGAGAATGTACACGCAAGGGTGTGTGGAAGGTTTAATCAATCTCGCGCACGCCTCCCTTATCGGCACTGCTCACCATGCTGGCATAAGCACGGAGCGCCTTGCTCACCTCGCGTTTGCGCTGTAAAGGACGCATGGGACGTGCTGCCAACTTCTCGTCTGTAAGATGGACTGAGATGCTACGCGAGGGGATGTCAATTTCTATGATATCGCCATCGATAATCTTGCCAATGGCACCTCCTGCAGCTGCTTCGGGCGATATGTGTCCAATGCTTAAACCCGAGGTTCCGCCCGAGAAACGCCCATCGGTAATCAAAGCACAGGCCTTGCCCAAATGACGACTCTTGATGTAGGAGGTGGGATAGAGCATCTCTTGCATACCGGGTCCACCCTTAGGGCCTTCGTGCGTAATGACGACGACATCGCCTGCTTGTACCTTGCCACCGAGAATGCCCTCGCATGCCTCGTCTTGTGAATCGAACACACGTGCTGGACCTTCGAAATGCCACAGACTTTCGTCGACACCTGCTGTCTTGACCACACAACCATCTTGGGCTATATTGCCAAACAATACTGCTAAGCCACCGTCTTTGGTATAGGCGTGCGACACACTGCGTATGCAACCTTCTTGACGATCGGCATCGAGTTCTGTCCATTGTGTATTTTGCACACCCATTTCAGTGCAGAATTTTCCTGCAGGCGCACTGTGATAAATGCGATCGGCATCAGGTGTAATTTCCTTGCCCGTGATACTATAGTGTGCAATATCACTGCCTAGGGTTGTGCCATTTACACGTTGGGCATTGAGGTCGAGCAAATCGGCTTTTGCCAACTCGCCCAAAATGCCTAACACGCCTCCCGCACGATTGCACTCTTGCACGGAATATTTTTGGGTATTGGGCGAGAGCTTGCATAAGCAGGGTACATGACGACTCAGTTGGTCGATGTCCTTCATCTTGAAATCGACACCTGCCTCGTTTGCCACAGCTAAAAGGTGGAGCACTGTGTTTGTGCTACCGCCCATGGCAATGTCGAGGGTCATGGCATTCAGAAAAGCTTGACGGGTTGCAATGCTTCGGGGCAGGACTGAGGTGTCTCCGTCTTCGTAATATTTATAGGCATTTGTCACAATTTGACGGGCTGCATCTTCGAAAAGGCGACGACGATTTACGTGGGTTGCCACAATGGTTCCGTTGCCAGGGAGTGAAAGTCCTAGGGCTTCGGTTAGACAGTTCATGGAGTTGGCTGTAAACATGCCCGAACAACTGCCACAACCGGGACAAGCACGCTGCTCTATCTGTGCCAATTCTTCGTCGCTTACCGAACTATCAGCGCCTTTCACCATAGCAGTAATAAGGTCTACGTTCTCGCCCTTATAGCGTCCTGCCTCCATGGGACCACCACTGACAAAAATGGTGGGGATGTTAAGGCGCATGGCAGCCATAAGCATACCAGGTGTTACTTTATCGCAATTAGAAATGCACACCAACGCATCGGCTTTGTGTGCCTGCACCATATATTCTACAGAATCGGCTATAATATCGCGCGAGGGCAACGAATAGAGCATACCATCGTGTCCCATTGCTATGCCATCGTCAATAGCAATGGTATTAAATTCGGCTGCGTAGCATCCTAGTTTCTCGATTTCTTGCTTCACGAGTTGTCCCACTTCGTGTAAATGGGTATGACCTGGCACAAACTGTGTAAACGAGTTGGCAATGGCAATGATGGGTTTGCCGAACTGTTCGCGCTTCATACCTGCAGCTATCCACAAAGCACGTGCGCCTGCCATTCGTCTTCCTTCAGTGCTAAATGCACTACGCAACTGTATCTTCATATCGTTATTTGGTTTTATTCTTCAAAAAAAATAAATCTGCAATTACAGCTTACACTAAGTAGTTATTTAATGCCAAAAACTTACAGATTATTTGTTTTTGTGTAATTTGTAATTGCAAATGTATATATAATTCTTATACAACAGAACAAAATGTAAGAAAATCTTTCAATTTTTCTGTTTTTTCGGTCATTTTATCCGATTTTCTATACAAAACAACAGTGTTTTGTGCATAAAATTAGCAGTTTACCATATAATAACGTATTTATATTTCATTTTGCAAATAAAGAACCTACTCATCACCCATTTCTTTATTAACAGAATAGAGGGATGAACCACATCCTGATATTTCTGTCTGCCCATCTCTATATTTTTTTGTAACTTCGCAGACAAATAGAAATTTCACACAACGACTATACTACTTATGTGTTCTAAAGAAATAAAATCGATTCTTCCCCCTATAGCCACAAATGGCATGCTTACCATCACGCTCAATAATCTGCGCTTCTATGCTCACCATGGCGTGTTGCCCCAAGAGCGTGAGGTTGGCGCTGAATTTGTGCTCAACCTGTGTTTATATATTGACGAGCAAGACGCACAGGGTGCCCTTTTTTCCGACCAACTGAACGATACGATTAACTATGCCGAAGCTTACGAAATAGTTTCGCAGCAAATGCACATTCCCTCAGCCTTGCTTGAACATGTTTGTGCACGTATTGCAAAATCACTGATTCGCAAATTCGACACGTTGCGCAAGGTGGATGTTTCGCTTACCAAATGTATGCCCCCAATCAATGGATATACGGGACAAGGCGTTACGGTGAACTATTCGATGCAACGCGAACTTGTGGCATGGGACTTTGATGGAACGATTGCGGACACTTCGGCTGGCATTATCCGCACCATGACTGCCACCTTCCACGAAATGGGATGGGAAAGACCTTCGGATGCTGAGATTTGTCGCACTATCGGACTTCCACTTGTTCAAAGCATTGCACAATTAGCTCATCTTGATGCTGAGAGCGAAATGAATATGAAAGCCGTCGACACGTACCGTCGTTTGTTTGAGGAGGTGGGAAATAAGAATGTGACGCTCTTCCCTGGCATTAAAGAGGAGATGGAACGTCAACACCGCAGCGGACGTTTTGTTGCTATTGCCACAAGTCGAGGCCATGAGTCTGTTGATTCACTTTGTCGCGACTTAGGCATCCGTCATTGCATCGATTATATTGTGGCATGCGAGGATGTGTCTACGCACAAGCCCCACCCTGCTCCCATTCAGCTACTGTGTCAACTTTCTCATGTGCATCCATCGGATGTGACCGTGATAGGCGACACAACATTCGATATTCTTATGGGGCGTAATGCACAAGCAGGGCATTGCATCGGTGTGGCATGGGGCAACCATAGTACCCAGGAGTTGTTAGATGCAGGGGCAGACCGCATGATAGAGAGGTTTTAAAATAATTAGGGTGGTTCTGAAAGTCAATAAAGTCTTTCAAAACCACCCTAAAAAATTACACTACCATAGAATTAGTCGGTCATGTCGTTGCCCGTAGTGTCTTGATTATTGTCGCGCACAATGCTCGATGCACTGCCATCAAGTGGAATTTCGATAGAGAAGGCAGGACCTTCTCCTACACCTACCTGACCAATCTGTGCACCCAAACGAATGGCGTGTGCATCGCTCTTTTCACTGTCAAAAGCCATACCAAGCAATACAGTTCCTTCGGATTCTCCCCCAGTTGTGAGGAATGCAGAAAAAGCCTCCTTCGTATAGCTTTTGCTGAAAAACGCTGCGTTATCGCAGGTAATCACCACATCTACACGATTGTCATAGAACTTTTTTCCTAATTCGTCTGTCACAAGAGGCAAGGTCTTGTCTGCAGCACGATTGATAGATATTTTGTAGTTTTTGCCACCCAATTTAGCTGTGTACGAACTTTGCTGACCAGGTTCTGCATAAGGGGCATCCGCATTCAACGCAGTTTGTGTGCTATCAGCACCATCTGCTTTATCGTGAGTCTTATTTCCACCACAACTTGTGGCTGAAGCTATGAGCAAAAAGGTCATAGCTGAGATTAAAACGTGTTTCATTTGGGGTATAAGCATTGTTTTAGATGCAAAGTTAATGTAAAACTTTGCGCATTCAAAACCGAAATGCGTGAAATGTTGAAGATTTATCCGTAATTTTGCCAAAGAACTACTCTTTAAGGCTGATTCTAATAATTTAGAGAAGCCTCTTTACATATTCTACAAAATGAAACAACGCTTTTTCACCCATATCACATGTTGGTTGTTGGGCATTTGCTTTGCGACTCTCTTTGGGGGATGTAGCAAAAGCAAACAAACGTCCACCTTGCCACAGTCTCAATCATCCGACACAACCACTGCCGTAGACTCTATGCGCCAGTTGGTTATGACGGTTAGGGGAAGTGCCCGATTGTATGTTACCGAAATGCGAATTCACAAACTCGTTACGCATACCGACGAGCCTGTGCTAAAAGGTAAGGTATTGGGCATGCCCGTAAACGTGCCTACTCGCATTGGCAAACGACGTTTGCTCATCCCTATCGACGTAACACTAAAGGCTTATATAAACTTTGAGGAGTTTTCTGAGGCTAATGTGGAGCGCACCGACAGCAGTTTAATAATCACACTGCCCGACCCTCACGTAATTGTTTCGGCATCAAAGGTTGATAATCAAGGCACACGCCAATTTGTAGACTTGGCACGATCAAGATATACGGATGCCGAAATTGTGAATTTTGCCAAGCAAGGCGAAGATAGCATCGTGAGCCACATGTCGCAATATGGCATTGAGGAGGAGGCACAACGCAGTGCTGCCCGTCAACTCTTGCCCATATTGTTGCGCATGGGCTATAAAGAGCAACAGGTAATGGTGCGCTTTCGCAAAACGTTCACCGACAACGATTTTTATATTATCACAACCAAGCAATGAAACAGACTGATAAGAAATCACATACAAAGTCAAACAACATCAATTGGCGCAACATCTTTATGAGCGTCGTGCGCTATTGGTGGGTAGCAGCCATTGCGATAGCTTTGGTTGCCGTGACAATACTCTATAAAAATATAGCCGACAATCCGCCTATCACGCTTAAAGTGGAGCGTAATACTCACATTGACGTTACCCCCGAACAAATTCAGGCTGTGCGTGATATTGGGCAATGGGAGTTTCTTTCGGTTAACACGGAGGAAATGGTTGAATGGCACCGACGCCGCACGTTGGGTGCCGACCACCTGGTGCGCATTTACCAAGGCACGTTACGAATGGGCATAAACATGGAACATGCTACGAATGATTGGTTCACATCACTCCCCGACTCTACGGCACGTCTTAAACTCCCTCCCATCGAACTACTCGACAACAACTTTATTGACGAAGCACGTACTCGTTCGTTCTATGAACACGGCACCATTCCTGCCGATGTGCTCGACAAACTTTATGCCGAAGCACAACAAAAGATGCGCAAGCGTTGTCTTACCCCACAAAATATGCAAACTGCCGAAAGAAATGCGCGTCAACAGTTCGAACGCATCTTTAAACAAATGGGATTTAAACGTGTAGAAATTAGTTTTTTAAAAGAATAACGGTTTATCCTATAACCTAACAACCCCTTATATTCCCTTAGCCCTTTATGAAACAACTCCCCTTCATCGTTCTAATATTAACCCTGCTCACTGCCTGCCACAAAGACACGGACGACCCCGAAGCAGCCAACAAACAAGCACGACGCACCGTGTTAGTATATATGACAGCACAAAACTCTTTAGGCAGTGGACGTTGGCATAGGGCAGATTCTGCCGAAATTATGTATGGACGACAATACATACCTAACAACGACCGTATGTTGGTATATGTAGACGATGCACATGCACCTCGTCTTTATCGCATTGCCCGACAATGGGACAAGCCACAACTCATTAAACAATGGACACGCGACGTATGCTCTACCTCGCCCAACCAATTTGCAGAAGTTGTAAAGATGATACAAACTGACTTTCCGTCTAACGAATTGGCTCTCGTTATGTGGTCGCACGCTGATGGTTGGTTGCCTGCTACAAACAAAAATTATGCCGACTTTGAGTCTGCCCCCACCTCTTCCCTTCCCACTCCTTCGTCGTATGGCATAGACAGTGGTCCCACAGGAGGAATGAGCGACAAAGGCGCACAAATGGACATAACCGACATGTCTAAAGTTTTGCAACAAAATGGTGTACACTGCAAATACATTCTCTTTGATTGTTGCTTGATGCAAAACCTCGAAGTAGACTATGCCCTACGCCATGTAACAGACTATGTCATAGCCTCGCCCATGTCGATAGCAAGCCCTGGAGCTTACTACACCCACCTGATGCAAAACGGATTATTTGCTGCCAATCCACAAATCATAGCAAAGACCTATTGCGAGGACGTGCTAACCGACGTACAAGGGGTATATGGTGACTTTGGCATTGCCATCTCTTGTGTACGCACCGACCAACTACAACCCTTAGCCGATGCGCTAAAAACTGCGTTATCTGCCCAAAAACTTTCTACCAATACATACCCCGACATGACGAATGTATTGGCATACCAAACCTATACAAGTCGCTACTATTATCGCCCACATAACTACGATGCCTTGCAAGCCATCGAACGTATTGTGCCCCAAACCTATCGGGCTGATGTGGTGCAACAATTAAATAATGCGGTTGTATGCCACTACGCCACAAACCGCATTTGGTTAGGTCCATACATCACAAACGGATATGCCACAATGCCCACCGACACAAACCGCTTTTGTGCCGTCAGCATGTTTATTCCCCAAAACATTTACAACGAAAATGCCTCCCAATGTCCCTATGGCAATCTCAACGCTGCATTTCTAAATACTGAATGGGGAAAGTATGTGTTTGGGGAGGAGTAAAAGAGAATTTATAATATCATTTTTACAACAAACATATAATTAATGCGCAACCATAAACACATTTGCTTATGATTGCGCATTTTTGCTATACCATATACCCTTAAATCAAATAGCCATACCCACGCAAAATATGTGATACCTTATCCACATTTTTTTTGTTCCATAAGAATGATGTAATTCTCGGCACGGACTATATATTTTCTCTTATATCTTCTTAATAACAAAACTAATCTCTTCTAAAAATATCGCGAGTATACACCTTGTCTTCAACATCCTTCAAGCAGTCGTCAAAGCGATTCGCAATAATAGCATGGCTCTGAGCCTTAAAAGCCTCCAAGTTATTTACCACCTTGCTACCAAAGAACGTAGTGCCATCTTCGAGCGTAGGCTCATAAATAATAACCTCAGCACCCTTTGCCTTCACACGCTTCATGATACCCTGAATAGCCGACTGACGGAAGTTGTCAGAGTTCGACTTCATCGTCAAACGATATACACCAATCACACAAGTGCCAGGTTCACTACCAAACTGATTATTGCTTGAATAGTCATACCATCCAGCCTTGCGCAACACAGCATCAGCAATATAATCCTTGCGCGTACGGTTACTCTCCACAATCGCCTCAATCAAGTTTTCAGGCACATCCTGATAGTTTGCAAGCAACTGTTTCGTGTCCTTAGGCAAACAATAACCACCATAACCAAACGAAGGATTGTTATAGTGCGTACCAATACGTGGGTCCAGACCTACGCCTTCGATAATAGCCTTAGAGTCAAGGCCCTTCACCTCAGCATAAGTATCCAACTCATTAAAGTAACTCACACGCAAGGCAAGATAAGTATTTGCAAAAAGCTTCACAGCCTCAGCCTCCTTCATGCCCATAAAGAGCGTGTCAATATCCTTCTTAATAGCCCCCTCTTGCAAAAGGGCAGCAAAAGTCTTTGCAAAATTCTCAGCCTCAGGATTACCAATCGCAGCAATTGCAGCATTCTCCTCCTCCCAAGTCTTATTCTCGTCAGTAGGGAGAGGTTTCGGGTAACCCACAATAATACGCGAAGGATAAAGGTTGTCATAAAGCGCCTTACTCTCACGAAGGAATTCTGGCGAGAACAACAAATTAAAGTGCTTACCCTTCAAGGCAGGGTCAGTTAAAAACTTCAAAGCATACTTCACATACAAGCTACGCGTATAACCCACAGGGATAGTCGACTTAATCACCATCACCGCCTCAGGGTTCACCTCCAACACAAGGTCAATCACCTCCTCCACATGCGAAGTGTCAAAATAGTTCTTCACAGGGTCATAGTTCGTAGGAGCAGCAATCACCACAAAGTCAGCGTCAGCATAAGCCGCCTTACCATCGAGAGTAGCCACCAAATTCAGTGGTTTCTCAGCCAAATACTTTTCAATATAATCATCCTGAATCGGAGAAATTTTGTTATTCAGTTTTTCCACCTTTTCAGGTATCACATCAACAGCTGTCACATGATGATGTTGAGCGAGCAAAGTAGCAATGCTCAAACCCACGTAGCCAGTACCAGCTACAGCAATTTTTAAGTCTTTAAAATCGCGCATAATATACTTATGGTTGTTTTATTTTTATTGAAAGAATACGAATCCCTATCAAGAGAAAAGTTTAGAATCCGCCATTAAAATAAGCCCGAGCTTGCACATAACTTGGTTCATAATAAGCACTTGCATTATAGTTATCATAGAGATCGTTATATGTAATCGGTTCATCATCATATTATTTGTTTGTCATAACGTATAATACGATTGATAAGTAAGAGTTTGAATCCTTTCAGTCATTATTCAAGGAGATTCTTCGTTTCAGGGGATAAAATTATAAAATTCCAACGAGACCACACCACTTTTTTCTCTGATATTTTCATATTTCCCCATATTGTCACAAATTTCCCCTCAAAATTCAGTAATCCTCCCCCAATTATCGTGCCGCTCCTCCGAATTAATTCAAAAAAGTAACCAAGCATACAAGTGAAACCCTTCACTTCACACACCTGGTTACCCTTTATATCATTAGCCGCTTCAGTTCCCTAAATCAGTTATTAGGATCAAGCGGAACATTTACTTCTGGTTCATCCGTGATATCAAAGTTAAAACTACCCGTTACACTTGAGTCAAAGAAATTACCCTCAGCTCGCGTATCACGCCCCATCTTAAAAGGCACATTATTCAATGTACGCGTATAGAGCACCTTATCATCAGCACCCAACATCTTAATAGTTACATTCAATTTTTGTTCAACTGAAGTAGTAGGAAGCAACACATTCGTTTTTATTTCTTGTCCATCGAACGAACCATTTTCAGGAAGAGTAACAGTATTTACATATGTCAATTCTTCTTTAGTAAAGCCCGCAGCAACAAATTTAATCGGATTTGTCGCTGTTGTATGACCTGGATTAACCTCAACCTGCACCTTCTTCACATCTGTAGGATATGTATCCGTAGGTTTCATTATAAAAGTTGAAGATTTTCTCTTGCCGAAATTTATTGTAATACTCTGTGAAGCATTATCTTTAACCACAACAAGTACACCAACCACATAAAAAGCTCTCGGTACTTTTGATTCCTTAAGCAACATTGTCCTAACTGTTTCAATATAAGCAACTGGCGAACTCACATCACTTGCCTCATGCGCTACTGCCAAAAGTTTATACTCACCAACAGGCAATTTTAACTTTGCATGGTCAAAGTCCGCGTCATTTTCTTTTATCTTTTCCACACTAGTCACGAACTTTTCAGTATGGGCATCAAACACTTTAAGAGCTATACGCGTCACCCCTGCTTCAGTCGTAGTTGCACGCGACTTTACGTTCATGGGAGATTCAGGCAAGACCGAAACATCAAGTCCACCAAAAGTTATCTCTACAGGCACCAAATCCAAATTCTCTTCCGCAATAGGAAGCGAATCCGAAGAACAAGCTGCAAAACCCATCAAGGCAAGCAGACTAGTAAGAAATAGGAAGAATTTCTTTTCCATTTTTTTAAATTTTGAAGTTATTAAAAAATGTTTTCAACCCAACAAATCCACCTCACATTCAAACATCATTTCGATGAATTTTTAAGTTTCATAACCACCTCCGAAACAAGGCGCAAATGATAATTCGTAACACTCGCCCCCGCCTCTTTAATACCGTTATAACTAGCACCCGACTTCAAACTATAAGTCTCCGTCGCATCACTACAAAGATAACGCACATTGTTACCCTTTTCATCCACCGTCATCAACGGACTACCACCAACCGAAACCATAAGGTTGTCCATCGTTTCAGCAGACGATAAATAAAGTTTACGTATAAGAGAAGCCTCCTCACTATTAGGAATACGCCATTCCACAATATCATCCTCAGAATACCTTTTTGCAAGAGTACTTGCCATATCTGGCATAGAGGAATAAGCTGAACGCACATTCTCACACTCATCACGCGACAACAGCCATACACGAGCCGTCCCATTATAAAGAGGACTTACATTTAACACCAAATGATTCTTCCACAAAGTCAGGGCTTTCGGAAACTCATCCACCTCCTGCACATAATTCTCATCAGGCTTTTCAGATACGTTACCACTCACATCAATATAAGTCGTACCCTTCTCCGAAAATTCAAAAGCCAAAGAAACAGCAGCCCCCCATTTAGCAGGCGACACACTCCCCGTCACATTCACCACACCATCCTGCAAAGAGCCATTCAACACATAAGGTGTACCAACCTTCAAAGCAGAAGCCAAAGACACCTGAGCAAACTTCTCACCCTCAGCATCATTATAGGCAATCGTAAAAAGCGTCTGATTTCCCGAAGTCGGAAAAACATATACCTCACCCGATTTCCAAATACCTTTATCCCGATCAAGTACAAGAGGCACAACCGCCTGCTTACTACCCATATTCTCACCAGCAAACGTCACACCCTCAAAAGGCGTAGACACCGATACATAAGCATAAGTACACTCATCAGGCAAACCCTCAAGCGTAAAGTTCAAAGACGCCATCATATAAGCCATTCTCATATCAAGAGTCCCCGATTTGCCTGTAGGAGTAATAGAAGCAACTGCCATCTGCAAAGGATTACTTGCCACATATCCCTTAGCCATATTCCGCACGTTGTCCACAACCTCATCAGCCACCTTAGGTGACTTAGCAGTAATAGGCGATGATATAGATGGAGCAGCCGAAAAACTAAACACATCCTCATTAGCCGAAACTGCCACCACGTACGACAGTACAGATGACGGTAAACGCAGCGAAACCGTTTCTTGCGCTGACTTAATCAAATTATTCGATTTCAAGTTTCCATTTTCAGCGAACGCATAAACCCTTATCGGATACACATTTTCCTCTTCCGAAGCAGCCCTAGCCTTCACACTCACAGTAGAAAGTTTCTCACTCCCTACCTCATTCTCATCATCATCTATTATATCAATACTTCCGCAAGCAGCCAAAAGCAATACTAGGGAAAAGGAAAAAACAATCTTGAAGATATTTTTTACGACACTCTCATTCATATTAATTTATTAATATTAAATAATTCCTCGGCATACAAAATTACTCTGCATTCAAATAGAACAACTCCATATATTTCTCAGAATCATGTAGTTTATTTTTATAAAATTCTCATTTAAAGAAAAATTTCACGTGGGCAAATATACACTTTTAAATTATTTACCTAAAGTTTTTAAACAAAAAAAATAAATATTCCTTCAAAATACTCCATTTTTACCACTAAATATCCCAAATACACCACTTCATTTCACCGTTTTCGCCCAATTAAAAGAACAAAATTCAAAGTACTCTTTGCAAAATCAACCCCCAAAAAACAAGCATCTTGATAAAACAAACAATTTGCGTGAGCGTGCTGCAAATGCGCTGCAAAACTCGTGCAAACGAGAGAAAAGAAAACTTACATTCTTTTCCGAGTGCAGCCTACCTTATTAAAAGTTTGTGTTTTTACTTGTAAATACCAAATGTAGTACCTCAAAAACTACAAATGAAATACAGCAAAAAATACAAATGAATTGCCACAAAAGTTAGTTCTAAATTACCACAAAAGTTAGTAATAAAACAACGCAATTCATAGTATTAAATATCCACAAATATCAGTTTTTGCTTGCATATATAACTGAATATCACTAACTTTGCACACATAAACAAATCACGGTTACAATATGAGCTATTCACATAGAATTGCAGACCTTCAACTGGCAGAGCGTCTTGAGGCTTTTGGGGCTGTACTAATAGAGGGCCCTAAGTGGTGCGGAAAGACAACAACTGCGGAACAAATGAGCAAAAGTGTCATTAAGATGCAGGACACGGAGATGCAGGAAGAATACGCTGCAACTGCTGCCTCAAAACCATCATTGTTGTTGATGGGTGAAACTCCTCGTCTTATAGATGAATGGCAGGATGCTCCTGTGCTTTGGGATGCCGTGCGTACTATGGTAGACAAGCGTCAGGTTCCAGGCCAATTCATTCTTACGGGGTCTACTGTTGTAGACAGAAGTAAAATACATCATTCTGGTACGGGTAGGATTTCACGAATGAAGATGTTGCCAATGAGTCTATGGGAGTCAGGAGAGTCTAACGGAAAAATTTCACTTAAAGAATTGTTTGATAATAAAGACTTAGACATAGACGGCATCACTTCAAATATGAAGATTGAAGACTTGATTTATGCTGCTTGTCGTGGTGGATGGCCTGCATTTCTAAATATGAAGAGTGATAAGGCAAAGCTACTTATTGCACGCAACTATGTTGATGCCATTTGTCGTGACGATATCTCAAGAGTGGATGGCGTACAAAGGGATGAACGGACAACTCGTGCAATATTGCGTTCGTATGCCCGTAACATCTCAACATTGGCAAAGAATACCGCTCTGTTAGCTGATGTAACAACCTCTGGGGAAGTTTCACTTTCTATGAGTGCGTTTGAGGATTATGTAACCTCCCTCAACAAATTGTTCGTTATTGACAACATCGAAGCATGGTGTCCTGCAGTCCGAAGCAAGACTGCAATTCGAAGTGGTATAAAACGAGCTTTCGTAGACCCGTCCATTGCAATTGCATCATTAGGACTTTCCCCAGAAGCATTGATGACGCAGCTCAAAACCTTTGGTTTCATCTTTGAGCAAATGTGTGCACGAGACCTTCGGGCTTACACTCCAGGTTTTGGCAATCATCTGTCATACTATCGCGACCGCTACGGACTGGAAGCCGACTTGGTGCTTCATCTTGACGATGGACGCTATGCTCTGATAGAGTGCAAACTTGGCAGCCGTGATATAGAAGAAGGAGCCAAACATCTTTTGGAAATTAAACGACTCATTCAAGTGCATAATGAGACAGAAAAGCAGGTGCCGCTGCGCGAACCCGACCTGATGATTGTCATGACAGGCGGCAGCATGGCTTACACACGCCCTGACGGAGTCAAAGTCATACCGCTTGCTTGTTTGAAAGATTAAAAAACAGAATAGGATATGGGGTATGCCAGTTCCACTTTCTTAAAGATTGGCAAGAAGCGTAAGGACATTGCCCAATTCCTCAGCATTGTATTCGAAGCTTACTTCCCTGGTGGTAAAGGACTCGTGTATAAGAAGATGCCTGGAGCGAAAGGTTAGTTGGACGAATTCGTAATGGTAAACATATTGGTCAATCTACATCAAATGTGATAGTCATTTTTAGAGTTTGTCAGTAACAATAGTCAGCCACACCCCATAATTGAATTATGTTTCAATTTAACGAACTAAAAAATTATAAATTGTCAGACATAAAGTCTGTTTCTTAAAAATAAACATTATTTTTGTAATAGTCTAATTTATAAACAAGGTCAGTTACCTACATACAAATATTAAAGTAATTATGCCTCAAACTCAAAACGCAACCATACGATACAAAGTCCTTGACAGATGCTTTAAGGATTTCCGTCACCGATACTACATCGATGACCTTATTGATGCATGTGCCGAAGCTTTGTTTGCATACAATGGTAGCGACAGGGGTATTAGCAGGAGAACTATCTTTGACGATATTACATTCATGGAAAGTTCTGCAGGATGGAGTATACCATTAGAACGTTTGAAAGACGGCAAGAAGGTTTATTATAGATATGCGAACAGAGACTTTTCAATCTTTTCAAACGAACTTTCTGATAACGAACTTTCACAGATAAAAACTACGGTTGATGTACTCAGCCGTTATCGCGGTCTTCCCTCCACTGAATGGATAGAAGATGTAGTATCTAACTTGGAATATCGCTTTGGGTTAAAACCTCACAACACAAACGTATTATGTTTTGACCAGAACGAGAGACTAAAAGGGATAGAATACCTGTCGAAAGTAATAGATGCAGCTTCACATCAACAAACCGTTTTAGTGAGATATCAAGCCTATGGAACAGACTCAGTTGACTGGATTATCTATCCTTATTATATTAAGCAGTACAACAACCGATGGTTTATGTTCGGACTTAACAAGCAATATGGAACAATATCAAACATCCCTCTTGATCGAATTTGCGAATTGGAATTATCAGACATCTCGTTTGTCAAGAATGAAACGATAGACTTTGAACATTACTTTGACGATATAATCGGTGTTACCATTCCACCTCCAGAAGTACAAAAGGAACATATTGAATTAGAGTTCGACCCGAAACGATTGCCTTATATAATATCAAAACCGATACATGATAGCCAAGATATTGTAGACAAAGAAAAAGGTATTATCTCTATTGATGTTCGTCCTAACAAAGAACTCGAGTCTTTGATTCTCTCTTTCGGACCACAGGTTAAAGTACTGTCTCCAGAGGATTTTCAGAAGCAAATCAAAGAAAAAATAGAAGAAAACGCAAAAAAATATTTTTAGTGCAGTTAGACTGCATAGATACATACTACCTTTGCACTCGAAATCAAAAAACGAAATGAATATGAACAACAAAATAGGATTTTCCAACTTCCGCAAATTTGCTAAATTCCCCGAGATTGATCTTGGAGATATTACTATCTTGGTAGGTGGCAACAACTCTGGTAAGTCCACATTGGTTAAGGCTTTCTTGCTTTGTGTTGGCAACTTGCGCATGATGCGCATGAGTGACCGCCGTCGTGAAAATCGGAATAATATATTCGGCTTCACCAAGCCGATGTTCCGATTTGATGCGAATATATATCATGATGTAAAGGTCAAGACCTTCGCTCGTGCCATACATAACAAGCCAGTGGCAGATTGTGATGGAGGCTGTGCATCGTTGCCTTCATATATAACATTCAAGTTCGCTTTGGGGATGTTTGAATTCCAGTTTGTTGTGGCAGGCAACCGCGATGAAGAGCTCACCTATGGTGATGTTCTGTCAATAACTGTTGTTGACAAAGAGCAGAAAATCCGTTTCTGCAATGATTACGAGCACGCCACAATGTCTTATGCCGTTCTTGCATCTTCGCAAAATGATGGTTCCAAGAAAGTCGCTCAGGATATTTCCAAGAAAGAAGAAATGGAAAAGGAATATCTTGAGATTGAAAAATCCTTCGAGGCTGCCAGCAACGAGGGGGATTTGGAAAAAATAGCCTCCCTTTCGGAAGAAAAGGAAAAGATTGAAGCTGCATATAGAGCAATCTATGGTATGGATGTGACTCTTGTTGGGGATTTAGAGGAGGTAAATCTTGAGAACGAAGAATCTTCGGATTTGGAGAAAGATGCTGTCTGCTACGATAACCTCCCTTTGGGGTTCGTCTTAAACGAAGTGAACGAGTATGTTGTAATGAATGTTATTTCCAATATCATTGACTTCGCCTCTCATGCCAAGGACAAGGCTCCAAAGTATAAGGAAGGCGAAGACTCAGATTCCTATGATGAGAAAATGAAGGAATATGAGGCGAAAGAAGATGCCAGAAAAGGTATGTATTTGGACATCAGTAAAATGCGCAAGTCAAGAAAAGATCTCGCCTACCTGCTGGACACTCTTAAAGTTGAATACATTCCTGCCCATGCAGTCAATCAAGATGCGTATTACGAAGTAGGCGGCAATGACTTCATGGCTCAAGTTGTTTATGATTACTATCTTGAAAAGATAACACCAGGAGATGCAGAATATACATTCGTAACCGATTGGATGAAAACTTTCGGTATAGGTCATGATTTCTGTGTTGAACCATTGATGGCTGGCGACGTTTACAAACTCACGATAGAAGATGAAGATGGCACCAAGTTGCCACTGGCAGACAAAGGCATGGGGGCTATTCAGATGATGATATTACTTTTGCGTCTCGCCACCATCATACACATCGCTAAATCGAACAGGAGTGTGGCAACAACTGTCGTCATCGAAGAGCCAGAACAGAATCTGCACCCAAAGATGCAGAGCCTGCTCGCAGACCTTCTGGAGAGCATAGCAACAAGCAATGAGTACAAGGTTAAATTCATCATAGAAACTCATTCTGAGTATCTCATTCGCAAGAGCCAAGTATTGGTGGCAAATGCCAACTTCGTTGATGACAAAGACATAGAAGAAAACTGTCCGTTTACTGTCTACTATTTGCCTGCCGACGCTGGAGCCCCTTACCAAATGCACTACAAAACAACAGGTGGTTTTGTAGAAAAATTTGGCACGGGATTCTTTGACGCTGCCACAGAGTCTGATATGGTCATTATTCGTAAAGAGTTTGAACAGAAAAAGAAAAACCGCCAATAGCCTATGTTTACGCTCTATACAACAGAAGACAAACTTACTGAGTTCTGCATTGAAGGCGGAACTTGGTATGACATTATAAGAAATCAAAAGAAAATCTTTGTCTGCAATGATTCTGAAGAAGAAATGTGGGATGAAACCAATAGTGTCCTAATGAATCTCCACCGCGCCGAAATAGAAATAGAGGTGGATAATAAGTTAGCAGAGGATATAAAGAATGATGCCCAAAACGTTCTAAAGTTAGTCAACCCTGCTTATATTTTGGATTATTCAGAACAAGAGGCTGCAGAAATTTCAAAAAAATATGGAGTCATCTTCCTTTCTACCCAAAATACGCCTGAGCCAGCTATTGCTGAAGCCGGTTGGACTCAGGACACATCTGATGATTCAAAAGAACAATCGTGGAGTTATTTCCTTAGTGGCATCAAGACAAAATACAACTCTTTGGTAATCGTTGATAGATATTTCTTCTCCAGTGAACGTGGACGTGGAGAGTCTATGGAAGACTCAAGGTTCAATTTGAGAAGTATTCTGGATGTTTTGCTCCCCCAGGAACAAATGCATAACTTTACGGTAAGTATCATTTTTGATATAACCAAGGCAGACGTGGGGATGCAAGAATTGTCCACAGAAGTAAACAAGATAAAAAAAACATTGGTGGGTCACACTACGTTTGATATGGAACTCATCTCCATTGACAGTAACTGTTACAACTACGACAAGACACACGACCGGTTTATCATCTCTAACTATTTTGTCATTGATGTGGCTCATAAGGTAAAGGCGTTCAAGATAGACAAGACTGTTTTGGCGGAACAAAACATACATTTCAAGTATCTGTATAGTGAAGGAATCAGGGAAAACGACAAGTCGAGCAAGCCTGAGGTTTCTCAAGACAGAGTATTGAAGGCTATCCGTGATGCCCTTCATACCAGCAAGGGAGAAATGCTTCATGCCGCAAATGGTCGGCTGAGTCAAAAAGGAAATTTTCAGCCTAAAAATAGAATATTTAACTTGTAGTGCGGTTAGTCTGCACAGATGATCACTAACTTTGTACTTGAAAGAAGATATATATAAAACAATGGCACAATATAGCAACATACACCGTCCCAATGTGGGGTTTGTTTGGAATATTACTGATGTGGTGCTCCGCGATACATTCAAAAAGAGCGAGATTGGCGATGTCCTCCTGCCTTTCGTCGTTTTGCGCCGCATGGACTGCATCCTCGAACCTTACAACAAGAAGGTGCGCGAGCAGTATGAGAAGTTCAAGGATAAGCTTTCCTCGGAAAAACTCGACCCACTGCTCCGCAAGACAGCTGGCGGACTGAAGTTCTACAACACATCACGTCATACGCTTCTTTCATTGCAGGACGATGCCAAGAACATATCAGTCAACTTTGCCAACTATCTCGCTGGGTTCAACAGTGAGGTGCAGCGCATCTTTGACTGCTTTCAGTTTGACAAGGTTGTGGCACGCCTCACGCGCAACAACTTGCTTTATAGGATGCTCGTCGAGTTAGCCAGTCTTGACTTCTCTCTTGCCAAGGTTGACAATCACGACATGGGATACATCTTTGAAGAACTCATCCGCATTGCCAACGACCAAAGCAACGAGCAGGCTGGTGAACATTTTACGCCGCGTGATGTGATTCGCTTGATGTCTGCCATTCTCTTCACTCCCGATGCCGATGAACTGCGTCAGAATGGCATCATACGCACCATCTACGACCCTGCCTGCGGTACGGGCGGTATGGTGAATGTGGGCAAGCGCTATATCCTGGAGGAAATTTGCGCCGATAGCAAAGCAAAGCCCACAATCAAAACGTATGGCCAAGAACTCAACGAGCAGTCGTATGCCATTGCCAATAGTGAGGCTTTGGTTTCAGGCGAGGATGCCGACAACATTCGCCTTGGCAACACTTTCACAGAAGATCGCTTTGCAGGCAAGCGCTTTAACTATATCATGGCTAATCCGCCCTACGGCGTGACTTGGAGAAAAGACCAAGAGAAAATCGTTGAGGAAAGTCACAATCCCGAAGGCCGCTTCTATGCTGGACTGCCCCGCACCAGCGACGGTCAGTTGCTCTTTGTGCAGCACATGCTCTCGAAGATGAAGCCAGAGGGGAGCCGTGTGGGAGTGGTCACCAATGGTTCGCCGCTGTTCTCTGGCAATGCTGGCTCCGGCGAGAGCAACATCCGCAAATGGATTATTGAGAACGACTGGCTG
>UQQN01000014.1 GCA_900543155.1 uncultured Prevotella sp.
TATGTGCAACTTTTTACTCATATTTATCAACTTAAATTAATTCCGCCAACGGGTAGGTCAAGGATAACCTTGTCCTCAACTGCTTGTTTGTGAAGGTATTTGTGAATATATGGTCCGAATGTGCGTTCTGACATGCTCTTAATGGCATTGTATGGGTCTCCTTTGTCTTTCTTCAGTAAAGGTGTGCCGGTAAAACCTATAAGCATGACTTCCTTTCCCATGATAGCACGCATTGCTTCATGGAGGCGACCGCTCTGGGTTCGATGACATTCATCAACAAATACGAAGATGTTGTCACCTTTTACACTGAAATGATTACCATATTTTTTTGCAATGATAGTTTGTAGTTCATTCAGATACTCATCAAGGCTGACTTTTGTTCCAGACTCATCCTTTTCAGCTTCATCATTATGATTGTGTGCGCCAAACTTGTGAATTAACGAACAGATTAGCCATTCGTCTCCCTTGTTTAATGTATCAAGAAGGTCGCTGCACGATTCTGCATGATGAAGTTTGTTGCCTCCCTTTACAAAAGTACCAGCAAGCTGTAAGTCAAGTTCCTTTCGGTCGGTGATTACAACGACACGAGGATTGGAGAAGTTCTTCTGGATATAGGAAGCCAAAGCTACCATCGTAAGGCTCTTTCCTGAGCCTTGCGAGTGCCAAATGACTCCACTTTCTTTTTGAGGCATTCTTTTAGCAGCTGCTTTAATGGCATATATCTGATGAGGGCGTAATACCTTCTTAATACCACCATCATTCAGCACACCATAATGAAAGAAGAACATAAAGTTCTCCTTGTCGAAAAACAGACGGTATGCTTCTTTCTCTGTAATAGTGTCACCAACTTTATTTGTATCTCTTTTCCATTTACACCAAAAGGGAAGAGGAGTACCTATTGTTCCATAACGAAACTCCACATCATCATTTGAGGCAATGGTGAACTGTGTTGTGGTAAAAAATGATGGTATAAAATCACGTTCGTTGCTAAGATGTTGTTTAATGCCTTCCTCGTAGTTGACCAAACTTCGTTTCAGTTCAATGACTGCAAGTGCTATTCCGTTAACATAAACCACAATGTCGGGACGCTTGTTTTTGCCAAGGAGAGGGTCTATATAACTAACCTCTTCTGCAATCGCAAAATGATTGTTTTGTGGATGGTCGAAATCGAAAAACATTACATCTTCATGATTCTCTTCTGGTGATGGTTGTGACTTAATACCCATTGTCAGTGTATCGTACAAATCTGTATTGCACTGTATGAGACTACTCATCTTGGAATCACCAAGGCGAGCCTTATCCTTCAATTTTACCAAAACATCCTCTATCTGCATTTCTGTACGACCTTGTTCTTTCAGAAAAGAGCGTACTTCGTCATCCAATATCGGTGAGTTGGCTACACCCATATTGTTTACATTAGAACCTTTAGCATACTGCCAGTTGCCAAGATAAGTATATCCAAGTTCTTCTTGGAAACGCTTGACGAGAGCATTTTGATAGTCTCTTTCTTTCTGTTCTTGATAGTTTGCCATATTTCTTATAGAGGAAATTCGTTTAATTGTTCTTTTATTTTTTGCCATCCAGGAAGGTATGTTCCAAGAATGTGCCGAAACTTGTCTGTATGGTTCTGCTCAATGAGGTGAGTGAGTTCATGAGCTACCACATATTCAATACAGTTTAATGGCTTCTTTGCCAACTGGAGGTTGAACATGATTTTGCCACTTTCTTTGTGGCACTTGCCCCAACTGGATTGCATTTGTTGAATTGTCCAATTTGCTGCTTTCACCCCAAGAATTTGCTCCCATTTATCAACAAGCCGTTCCATTATTGGTGTTAATTGTTCTTTGTACCAAGTCCATAACACATTGGCTATATTTTCTTTGGAAGTGGATTCTGACACATATATAATAATGTAGTCCCCTTGTATCTCTACATGATGAGTACAAGTTTTGTCCCTAATAACTTTCAGTCGATAAAGTTCACCTTTGAAGAAATGTGCTTCTCCAGAAATATATTCTCTTTCGTCTTGTATGGTATAGGACATCGTTTCCTTTCGTTTTAAGGTTATCCATACCCATTTTTTAAGGATGAACAGCTTTATTTGTTCATCTGTATATTCGTTTGGAGCAGACACATGAACCCTCCCATTTGGCGGATAAACTGCCAAATGTAAGTTTTTGATGGGCTTGTGCTCAATTTCTATTTCGATACCATTGACTAACATTACTTATTTGTTGTTCTCTTGCGATAATAGATAAGATTTATATTCACGTACTATTAACTCTCTCAAATCCACTTCAAGCAAATCTGCTATTTTTAATAGACTGCTCAAATCTGGTTGTGACGAGTTTGTACACCACTTTGAAACGGTGGAAGGTGTTACTCCCATCTGTTCAGAAAGCCATTTGTTTGTACGTTTCTTTTCTACCAGTACAAGTTTTATTCTATTTATATCTTCCATATTGCCCAAAAATTATAGTGCAAAGATAGTGAATTAAATTCAATTTTTTAAACTATAACGTATTTTGTATGCGTAAATAAGGAGTATATTCAATAAAATCATATTAATATATCCAACCATAGATTTTAAAGGCAGGATTTTGAATATAAAAAATGAATTTGCCGAGAATATAACAGATATAAGTAAATTAACTTGGCAAAAACTCGGCAAAAACATAAAAGCAAAAATCCTAACTGCTCATATTCAAGCAGTTAGGATTCTGTATGGTGCGCCTGATAGGACTCGAACCTACACGGCAGTGAACCACCAGATCCTAAGTCTGGCGCGTCTACCAATTTCGCCACAGGCGCAAAAGCAAGGGCAAAGTTACACACAGATGCGCAATAAACAAAGCGAAATGCACGATTTTTTATGTCAAGTCGTGTATTTCGCTTAATTATTGGTGGTTTAAGCCCTAAAGATAATACATTTGAGCCTTAAACAAACAGTGAGATTTTTAAAATATCACATGTATGGGACTTTATGTAATAAAGAAAAAATTACATAGTGAGATTTTAGAACGATGTGCCACGTCGGGCAACAGCTTTAAGCTGCATGTCGAAGCAGAGAGTGGAGTAGGCGGGTAATACACCTTGTGTGAGGTAGGTATAGCCCAATTCTTGTGGAATGTATACCATCCAACGGTCGCCTTCGGTCATGTGGAGAAGGGCTGTGGTATAGCCCTCGACAGTATTGGCTACTGAAAAGCGTGAGGGCACAGAATAGCTGTCGCTAAACACGTGGCTTTCGTTTTCGTAAAAGCCGCTATGATCGAATACACGACCTTTTGCGTAACTCTGTGTGGGGATGAGGTGTCCCATGTAATTTACCTTTACAGAGTCAAGGTAAAGGGGTGAAATGCCATCAGTCTGTGTGCTTCGTTCAATGATGCGTACACAAATAGAGTCGTGACTGTTGCCACCAAGACCTGGGCGCTTAGAATAGCTGCGGAATACACGCCAATCGCAGTGGTCTTCCCATTGGTCGCCATATTGCGCTTGGGCTTGTGCCACTTCTGTGCATGCCACAGTCATTACGCTATCAAAGAAAGCCGCATTACGCTCCTTCCAGTTGACAGTGAATTCGGAATTGCTATCGTTGTCTTCGTTCACATTGTCTGTGCACGAAGCCACTGACAATGCTGTAAAAACTACAGCGAAGAGCATGCACAACTGCCTGATATGTAGCTTAATATTTGTCATTTTTTGCGTTCTAAGTACACAAATAGGGCGTATATGCCTTTTCGTAATCGTATTTCAAGGCGCATACACCCTATTTGCTTTGGTATGCTTTTCCGTTTTTACCTTATAAAGGATTTATTGTGGAAAACTTTACTGAATTTTTTTGAGCAACGAAGTGAGGCTAACCTTATCCTCGAGCATTGCGCGAAGATCAGCGATGGGCACACGGGTTTGTTCCATTGTGTCACGATCGCGAAGGGTTACGCAGTTATCGTTGAGTGTGTCGTGGTCGATGGTAATGCAATAAGGAGTACCAATTGCATCCATACGGCGATAACGCTTACCGATAGAATCCTTCTCCTCATACTTGCAGTTGAAGTGGAACTTAAGATCATTGAAGATCTCGTGTGCCTTTTCGGGCAGACCATCTTTTTTAACCAAAGGCATGATAGCCAACTTAACAGGAGCCAAAGGTGCGGGCAACTTAAGTACTACGCGAGTTTCGCCGTTTTCGAGTTTTTCTTCTTGATAAGAGTGGCACATTACGCTGAGGAACATACGGTCAACACCGATAGATGTTTCGATAACGTACGGCGTGTAGCTGCGGTTTTCTTCGGGGTCGAAGTACTCAATCTTACGACCAGAGAACTTGGCATGTTGTGAAAGGTCGAAGTCGGTACGTGAGTGAATACCTTCAACTTCCTTAAATCCGAAGGGCATCTTAAATTCGATATCGGTAGCAGCGTTCGCATAGTGTGCAAGCTTTTCGTGGTCGTGGTAACGATAGCATTCGTCGCCAAAACCAAGGGCTTCGTGCCAAGCAAGACGTGTTTTCTTCCATTGCTTGAACCAATCCATTTCAGTGCCAGGCTTTACGAAGAACTGCATTTCCATTTGTTCGAATTCGCGCATACGGAAGATAAATTGGCGTGCTACGATTTCGTTGCGGAAGGCTTTACCAATTTGGGCAATACCGAAAGGAATCTTCATGCGACCTGTTTTTTGCACGTTGAGGTAGTTCACAAAGATACCTTGTGCAGTTTCAGGACGGAGGTAAATGGTGCTTGCACCCTCGGCAGTAGAACCAACCTCTGTTTTAAACATAAGGTTGAACTGACGTACGTCTGTCCAGTTGCGTGTACCTGAGATGGGGCATACAATGCCTTCGTCGAGGATGATTTGCTTGAGTTCGGCAAGGTCCATTTTGTTCATGGCGTCAGAGTAGCGTTGGTGCAAGGCATCACGCTTTTGCTGGTGCTCAATCACACGTGCATTGGTAGCACGGAACTGTGCTTCGTCAAATGCATCGCCAAAACGCTTGCGAGCTTTAGCAACTTCCTTGTCGATTTTTTCTTCGTATTTAGCAATTTGGTCCTCAATCAACACGTCAGCGCGGTAACGCTTCTTTGAGTCACGGTTGTCAATGAGAGGATCGTTGAAGGCGTCAACGTGGCCTGAAGCCTTCCAAATGGTGGGGTGCATAAAAATGGCAGAGTCAATGCCCACAATGTTCTCGTGGAGCAATACCATGCTTTGCCACCAATACTGCTTAATATTGTTTTTCAGTTCTACACCGTTCTGACCATAGTCATATACAGCGCCGAGTCCGTCGTAAATATCGCTTGAAGGGAATACGAAACCGTATTCTTTGCAATGTGATACGATTTTCTTAAAAACGTCTTCTTGTGCCATTTGTTATATATCTTTTTATATTTGCGAAGCAAAGTTACTGCAAAAGGTCCGCAATACAAAATAAAAGTACTGAAAACAACAAAAATGCGCGACAAAGTTTATTAAAAAACCTTGTCGCGCATGATGTTAGCGCATTATTTCAGCACAAATAAGCACTGAAAGTGAGCGATTTAGTCTTTTTAGAAGATGGCCTTCTGTGAAGTCACATTGCTGCCCTTAGTTACGCGGATAACGTATACGCCGTGCCCCAATGTGCGCAATGCAGTTTCGCCATTTACTTGAGCGCTTGTTACAACACGACCTTGTGCATCGTAAACTTGAGCTACTGCTCCTTGAGCCTTTACAACAAATGCACCATTCACAATGTCGATTTGTGCAAAGTTGTTGTCAGTAGAAACAGTGGCATCGTTAATACCTGTATAGGCATTGTTGTCAGAAGTGTTAGATGTACCAATCTTGGTTTGGCAAGCTGTAATAATCTTACCTGTAAGTTTGTCAACGAGCAAAGCTGCTACACGGAGGTTAGCCTTGTTGGTTGCACCAATAAGGGCAGATTTAATAGTAGTTGAGTTCTTAACTTCCTCGCCAGCCTTAGCAGCAGGCAAAATGTTATCCTCAGTTGCACCAGCGTGTATTACGTAGCGAGCTACATAGTCCATTTCGAGGTTTGAGAACACATACTTGTTGTTTTCTACCTTGCTATCAACTGTGCAGAGGGGATAGATGTAAGGATCATCCTTGAAAGCAGAGTCTACCTTCTCGGGCTGAGTCATATAAAGCTGAGCCAAATAGTTAAGCTGATCAGTCTTCACTCCATCTTCAGTAACTACATAAGTTACACCATAGGTATCAGCAGGAACATCAATAGAGAACTTAATCTTTGCATTGATTTCAGTACCTTTCAAACCATTCTTACCATCCACACTCATGGTAGCCTCGCAAGGCTGTGATTGGATGAAACGACAAGCATCAATAACCTCGCCATGAGGATAAGCCTTAATTTCGCGGTTCACGTAAGCCAATGGGAGTGACTCAGCATAACTTGTAAAGAAATCCTGATAAGTGCTGGCCTTGAGGGGGTCTTCTTTGATACGCTTATCGTAGTCACCGTGAATGCTAACCGCTACCAAGTTATTCTCACCAATAGTGTCAATAAGTTGCTTCATACCAGCAAGACCAATAGGGCAGTTGCCACAGCTAACGCTGGTAAGTTCTTCAACCACAGGTGTACGGTGGTAAGCATTTTCAAGTGTAATAAAGTTAAACTTACCCTCGTTCTCTTCCTTCTCTGTGTACTCATCTGCCACACCATTTACCTCGTCGATGGTAAGGGTCGCTTCTGAGCGACCTGTTTTAGAGGGGAGGTTCATAGAAGCAGGTAAATTCACTGTACCAAAGAAAGGAACGGGCTTTTTAAAGTTATAAGTGTGCTTCTGCTTACCTTCAGTTGTGTTAACGGTATAAGTAAAGTTGCGCATTGAGTCGAGACCCATATTAGCTACTTGCAAGGTGTTGTCGTCAGTTTTACCTACAAAACCACGTACATCATCGATGTAGTAAAGCGCAGCATCGTTATACTTCAAACCTGCATCGCCTGTAGTTTCCACCCAAATAGGACTTGAAACTACCAAATTGTCGAACTGAAGATAGTTGAGAAGGAAGCCTTTGCCATCACCTTCAGTACCAAGCATGTATGCACCAAGACCATTGCCTGTAGGATCGGCATAAGCATAAGCCATGATTCCATACTTTGAAGAGAGCGTATCGCTTGAGAGGCAGTTTGCAGCACTGCTATACCAACCAATAATAATTTCGCCCTTCAAGTCGCTAGGAATTTTGTAGTCGCAAGTATATGAGTTCAAACGTGTGTTGCCACCCTTTACCACTACTTCTTTTTCCCAAAGGTTATTGATGTTACCTTGAGCATCAGCCAACTGACCAATAAAAATCTTTGAGTCGCTATAAGTGCCAGGATAAGCATAGAAGTTTATTTTGCTAATCGTGTTGCCAACATAGCGGTCTACCATCTCAGCAGGAATAGCCATACCAAATCCCCAACCTGTAATGCCATTTTTTTTAAGCAAATCGGGATCAATGCCTGTAGGAACATAACCAAACTTAGAAATTTCGTTACCTGTTACCTGGAAACTGATTTCTTTAGGGTCACGCGTAGTGTTTTCGTGAGCCAAAGTGTGCATGCCGTGTTCTACGGGTGTAATGCCAACATTACGGTTGATCTTTTGCTGACCCATGCGTAAGGCATTGGCAGGAATTTTTGCTGCAAAGGGATTTGCGAGGGGCTGAGCTACAGCTACGCAAGCCACAAAAGCAGCAGAAATAGCAGTGAGTAAAAACTTCTTCATATTTTATTGTTTAGTTTTATTGCGATTTTGGGTAATTACTTTACAACAACCTTAGAGCTATTGCCGTTTGCCTTGCAAACATATACACCAGGTTGCAAGCCAGCCAAGCTTACACTACCATTCTGACCTGTAGCGGCAATGTGTTTTACCATCTTGCCATCCAAAGCATAGAGGCTTACGCTGTTTGCACCCGCAGCAGCAAAGCTGTAAACGAGTTCGTTGCCTACAACCTTTACGCTTGCAGCATTTGCCTTTACATCGTTAACACCTGCGGTGGTTTCGTTGTAAACATACTTCAGGATAAAAGTTGTAACGTATTTGTTATCAGCAGAAACCTTAACAGTTGCAGTAGATGTGCGATATTCGCCCACTTCAAATTTGGGGTGAAGACCCATCATAACAGATTGTCCGGGAGCAAGATTAATTGTTCGATCTTCAAAGTTTGCATAGGGGTTGGTGATGTTAATGTCTGAGCACAAACCAGTAATGCCACACCAACTCAGTATGCTATTGTAAGAGTTACGGTCGGGCGTAACACGTACGGTTAAATCAACAGCTTCGTCTCCTTTGTTTGTAAACCAAGGATCTTTTTCGGGGTATCCACCCACAATGCCCAACGCGTCATCATCGTAGAGATTGAATGTGATAACCTCGTTTTTCTCAATAGCCTTACCATGGTTGGTAACCTCAATTTGTGCCGAGAGTTGCGCGGCAAAGCAAATTAAGAGAGCGAAAAGAGTAAAAATCTTCTTCATAAGTGTATTGTTTTTTGTTTTTATTGATTTCAGCATTTTGTGTTACTTACGCATAGCGCCTACACCCGTCAGTAAGGGTTGGTCCACTACCTGCATCACGCCTTCGCTGTCGTTATAGTAGAAAGCAACGATAGAAAGATTTGCAGGTACCCAAGGCGTTTTATTTTTAAGTGTGCTAAAGTCGGGGAACTGATATTCGTAGTCTTTGCTAATACTTTCGCCTTCACTCACAGCAATTTCGTCGCCATAGGGAGCGCTGATAGAAGCACGGAACACATGGTTGTGTTCGTAGTTAAGGTTTCTTGTACCGTCACCCATTAACTGATACTTTATCACACCGCTCTCGGTGAGCCACACTTGCAACTTACCTGTGGCATGATGCTTACCCGTGACATTTACGGTGAGTTTAATGGTTTCTACACCATTTGCATCTGCTGTGTAGCCATGCGAAACCACATTGATATCCACCTTCGGCTCGATGGCACTACGGTTAATAACCGAAGCTGCCCATTTTTCTTTATCATCGATAGAACCTGAGCGGTCTACCCAACCTTTTGGGAAGGATGTTACACCCCAATGCGATACGTAGTCATTGCCCTGTGCGTTTGCCAAGCCTTGTGGACTTTTTGTTTCAGACAAAGCGTTCGAACCACCATGCACCGACACGGCAATAACATGGTCGGCACCGTATGCCTTTTGCAACTTATGAATTTCCTCGGCTGCAAGTGGACAGTTCATGCATTGTTGACCTGTAAAATCCTCAATGAGCACGTTTTTCTTAAATTCTGCGCGGATAGGACCTGTAAAGCGTTCGTTAGGTTCCATCTCGTCGCAAGCAGTAAGCGCTAATGCTGCAAAAGCAAGAGCAAAAAGTTTTTTATAGAGTTTCATGCGATGCAGAATGTATTTTAGAAGTTGAACGTGTATGAAGCCTGCAAGCCCTTAGAGGCTGGCACATATCTACAAACACCTCCCGAGCAGTTATAGCCCGCGCGTGTTTTGCCATAGCCTACTTGCAAACGGTGTGAACCTTGCGTAAAGGTTACGCTACCTGTAATGTAGTGTACCTTGTTCGTGCCTGCACTCGGGTCAATTTGTCCATCGGCAGTATGCATGGGTACATGTGCGTTAAATTGGTCGCTAATGGTAAACATAAAGTTGGGCAAAACCGAAAGTTCTAACAATCCAAACCACCAATCTTTTTGGTCTTGCTTGGTGTGGAGGTATTGTGCCTCGCCACGCAAGGTGATTTTAGGAGAGAACTGATATTTACCTTCAGCCACCAAAATATGGCTGTTGATGATGGGGCCTTCGCCTTCTACCACCTTTTGGTTGTAGCGTTGATAAGCATACATAAAGTTGAGTTTCAACTGTTTGCTTACCTTCTTGTCAATCTGCACATTCACATCCTGATAATATACACCATCGTTCATCTTGAAGAAGGGGTAATTTACCGTTTCAGTTTCAGCCTTAGGGTCGAACACTGTAGAGGTGGTTTCGGTGGTTGCAGACTTGTCGTAACCCAAACCACGAATGTGCGAGAAGTTCACCTTTACGTTTGTACCATACTTGCCACCCAAAGTCGTGCGACGCTTAAAGTTGTATGCCAATTCGCCTTGGAAAGCCCATTCGCCCGGAGTCATCTGTGTGGCATAAGGGTAGAGCGATGCCAAAGCATAGGTATGCTGCATAGAGAAGGCGGGCAAGTGGTTAATGTAGCAAGCACTTGTTTCTTTGTTTGCTGTAGCACGCGAGCGGAATGCCATGTCTTCGCTGCGCTTAGCTTGTAACAGCACGCTCATGCCACGTTTTGAGTATGAACCCGAAAGCATCAGCGTTTTGCCGCGCTTGTAAATGTAATCATTGCTGCTTGAGGGGTCTTGGCTCTTCCAAGCATATTCAGCCAAGAAGTTGTAGTTACCCTTTTGCAAGTTGGCGCGAACATCGAATGCAGCCACGTCTTTGGGCAAGTTGAGTCTATATCCTTGCATAATGGTCGGGTCTGACTCAGAGTAGCCATTCTTGATAATGGTACTTTCAGTATTTCCCTTATGGTTGCTTACGCCCGAGAAGCCCAAAGTCAATCGGGTGTTATTCTCGTCCATTTTCTTTACCCATTGGTCCACGTTCAACTCTAAGTCACCACCCCAAGTCCAGGGCGAGCAGTTGTCCAAGTTGCGGTGGTGCCAATAGTAGCGCTGTTGTCCGCCGAGCAATTTAATGTTTACACCCTTCAAGGGTTTCAGTGCCAAGCGTGCGCCTCGCAATGAATTGTCTATACCCAAAGAGCGTTCTTCGTAAGTGCGGAAGATGAGTCCCGAGCCAAACTGGTCGTAGAAGTCACCCAAGGTGAGTTCAGCCCACTTATAGTTGCCTTTTACGTAGAAGTTGGGCACACCCCAGCCCTTAAAGTCATTTTCAAAACCAGGAAGGGGGTGGTCAAGATATTCAAGTCGGGCACCAGCCTGAAAGTATTTATTAAGCAAATTAAGTTCGGCATAGGTGTTAGTCATAAACTTATCGTCATATTCACCTGTACCAATTTTATTGTCCTGACTCACGGCGGTGAGTACATCACTCTGAATGCTGCCGTGCAAGGTAAACTTTTTTGCACCATCAATGCCGCCCTCACTCTGCGCGTGCAGTGAAAGGGCGGCACCAAGTAATGCCAATGCCGTAGTGGCGGCGAAACGTTTCATGTAATGTCGTTAATGTGCGGGGAATGTGTTAATGTAATAGTAACACATGGCAACGCATATTATTTAATCAGTTCTTTAACTTTTTCAATGAGGTGTTGTTCTCCACCTTCGGTGTAACCGCTGCGGCTTTCTACGATTTTGCCATTGCCGTCCACAATAAACACGTGGGGAATCATGTTCACACCCATTGCACGACGGAAGTCGCTATTAGGGTCGAGCAATACTTGATATTCCCAACCTGCAGCGTCAACCATAGGCTTTACCTTTTGTGCGTTCTGAGCTTCGTCGATGCTGATGGCTACAAGGCGTACACCTGTTTCGTCTTGCCAGTCGGCATACACCTCATTGATAGCCTTGAGTTCGCGGTTACAAGGCTTGCACCACGAGGCAAAAAAGCTAATAATAAAAGGCTTGCCATCGTTGCTCAGTGTGGCTGTGTCAATGACTTTGCCATTGATGTCCTTTAATTTCACAGAGGGAAGTTGCGCAAACGCACTACCCATCACGCTCCATAGCAAGAGCATGGTAAGGAATATTTTTTTCACTTTCATTTTGGTTGATATTTTCGTTGTTGTGTGGCAAGGAGTTGGTTATCATTGCCTTTATCCTATAAATTTGCTGCAAAATTACACTTTTTCGATATATCGACCAATATAACGAATAGATAAAATGCAGTTTTCGTATTTTTTAGTAATATTTATGCGGAATTCTATGTATAAAAAGCAAAAAGTGTAGATTTGTGCGCAAGGATTAAGTTTTTGATATTGAATTCAAAATCAGAATTTTTAGCCCCACTCCTAAATCTAATTTTCGTCAGAAAAGTTTAGACTACTTCATTCTGTTCTGTCATTCTGCCAATTTTGAAGCCTCTACCTTTTAACCTCTTTTTTTGAACAAATCAGCAACGAGCATTTTTAGGGCATTGCGAAGCACTTTTAGATCGCGCTTTAAGGGCTTGTCATAGCCTAAGGCTTGAATAATTTTGTTTTGGTATTTATTGCCTTCGCCCTCTATGTGATCACAGATGAGAGGAGAAAGGTAGGTTGCGCGAATGTTATGTCCTTCTTTTTGCTGCAAACAATAATTATCTACATTGCTCGATACTCCACTCATGTCGAATTCTGATACTATAAAAGGTAAATGCTCGTAAGAGGCATTGTTTACTACAAACTCATAGAACATTTGCTCCCAATCTGAGGCTATTTTATACTTTTCGCTATAGGGACGGTCTTTTAACAACTGGGTGCGAATAAACGAGGCTTGATGCTTCATTGCTCTGTGAGCGATACTTGCAAAATGAATGCGGTTGGGCGCTGTAATAATTTTTGTCTTACCATTCACTTCGCGTTTCTCGTCACCAATGTAAAAGTCTTTACCATTGAGCAAGGGGACTACGCGAGGCAATACTTCGGCAGAATAAAAAGTGTCGCCCGAGTTCATAAAGTTAATGTACTCGCCTTTAGCCACTTTAATCGCCTTGTTCATGGCGTTATAAATGCCTTTATCGGGCTCGCTCACCCAATAAGCAATGTGCTTGGCATATTGCTGGATGAGTTCAACACTGCCATCAGTCGAACCACCGTCAATAACCACGTATTCGGTGTCGGCGGTGAGTTGTGCTGTTACAGAGCGCAGTGTCCTTTCAAGTCCCTCGCGGTTGTTATAGTTGATGGTTACTATCGTGAGTTTCATTTTAGGGGTATAAGGAATAAGTGTTTAAAAAGGCAAATGTTGCATGTGCGTGCAACATTTGCCTTTTTGATAAATTCGTTTATTTCACGCGAATCTTTTTACCTGTGTTAATAATGCTGCCCTTAATGTTATTGAGCTTTCTAAGTTTTTGCACAGTGGTGCCGTTGCGTTTGGCAATGCGTTCAAGGCTGTCACCGTCGCGAACGGTTACGTCCTTTGTCGTGTCCTTCTTTTTGCTCTTGCTCTTAGAACTTTTGCTATTCTTTGAGCTTCGTGTGCTCTTCGACGAAGACTTTGTGCTTTTACTAGTCGATTTGCTCGACGACTTCGAAGACGAAGAGTGCGTAGTCGTGGTGCGTGCTTCGGAAGCCTCATTGGCATTGCTACGATTGCCACGCTTGCGGGCAGCCACACTGCGATTGTCAAGCTTGTTGTCCACCTCTACGGTGTGACGACGTGTCATGAGCTCGTTAGCGCGATAGTTATATACCGAGTCTTTAAGGTCGATAAAAGTGTTGAGCGCATCGGTGGGCAAACAAAGCGTCATCGGACCACTTGAACCAGGAATAAGGTCAGTGCGATATTGCGGATTAAGTGCACGTACAGCCTCCATGTCGATGTGGCAAAGTTCAGATACTTGCTGCATGTGCAAGTCACGATTCACTGTAACTGTGTCGGTCGTGACGGGAATCTTTGTCTTCATCGGACAAATGTTGTGCTCGCAATAGTAGTTCATAATGTAGTTTGCGGCAATAAATGCTGGCACGTAACCACGTGTTTCGCTGGGCAAATAAGGATAAATAGCCCAATAGTCGCGTGTGCCACCTGCACGATGAATGGCTTTGTTAATATTGCTCGGACCACAGTTATAAGCCGCAATAACAAGACTCCAGTCACGATAAATCTTATACAAGTCGCGCAAGTAGCGTGCAGCAGCCCAACTACTTTTATAGGGGTCTTGACGCTCGTCGATGAGGCTATTCACTTTCAAGTCATAGCGCTTTCCTGTGGCAAGCATAAACTGCCATAACCCTACGGCACCCGCATGGCTTTTTGCCTTGGGCTCAAGGGCAGACTCAATGACGGGGAGATATTTCAGTTCAAGGGGAAGACCATAATAGTCGAGTGCTTCTTCGAAGATGGGCACGTAAAAGTTTCCAGCTCCTAAGGCATACGACACTGTGCGACGCAAACGTCCGCTATATTGGTCAATAAACTTTTGCACTACACTGTTGTAGGGCATCTCCATCACCACGGGTAAACGGCGCAAACGCTCTTGATACTCTTCTGGAGTGAAGGTGGGGTTGTAATCGGGGTTAACACAAGTAGTGTCGGGAAAAAGATACTTCTTTGCCATCCACTCGTTAATGAGCGAATCGCAAGTCACAGTCATACCCTCGGGCAGTCCAATAACTTCTTCACGTCCGTTTTGGTCGTCCTGCACGGTGATGTTTTCGTTTTGAGCCATAGCGCCAAGCACGCCAAAGGCTAACGAAAGAATAATGGTTTTTATACGTTTCATTCGGTTGATTTGTCGTTCTTAAAAACTCAAACTACAGCCTACGCCATAGGCAGTGCGTTTGTTTGAGCCAAGCATATTGGGGGCACCAATTACGGCGGGCTCCACCTTCATGCTGAGGTCGGGTGAGATGTCGAATACCGAGAGTTGGGCATCGACGTAGGCATCAATTACCGAGAGTAAATATACCCCCACAAAGCAGAATGCGCTAAGGTCGCGATAGCGTCGGTAAAAGTCCTTTTTACGTTTAAACACGTTTTTAAATTGCTCCTCACGTCCGGTAATGTCATATCGCGGTGGCAGCATCTCGAGATACGAGTTTGTGTTAGGGTCATCGTCCATAATGTCGAGATAGGCTTGCGAATAGTCGCGATACATCATTTGGTTCCACATCAGGGCATAGGTACAGCCCATGAAACCACCGTAAATAAAAGGAAGTTTCCAATATTTTCGGTTATAAATTTGTCCTGCGCCAGGAAAAACTAATGAGAGCCAAAGTGCTTTGTTCGGATTGGGGATAAAACGAGGCTTCACTTTCGTGAGCGCGGGCATTTTGATTAGCGTGAGCGAGTCGGTAATTCGGCGCAAACGTGCCGAATCGGCTGCGGTAAGCAGACTGTCGGGGCGTAATGCTCCTTTTAGTTTGAGTGCAATGATAGAATCGGGGTCAGAAACCTCGTCACCTCGGTTCTTTTCCTCCATAAGTTCTTTGGCTAATTGGTCGAAACTTTTCACCGTATCGGCACTCTCAATGGGTTGACTTGCAAAAACGGGCAAAGCCGAAACCTTGTTCGAGGCTCCGACTTCTATGATTGTGTTTGCTGTGAGCGACACACGAGCTACGCACGTTAACATAACGAGCATACATGTGCGCACAATGGTTTGCCAACTCATATTTTGGGATAATTGCTTTGTTTAAAAGGATTTTTCTGAAATGCTGCACTGATTTTTTTTTCAGCAAATGCAGTGCTGCTGACTTTTTAATACCGTTCAGCGTTTTGTCAAAATGTCATTCAGCTGATTTTCAAAACACACCATTCTGTAGAAATGTATGTAATGAAGCACGTAAGCAGAAAATCCTTAGATTTTATCGAGCAATGTGATGATGCGTTCTAATTCCTCCTCAGAGGCAAAGGGAATTGAAATTTTGCCTTTACCTTGTTGCGAGCAAGTCATCTGCACCTTGGTGTTGAATCGCTCAGAAAGGCGTGAACGCAATTCGTTATATTCTTCGGGCAATCGTTTTGCGCCCTTGTCTTTCAGCGTGTGGCGTCCGCTTTTCAGGGTCTCGCCATTGTTGAGCGCCTTAACCATTTCTTCAACCTGTCGCACCGAGTAGCCTTTTTCGCGAATTTCGTTGAAAAGTTTTACTTGTAGCGAGGGCTTGTCCAATCCGAGTAAGGCACGTGCATGACCTTGATCCACCTCCTTGTTTTGCAATGCCACTTGCACCTGTGCGGGCAATTTAAGCAATCGCAAGTAGTTGGCAATCGTAGCACGTTTCTTGCCCACCTTCTCCGACAACTTGTCTTGCGTAAGGTTGTATTGCTCAATAAGGTTGTGATAAGCCAATGCAATTTCTATTGCATTAAGGTCTTCGCGCTG
Organism: uncultured Prevotella sp.; assembly: GCA_900543155.1. Classification (GTDB taxonomy): domain Bacteria; phylum Bacteroidota; class Bacteroidia; order Bacteroidales; family Bacteroidaceae; genus Alloprevotella. The sequence goes on from UQQN01000014.1 coordinate 16,007, forward strand.
AATGTTTTCCACCAAAGCCATTTGCATGGTGTTTTCGTCGTCGACCGTACGAATGTAGGCAGGGATTGAAGTGAGCCCTGCTATTTGTGCCGCACGCCAACGACGTTCGCCAGCAATGATTTGGTAAGTACCATCCTCCATCAGTCGCAGCGTGATAGGCTGAATAATGCCAATTTCGCGAATGCTGTCTGCCAACTCTTGCAATGCTTCGGGTTGAAATTCGCGTCGCGGCTGATTAGGGTTTGCTTTTATTTTGAACACCGGCACCTCGTTGATGCTCGAAGAGCCACGGGTGTGTACCTCTTCTTCGGTCGAGATGAGAGCGTCCAATCCACGTCCCAATGCGGGAAATTTCTTATGAGGGGCCATATTCTAAAGGGTGAGGGGTTAAAGGGTGTGGGTAAAGGCACGCGTCACGTTCGGGGTGTGCCAATCTACCACCCTTAACACTTATTTTTCGTTCTTTTTAATGATTTCTTTGGCCAATGCCAAGTGGTTTTTTGCACCTGTTGAGTCTGCGTCATAAAGTATGGCGGGCAATCCGTGGCTTGGGGCCTCAGAAAGCTTTACGTTGCGCTGAATGACGGTTTTAAACACCAATTCTTGGAAGTGTCGCTTCACTTCATCGTAGATTTGGTTTGCCAAGCGCAAACGACTGTCGTACATTGTGAGCAAGAATCCCTCAATTTCGAGTTCAGGATTAAGTTTCTTCTTCACAATCTTAATTGTGTTGAGGAGTTTTGAGATACCCTCAAGTGCAAAATACTCACATTGCACGGGTATAATCACCGAGTCGGCAGCAGTGAGTGCGTTCACGGTGATAAGACCGAGCGAGGGCGAGCAGTCGATGAGGATGTAGTCATACTCCTTGTCGAGAGGGCGCAACAAGCTGCGCAAGATATACTCGCGTCGCTCAAAATTGAGCATTTCAACCTCAGCACCCACCAAATTGATGTTTGAGGGGATGATGTCGAGGCGGTCTATGTCGGTGGTGTAAATGGCCTCGTGCACGTCTGTGCCATTGATGAGGCATTCGTAAATCGAGCAGTCCACCTTGCTCAAATCCACTCCCAAGCCCGATGAAGCGTTAGCCTGCGAGTCGGCGTCGATTAGCAGCACACGCTTTTCGAGTGTGGCAAGTGAGGCGGCCAAATTCATTGAAGTGGTGGTTTTGCCTACGCCACCTTTTTGGTTGGCCAAAGCAATGATTTTGCTCATATTTCTTGTTATAGGTTAAGGATAAGAGAGACTGTAATGCTTTTTCAGCCCTCTGTCACTATGCTTTATGGGTTGCAAAGGTAAGAAAAATTCGGCTAATAATCTACGACTAAACTATTTTTCGTATTTTTGCCATGTCTTTAGCCAATCCTAATTAGCTTTTTGCAACCTTTGCAAATAGAATTATGGCTTCAGCGTTTTTAATTTTGCTTATAAAATAGTCATCTTTATGCGACCTTACTTGCTCATATCCAACGACGATGGTGTAGATGCACCAGGAATAAATTTTCTTGTAGAGGCTTTGCGCCCGTATGCCGATATTTTGGTAATGGCTCCTGATTCTGCCCGTTCAGGTTTTAGCTGTTCTATCACTTCGGCACGTCCGCTCACCTACAAGACCTTGCGCCAAGAAGAGGGCCTCACTGTGTGCTCATGTTCGGGCACACCGACCGACTGTGTAAAGATGGCATTAAACCTTTTTACTGACCGCAAATTCGACCTCGTAATTGGCGGTATTAACCATGGCGATAATTCATCGGTGAATGCACACTACTCAGGCACAATGGGCGTGGCTATCGAGGGCGCATTGCAGGGCTACCCTTCGGTGGCTTTTTCGCTCTGCGATCATCGCATGGATGCTAACTTTGAGCCCCTACGTCCTTATTTGGTCGACTTTATGTTCAAGGCAATAGCTGTAGGCTTGCCCGAATTTACTTGTTTAAACATCAACTTCCCCCTTGCACCTAAATTCAAGGGTATAAAGGTGTGTCGTATGGCACGTTCGCGTTGGCAGAACGAGGTAGAACCTCGCAAACACCCTTATGGCGCAGACTATTATTGGTTGGTTGGTGACTGTAAAGAGTTAGAACCTGAGGCTACCGACACCGATCGTTGGGCTTTGGCTCACGATTATGTGGCTGTAACGCCCACACAACTCGATGTGACAGCCCGCGAATTGGTTGACGTTTTGAAACAAGTGCTATGAAAATATTCTTGATAGCAGGCGAGGCAAGTGGCGACTTACACGCAGCACATCTAATGCGTGCCATTAAGCAGCAACACCCCGATGTGGAATTTTGCTTTTATGGTGGCGACGAAATGCAAGCCGTGGGCGGTACTTTGCTTTGTCACTACCGCGACTTGGCATATATGGGTTTTGTGCAGGTTGCACTCCATTTGCGCACGATATTGCGTGGCATGGCGCAGTGTAAACGTCAGATTGCTGAATGGAACCCCGATGCGCTTATTTTGGTGGACTATCCTGGTTTTAACCTCAAAATGGCACGTTTTGTAAAAGATCATGCCATTTGTCCCGTCTATTATTACATATCACCCAAAATTTGGGCTTGGAAGGAACATCGCATTCATGCCATTCGGCGTGACGTAGACCGTTTATTCTCGATTCTGCCCTTCGAGATTGATTTTTTTGAGGGGAAACACCATTACCCCATATCGTATGTGGGTAATCCTTCTGTCGACGAAGTGTCAGCGTATGTGGCTGCACATGGAGCACCTAAGTCCGACGGACAGACAATTGCCTTATTGCCTGGTTCACGTCGACAAGAGATTGCCGATAATTTGAGTCGTATGTTGCAAGCAGCCTTGCCTTTTTCGGCAAACCATAAGTTGATCATTGCCAAGGCTCCTGCCATAGAATCAGACTTTTACAGCCGAATAATCAGTGCTTCGGGCATTGATGCCTCGCGGGTGCAGATGGTGAGTGGAGAAACCTATGCTTTGCTCTCGCATGCCACAGCCGCCCTTGTAACAAGTGGCACGGCTACACTCGAAACCGCATTATTCCGTGTGCCTCAAGTGGTGTGCTATTACATGCGTTGTGGATGGTTTATATCGCGTGTGCGTCCTTACTTCTTGAAGGTCCCATTCATTTCGTTGGTTAATCTCATTGCAGGACGCGAGGTTGTGCCCGAGTTGGTGGCAGATGGGATGAATGTGGAAAATGTGCGTGCGCATTTGTCACAACTTTTACCCGCAGATTCGCCTGTTCGATTGGCGCAGTTACAAGGTTATGAGGAAATGGCAAACCGATTGGGTGAACCAGGGGCGCCTGAGCGTGCTGCTTCCGAAATTATAAGGTTGATAAAAACAAGAAAAAAGAGCTGAAAAATCGGTCAAAAAATAGCCGATTTTTAGTCCGATATCATTCCGAAGGAATTCCGATACCATTCCGAAGGAACAGTTGACGTTTTTTTGACAAATTATAGACACTTGACACACATGACTTTGAACGACTATATTGCACAACAAATTTTGCCACAATACGACCATTTTGACCCTGCTCATCGTCGCGATCATGCCCTTGCGGTGATAGAACGTAGTTTGCAAATGGCAAAGCATTATGCCGAAGTAGATGAGCGATTGGTGCTTGTGGCGGCTGCTTGCCACGACATAGGACTTTGTGCAGGACGTGAATTTCATCACTTAGAATCGGGAAAACTGATTCGTGCCGATCGTCAACTTGCTACGTGGTTTACTCCTCAAGAGATAGAATTGATAGCACAGGCTGCTGAGGACCATCGTGCTTCGGCAAAATCGAAACCTCGCAGCATTTACGGAATGATTGTGGCTGAGGCTGACCGCATTATTGTGCCACACACCGTGCTTAAACGTGCTGTGCAGTATGGGTTGGAATATTATCCTGAACTCTCGCGTACAGAACAATATGATCGCATGATGCAGCATGTTACTAAAAAATATGGTGAGGGGGGCTATTTGCACCTTTGGCTACCTGAGAGTCCGAATGCCGAACCCTTAAAGCAGTTGCGTCAGATGATTAAGCAACCTCAACTGATGCAGCAGACTTTTGAACAAATTATGGCAGAGTTGCAATCCTAAGAGAGGATGAATTTCAAAATCTCCAAGAAACTGCACGATTTTGGCTACATAACATCTAATTTGATGTTAGGCTGTGTAGATTGTCATGATTTTTGTTTATAATGTCGATTTTTGTAGGTAAAAATAGACGCAAACGGCCTCATTGACAATAAAAAAATCGAAAATACACGCCTTTTATTTTGTATTGCGCTCACCTTGCACTATCTTTGCATAAGATAGGCATCGGTTCGGCAATAAAAATAAAAGTCTTTCAGCCTTTTGTTTTGTATTGCGCTCACCTTGCACTATCTTTGCAGAAGATAGGCAGCACCTCAACAATTCAAGTAAACTTGATTGTGTTCGGTTTGCACTATCTTTGCAAAAGAATAAACACCCAAAAAACAATATAAAATGCTCGACGTAAAGAAATGCCTCAGCGACTGCGAGGATAAAATGGACATGAGTGTACTCCACTTGGAAGAAACGCTCGCACAAATCCGTGCCGGTAAGGCTAACGTACATATTTTGGACGACTTGCGCGTAAACTCATACGGCTCAATGGTGCCCATTAACAATGTGGCTGCCATCACTACGCCCGACTCGCGCACTATCGCCATCAAACCTTGGGAAAAGTCAATGTTCCACGTAATTGAAAAGGCTATCATTGACTCAACCATCGGTATTATGCCCGAAAATAATGGCGAAATTATCCGCTTGGGCATTCCTCCCCTTACAGAAGATCGCCGTAAACAACTCACGAAGCAGTGTGCTAAGGAAGCCGAAGAAGCTAAGGTGGCTATCCGTAATGCACGTCGCGATGGTATCGACAAACTTAAAAAGGCTGTGAAAGATGGTCTTTCTGAGGACGTAGAAAAGGATGCTGAAAACGATTTGCAGAAAATTCACGACAAGAAGATGAAGCAAATTGAAGAACTCCTTGCTGCGAAGAACAAGGAAATTATGACAGTATAAAGTTTTGAAATGAAGTTGGAAGAAGTTTTGAGAACGATACTTTACTTTGTCAAAAAGTGAGGGTTTCGTGTTGAAGCTTAGAATACACACAATCGTAAAAAAAACGATGCTTTAAAAAACTTTTTTCTAACTACATTTTGTAACACCTAAGTAGAGGTGCTTGCCAAGTTTGAATGCTCTTGCACTCTCCTTGGCAAGCCCTTGTATATTTTGCACTGAATGCACGGAAAAGTTATTAAAAGCACAGGTAGCTGGTATGTGGTGCGCACCGACGACGGTCGCATCGTGGAATGTAAGGTGAAGGGTAACTTTCGCCTACGCGGTATACGCTCAACCAATCCGGTAGCTGTGGGCGATGGAGTAACCATCAAAGAACAGCACACCGAGGGTAAGGAGGAAAATGCTGCCTTTATTACCGAAATTGACGAACGACGCAATTACATCATTCGCAAGGCTTCGAATCTGTCGAAACAAAGTCATATCTTAGCTGCAAACGTAGATATGGCGCTTTTGGTGGTGACGATTGCACGACCCGAAACCAGTACGACGTTTATCGACCGCTTCTTAGCTTCGGCAGAGGCTTACCGCGTGCCTGTTTGCATTGCTTTTAACAAAACCGATGACCTTACGACCGACGAGCGACAATTACTTGATTATTGGAATGCGCTCTACACGAATATTGGCTATGAATGCTTCTGTATCTCGGCTTTAAAAAACGAGGGTGTAGATGCTTTGGCGCAACGCCTACAAGGTAAAACTACGCTATTGGCTGGACATTCGGGTGTGGGCAAAAGCACTTTGCTCAACTTGCTTATTCCCGAAGCACATGTGCGCACGGCACAAATATCTGATGCACATGGCACGGGTATGCACACCACCACTTTTAGCGAACTCTTTGAACTGCCCGACCATAAAGGGGCTCTGATTGATGTGCCAGGTGTGAAAGGTTTTGGCACGTTCAATATGGAACCTGAGGAGGTGGCACACTATTTTCGCGATATATTTACTATTTCGGCAAACTGTCGCTTTAATAACTGCACTCATACGCACGAACCTGGGTGTGCAGTGTTGCAAGCGCTCGAGGACCACCAGTTGGCACCCTCGCGCTATGCCTCGTATCTATCGATGATGGACGATAAGGAAGAAGGTAAATATCGCGCGGCTTATTAAAACCTTGCAGCATACCCATCCTTTAGACTGAAAACGCCCGTCTTTTAGTCTTACCTCCCCCTAAAATCACAGTCTTTTAGAACCATCCTTCAAAGAAAATCCCCAACCCCAAAACCTTTTAAGCCTTATGACTGTAATTATTATTCTTGCCGTGTTTGCCTTGATATTGGGTTTACTCGAAGTTTTTGTGCTTCCTGGCTTTGGCTGGGCAGGCATTGGCTCTATTGCTTGTGCTATTGTCGACGCATATCTCATCTACGCTGAATATGGCGTGGCGTGGGCTTGTGCCGCTGTGGTTATAGCACTTGTGATACTTGGCATTATGCTTTATGCAGTAGCACATTCGCACACTTTCGACCGCATGAGTTTGCACACGGCTATCGACTCTACAAATGCTACGCCCGAGCAACTTTCTATCAGTGTGGGCGATGAAGGACGTGCCTTAACACGCCTTGCTCTTGTGGGTAATGCCGATTTTAATGGCAAACAAGTGGAGGTAAAATCAGCTGGAAGCTTTATCAATCCGGGTACTCGTATTCGTGTAATTCATGTGAATGAGGCTACAATTACTGTAGAACCCATCTCTGATGCACAATAAACTTAACATATTAAATAGAACGCGATGAAATTTAAACATATACTCTCTCTCTTGCTTTTGGCTATGGGGGTAACTTCGGCTCACGCCACATTCCCTGTGCGCCGCACAATTGTGCATCAACAACCCAATGGTACATCGGTTACGATAAATGCACTCGGCAATGGACGCTATACGCTCTACACGACAACCAATGGTGTGGCTGTGTTGCCTGGTGCAGAAGGACACTTTTACTACGCTCGTCGCAATGGCAAGGTGTTGGCTCCCTCTAATTTATTGGTAGATGGAAAACTCCAAGCAACTACGGCTCGCATTCCTCAAAACATTGTGAGTGCTACTGAGGCTGAGGATATTATGGAGGAGGCTTGTCCGCAACGACCTTTGTTGCGCCTCAATAACGAGGGCATGCACACACAGTCGCTCACCACTTCGACCGAAGATGGCTTAGGCAAATATGGCGTTTCTGCCCAAGGTGCTGTGCAGAGCATTGGCAAACCCGTATTGCCCGTAGTGATGGTAAACTTTGCCGACTGCAAATTTCGCGATGACCATGATATCAAGAAAATTTCGCGTTTCTTTAACGAAAGTGGCTATAACGACGAAAAAGGTTCAAAAGGTTCGGTGCGCGACTACTTTATCGCACAAAGCGACAGTATGTTTATTCCACAGTTCGAGGTAGTGGCACATGTTACATTGCCTAATGGATATGCCTACTACGGCAAGGATAGCCAAAGCGGTACAACCGATCCCAATGGTGTAACATTCGTAAAGGATGTATTGGCTGAGGCAGAAAAACAAGTGGATTTTTCAAAATATTGCTTGGAGGGTACAAACAAGGTGCCTATGGTAGCACTGATGTTTGCAGGTCCAGGTCAGCAATCATCGTTCGAGGATGGACATTCTGACTATCTTTGGGCTAAATTTCAGCAATCTTCGTTCAGTGTGAACGATAAGAAGGTAACCATCGGTTCATATTTTATGGGCAACGAATTGTTGCAACAGTATGGTTCAAGTCCTAACGATGTTAAAGGTGCTGAGTTAGATGGTGTGGGTTTGTTCTGCCACGAGTTTGGTCATGCCTTGGGCTTGCCCGACTTCTATAACACGTCAAAAGGCTCTTTCTGCACAATGGGATATTGGGATATCATGGACTACGGACAATATTATTATGATGGTTATCGCCCTGTAGAATATACTGCTTACGAGCGTAGTTATATGGGATGGCTACCCGTAGAAGAGTTGGGCGATTCTGCTCAATTTGTACGTGTGTTGCCCCTCGATGGTTCGGTAAAAGACAGCGTAGGAGCACGTGCTTACGTGGTACGTAATCCCGAAAATGCAAAAGAATATTACATTTTCTCTGCCCCTCATGTAAACAAGTGGCACCCTTCGATGATGGGTGAAGGACTCTTTGTGCTCCACGTAGACTATGAACGTGCCAATTGGAATGGTAATAGTGTCAACACGAAGGAAGAACGTCAGCGTATGACCTTTGTGCCTGCCGACAATGCAAAGGAAGGCAGTGGCTCGGGACTGAATCTTAGTATAACTGATTTGTTTAAACGCATTAGTGCAGACCTCTTCCCCTTGCAAAACGATTCCGTTCAAATTAACTCGTTGACCGACGATACAACCCCTGCCACTATGCTCAACACGGGGTCTACGGGCAAACTTTCACGTCCTATCTACAACATAGAACGTCAGTCTAATGGCAGTGTAACATTCAGTTATCTTGATGCTACGCTCACGGGCATCAGTCAAACACTGGCTCCTGCACACTCTTCTGTCGCTAACACCACAGTCTACGACATGCAAGGTCGTCGTATCCCCTCATTGCAGCAAGCCGCTCCTGGCATTTATATTGTGGGAGGACGCAAGGTGTTGAAAAAATAGCATTATACACGGGGCTCGATTTGGACGATATTAGTCAGATAAAAGCTCAAAGAAACGATTAATCAAAACACAAAATAAAAAGAATAAATGGGTCTTATCGAATTTAACAAACTCCCCATTAACACGCTCGTAGGAGCTGATTGGAAAACTTTTAAAGAACTCACTGCCGGACGTACAGTAGATGGTCCGTGGAAAGGCAAATACCGTTTAACTAAGGCGGTATGCCGTTTACTTTCGGTGCTTGCACCTTTGCAAGATCGTCGTTATAAGAAGTTGCTTGCTAACGAGCCTCTCAAAAACGACCCTGTGTTTATCCTTGGTCATTGGCGTTCGGGTACCACTTTTGTACACAACGTGCTTTCGTGCGACAAGCGTTTTGGTTATTGCACCACTTACCAAACGGTATTTCCGCACCTCATGATGTTTGGACAACCATTCTTTAAAAAGAACATGTCGTGGCTGATGCCCGACAAGCGTCCTACCGACAACATGGAGTTGGCTGTTGACCTTCCACAGGAAGAAGAATTTGCCATCTCAAACATGTGTCCCTACACCTTCTACAACTTCTGGTTCTTTCCTAAGTATATGCAGGAGTACTGCGATAAGTACCTTATTTTTAAGGATATCACAAAGCCTGAACTCGATGTCTGGGAAGAAACCTTCCGTAAACTCATCAAGATTTCGCTTTGGAACACAGGTGGCGAACAATTCCTTTCAAAGAATCCTCCTCACACAGGTCGTGTAAAGGAATTGGTAAAGATGTTCCCCAATGCCAAGTTCATCTATTTGATGCGTAATCCTTACACGGTGTTCGAGAGCACGCGTTCATTCTTTACCAATACCATTCAACCCCTCAAACTCGAGGAGTTCAGTGATGAGGCTATCGAAGAAAATATCTTGATTACTTATCGCAAACTTCACGACCAATATGAGGCAGACAAGCACCTTATCCCCGAAGGAAACTTGATTGAGGTGAAGTTCGAGGATTTTGAAGCCGATGCGCTTGGCATGACCGAAAAAATCTATCGCACCCTTTCTCTCCCTGGTTGGGAAAATGCAAAAACTGCTATTGCCCAATATGTAGGTTCTAAGAAGGGATATAAAAAGAACAAATACCAATATGCTGAACGCACCAAACAACTCGTTGAAGAGAATTGGGGCGACGTATTGGACCAGTGGGGATACAAACTTTAAATGATAAGTAGGTATTCAAAATAATTTCGAGCACCTACTTAAAAGGGGTTAAGGGGAAGTGGCATACGGACAAAAACCGCTGACACTTTTACTTAACCCTTTTAATCCTTATATTACAAAATGCCAGCACGACTGCTTTGGGTGGACGATGAGATAGATATGCTCCGTGCCCACATAATGTTTCTTGAAAAAAAAGACTATGAGGTGGTAACTGCCACCAATGGTCCTGATGCCATCGACCTTTGTCGCGAACAAAGTTTCGATCTTGTGTTGCTTGACGAAAACATGCCCGGACTTTCTGGACTTGAAACCCTCATGCGGCTTAAAGATGTCGTGCCCAATGTGCCAGTGGTGATGGTTACAAAAAATGAGGAAGAGGATATTATGGATCAAGCCATTGGTTCGAAAATTGCCGACTACCTTATTAAACCTGTCAACCCCAAGCAGATTTTGCTTACTCTAAAAAAGAATATTCACCAACGCGAAATTGTGCAAGAGGTGACACAAACGGGCTATAGGCAAGACTTCTCGCGCATAGGCATGCAACTTAGCGAAAATCTTACTGCCGACGAGTGGAAAGAACTTTACAAGCGCTTGGTATATTGGGAACTCGAATTGTCTGAGGCTGATAGTGCAATGGACGATATGTTGCGTATGCAAAAAGAAGAGGCAAACCTCACATTTGCCAAATTTGTGCGTCGCAATTACGAACAATGGATAAAAAATGCCGATGACCGTCCACTGATGAGTCCTGACATTTTTAAGCGTTGCGTATTTCCGCGTTTATCGCAGGGGCGCAAAGTCTTCTTGTTAGTACTCGACAACTTCCGTTTCGACCAATGGCGTGTGCTTTCGCAAGAGCTTTCCGACGATTTCGATATCGACGAAGACCTTTATTACACCATTCTGCCCACTGCCACACAGTATGCACGTAATGCCATATTTGCAGGTCTTATGCCCTTGCAAATCAAGCAAATGTATCCCGACCTTTGGGTTGATGAGGAAGAAGACGAAGGAAAAAACCTTAACGAAGAAGCACTCATACGTCATCAGTTGCAGCGATTCCGTCGTCGCGAAGAGTTTACTTATCACAAGCTAAACGACTCTACAGCCGTCGATCATCTCCTTGGTCAAATGCAGCAATTTGCAGCAACTCCGCTCAATGTGTTAGTCATCAATTTTATCGACATATTGAGTCATGCTCGCACCGAAAGTCGCATGGTTCGTGAACTTGCTGGTAATGAGTCGGCATATCGCAGCATCACATTGTCGTGGTTTAGGCATACTCCTATTCGCGATCTCTTTCATCGTCTTGCCGAACTCGACTACGACATACTGATAACTACCGACCACGGCAGTATTCGCGTGGACCAACCCTCAAAGGTTGTGGGCGACCGCAACGTAAATACCAACTTGCGCTATAAACTTGGGCGTAACCTTACGTACAATGCCAAGGAAGTCTATGAGGTGCGCTCACCCAAGGATATTATGTTGCCACAACCCAACCTTAGCACGTCCTATATTTTTGCCACGGGTACGCGCTTCTTTGCCTACCCCAACAACTATAACTATTACGTGCAATATTACAAAGACACCTTCCAACATGGTGGTATTTCGATGGAAGAAATGCTTGTGCCATTGGTAACATTGCACCCCAAGAGCAAACGATAATTTTTTTAAAAAAAGTAAATCGTGTAACAACTTTAGGCACACAATGTGCTTATATATTTTCAAAAAAAATAAAATAAAAAAATGGACAAGACTTTATCAACGCAAAAGCGCAAACGCGAGATATATCGCGTAACAGTGGGTGGAAGCGTGGTAAACTTCATACTTCTCCTTTTTAAATTCATAGCAGGTATTGTAGGAGGTAGTGCAGCCATGGTGGCAGATGCAGTACACTCTTTGTCAGACTTTATAACCGATGTCGTAGTACTGCTTTTTGTGCGCATATCGGGCAAACCGTGTGACGAAAATCACGACTATGGACATGGCAAATATGAAACTCTCGCCTCGGTGTTTATTGGTGTCATGCTTTTTTGTGTAGGCATAGGCATATTATGGTCGGGCGCAAGCAAAATTATTGCCGTATGTCGTGGCGAAATACTAAGTCAGCCAGGCGTCATAGCCTTGGTAGCAGCCATTGTTTCGATTGTATCGAAAGAGCTAATCTATCAATGGACAGCACGTGTAGGTCGTCGCGTACAGTCCACAGCGGTTGTGGCCAATGCATGGCATCATCGTAGCGATGCCCTCTCAAGTATAGGCACTGCCATTGGTATTGGTGGGGCTATATTGTTAGGTCCCTCATGGCGTGTGCTCGACCCTATTGCAGCCGTAATTGTGAGTGTATTCATCATCAAAGTGTCTATACAACTCTTTATTCCAAGCATTCAAGAACTGCTTGAAAAATCATTACCCGAGGACGAAGAGAATCTCATCAAAGCCATCATTCTTGAAGAACCCGGAGCAATCGACCCTCACAATTTGCGTACACGTCGCATTGGTACGAATCGTGCCATTGATGTACATTTTCGCATGGACCCTGACACACCCTTACGCATGGCACATCTTGCCACGCGTCACATCGAAAATAAGCTGCGTGCTCACTTTGGTCCACAAACTTTCATCAATACGCATGTGGAACCTACAAAATAGCATAAGGAAAAAATAAATTTGGGATTTAGAAAAAAGGCGAAATGCCTTTTCTCTAAATCCCAAATTTGTTATTACAGACTATGGTGCTTCAAAAACTCCACAATGCCTGCGGGGGGACGTTTGTTCAACAACTCGTGTTTCATCCAATCCATGTAGGGTGCCACGTGTTCAAAGAATTGGTGGTAACCCTTACACAAATAGTTTAAACCAGGTTCGCCATCAGCGGTATGGGCAAAACGGTTCTTAGGGCATTCACCATTACAAGCAAACAGATAGTTGCACTCACGACATTGTCGGGGCAGTGCATTACGTTTAGCTTGACCAAAAGCCTTCTGTCGGGGCGAATACATCATGTCAATGAGCGAAGAAGTGTGTATATTGCCCAACTTATATTCAGGAAATACAAAGTGGTCGCACGAGAACACATCCCCATTCCATTCTATCACTCCCGCATGTCCACAAGTGGGTGCCAAGGTGCAAATACCTGGTTGTTGTCCCATCCAGTTGGCAAGTGTAGAATCGAATATTTGAATAAAATAATCACCCACATCGTTATGCACCCATTCATCGAAAATAGTGCAAAGAAAATTTCCCCATTGTTCAGGTGTCACACTAAATTCCATCAAGCCCCCTGTACCCTCTTCGTTTACTGACGCCAAAGTGCGTCCGTCCTCGTGACTCTGCAAACGTTCTACGATAGGTGTAAACTGAATGTAATGACATCCAATCTCTTTAAAGAAGTGATAAAAGTCCAGTGGATAGTCTGCATTAAAGTCGTTTACCACAGCCAATGCGTTCCATTCCACCCCATGCTTATTCAGCAACCGAATGCCACGCATCACCTGCTGAAACGAAGGTCTTCCGCCCTTATTCCGTCGATATTCATCGTGAAACTCTTGTGGACCATCAATACTCACACCCACCAACCAATTTTCGCGACGGAAAAACTCACACCATTCATCGGTGAGCAAGGTACCATTTGTTTGAATGCAATTATCAATAGTGTGCCCATTCGCATGCTTCTTTTGCAATTCCACCACACGCTTATAAAACGACAGCGGACGCATCAACGTTTCACCACCATGCCATGTAAACAACACCTGCGGCATGGTTTGTGCAGCAATATAGTCGTGAATAAACTTTTCGAGCAATTCATCGCTCATAACCTCTTGTGGCGAGTCGGCATATAGCTTAGATTTTTCTAAGTAATAGCAATATTTGCATGCCAAGTTACAGCGCGAGCCTGCAGGCTTAACAAGCAGATAAAGTGGAGACGAGAAAGGAGATATATCCATTTTTATTTTATTCAGAAAAAAAGGAAAAGTAAATTTATGTAAGTATCGGAAATAGCCTGAAACAAAATTGCAATTCAAGCCCGAGCCTCCCATACTGCCTACAAAATTAGCATTAAAACTTGATATGCGGCGAATGCAAAAACCACATATTTACACCCCACATAGCGTCTGAGCCAATATAATTCGTAATTTTGTGCGCATAAAACATAAATATTCACTATGCGACTGATAAAAATGACGGGTGGTTTGGGCAATCAAATGTTCATTTACGCCTTATACATAAGCATGAAGCAGCGCGGTCTTAATGCCTGCATCGACCTTTCCGACATGATGCACTACCATGTGCATCACGGTTACGAGATGCACCGTGTGTTTGGTTTGCCTCGCACCGAGTTAGTTTTGAACCAAGGATTCAAAAAAGTGATAGAATTTCTTTTTTTCAAAACCATCATAGAGCGTAAGCAGGGTGGGCGCCTTGAGCCTTATTTTGGCAAACACCTTTGGCCATTGGTCTATTACAAAGGCTTCTATCAAAACGAGCGTTATTTTGCCGATTGCAAAGACGAGGTGCGCCGACTTTTCACCTTTAACATGGCTGAGGCAAACGAACAATCAGTGCAAATGGCTGTGCAAATCGAAAACGATCCTTGTGCCGTTTCGCTCCATGTGCGTCGTGGCGACTACCTATTGCCCAAGCACTTTAAGCACTCAGGCTGTGTATGCACGCTCAACTATTATCGTCGTGCCATAGCCGAGGTTCTTAAGCGCATGCCCAATGCTCGATTCTACGTATTTTCGGATGGTATGGATTGGGTAAAAGAAAACCTCGAGCTACCCGCCAATACCGTTTATGTAACCCACAACACGGGCTCCGACAGTTGGCAAGACATGATGCTCATGTCCCACTGCCGTCACAACGTAATTTGCAACTCCACCTTCAGTTGGTGGGGTGCATGGCTCAATGCCCATAGCGATAAACAAGTATTTTGTCCCAATCATTGGACAGCCGACGACCCTGCCTCTGCATTTGTACCTAACGATTGGGTGCAAATAAGTGTGAAGTAAGCACGCTACACACCAAGCGTTCTGCCCTCTTAATTTTTTTACTCAAATGAAACATGCCTTTCTCGTCATAGCCCACAACGAGCCTCAAGTGCTCATGGCCCTGTTGCGTCAACTCGATGCCACAGACTTTGATGTATACCTACACATCGATGCCAAGGCACCCGACATGCAAAGGCAGTTTGCAGCCTACACCCCCCATCACGGTGGCTATCACCTTTTGCCCCAACACCTCGACGTACGTTGGGGCGACATAGCACAAGTAGAGGTAGAAATGCTTCTATTCAAGGAAGCTGCACAACAGGGGCCCTACGCCTACTACCACCTACTCTCAGGGGTCGACTTATTGCTAAAAACGCCCCAACAACTGCGCCAAATATTCAGCCAACATCCCCACAAAGAGTATGTAAGCTATTGGCACACCCCCAACCATCAGCGCGACCTACGTCGCAAAGTCAGTCGTTATTATCTCTTTACGCAACATCTCAAGTACAAGGGCACACTTATCCATGCCCTAACCTCCCCCTTGCGCAATGGCTTCCTCCTTTTGCAAAAACTTACAGCCTATAAGCGTTCCACCCCTCCAGGCATCACCTTTGCCAAAGGCAGCAACTGGGTAAGCATCACGCATGCTTTCTGTCAATACCTATTGCAGCACGAACCTCAACTTCACCCTCGTTTAGCCCATACGCTCTGTCCCGACGAGATATTTGTGCAAACCTTGCTCACCTCTTCACCCTTCAGTGGCAAAGTTTTCGATGCACTGTCGTCCGACACCGAAACATCGAGTTTGCGCAAAATAGATTGGCAACGAGGTTCGCCTTATGAGTGGACCCCCGCCGACCTTCCCGAACTACTCCATAGTCCGTCAGTCTTTGCCCGTAAATTCTCGTCCAAACACATGCAAGTGGTCGATGCCATAGTGCGTCACACGTGTTCCCAATAGTTCTTCTTATTCAGCACAGCTATGTCCTCAATCCCATCCAGCCCAATATTTCCCCTTCACAAGGTAGCAAATGCGTTGCGCAACCTCTTCTGCTCACGCCGTGTGCATGTTGAATCCTCATTCAGCACATTACACGCATTCATAGCCACATTGCCCGAGCAGTTTGCTTCGCCTCATACCGGACATACCATTTATAAAGGTCGCAACGAGTTGCGCGAGTTCACAACTCCCCAAGGCACCATAGTCGTAAAGTCCTTCTGCGTGCCCAATCTCGTAAATCGCATAGCCTATGGTTTTTTGCGAGCTTCAAAGGCCGAACGCTCATGTCGCTACGCAGCCCTGTTACGCAGCAAGGGCATAGGCAGTCCTGCCCCTGTGGGGTGGTGCACAGTGCGTCGTGGTCTGCTCTTCACACAGAGCTATTATGCCTCACTACGTAGCACCTTGCCCTACACTTATATCGACCTCATTAAAGGCAATATCCCATCCACCGAAGCTCCCGACTATTTGCGTGCCGTAGGTCGCATTGCAGGTCAACTACACAACGCAGGCATCATACATCGTGACTTCTCACGTGGCAACCTCCTTCTTGGACGTGATGCCGAAGGACACATACAAGTAGAACTCGTCGATTTAAATCGCCTACGTTTTCACACCATCAGTCCCGACGAAGGATTAAAAAATTTCGAGCGTCTTCCTGCCACCTCACAAATGCGTCGCTACATGGCAGAGGGCTATGCCCACGAGCGCAACCTCGACCTCGACTATTGTCTCACCCATTGGCCCCACACCGAAGAAATGGATAGTGCTGAGGCGCAAGGACGTTTGTGATCGCGAAAATAAAAGTTTACAGATTATTCGCCCAATACCCCATATAAAATATGCTCAAAAAAATATTCAGTGCACTCTGTGCATTACCACATACATTGCGTCGCACGCCTCACCCCAAACTCATCATGACCTTGTTGGTTAAAAACGAGGAACAACTCTTAGCGCACAACTTAGAGTTTCACCATGCCATGGGCGTCGACGGATTCATTATCACCGATAACAACTCCACCGACACCACGCCTCAAATCATAGAGCGTTATCGTCAGCGTGGATGGGTGTTACAAGTCATCAACGAAACAGCCACCGACTATAGCCAAAAGCAGTGGGTAGACCGCATGGTCATGCTTGCCAAGAATCGTTATGGTGCAGATTGGGTAATCAATGCCGATGCCGACGAGTTTTGGTACGTCCCCAATCACGATTTAAAGGCAGAGCTTGCCACCACCCATGCCAACGTGTTGCAATGTGCCATACGCATTGTTTTGCCCCAAGAAGGCCTCCCCTGGACAGAATGGCGCAGCAGTGTACGCAGTGTGCCCAGTCTGCAAGCCTACGACCTCTCTATTTACTCCATTTTCACCCCTCAAAGAGAGAAGGTGTTACATCGCACCGATGGCTACTTGCAAATTTCTATGGGCAACCACAAAGTAAAAATGTTGCCTCAGCACACCCTGCGCAGCAATATTGTGATATACCATTACAGCATTCGCGACCGAGCCCATTTCTTGGCAAAGATGATAAATGGAGGACAGCAACTCGAACAGCGCAAGAGCAAACATGGAGGTCGTCATTGGCGTTATTTCTATGCCCTTTACAAGCAAGGACTTCTTGAGGCAGAATACGATCGTGTAGTGGGCACCCACGTCTTGCCCCAACTACGTGCCGCCGGCTATGTAGTAACTGACAACCCCGTGCCCGACTTCCTCAAGAACCTCCCTGAAAGCGAAGGCAAAAACCCATAAACATGGGCAATTTTGCAACCAAACTTAATGTGAAAGCAAAAGTGACAAGTGACAAGTGACACCTTAAATCATTGATAATCAACAACTTAGGTGTCACTTTGTCACTCGAAATATTTCTTAAATCGGAGTTAACAAGTGTTTAGCTCAAATTGCTTGCCCTGTGCGCTGTCTGTAAATGCGTAGGGCATTGTGCACCCAATCGCGCACATCGTTGTTAGATTGCATCAACTGCGCCAAAGCGGTGCTTAGTCCATGGTCGAGTGTCGATTTTTTAAAATAAATCGACATCTTTCGGGGTCCACGATTGCGCACGGCAATGTACATAGCATTGGTGTCGCCCGCCTTCTCGGTGGCTTCAACCGACCGCTCGGCAAATGCGATTGCCTTGGCGAAGGGCGAAACCATTGTAAAATCTGTAACCATACTAATCAAAAATGTTTTTACCATTCATTTCTATTTCGCGCACATTCACGTCGTTATACTCTGCGCCACCCGATGTACGCCAAGTGCGCAGTTGGAAGTGCAACACGCAGCATTCGCCAGCTTTCAATGCACGTGTAACAGCTTCGGCACGTCGCGCGTAGAACGACACAACCATGTCGTGCATGTAGTTGTCATCAGCGTCGGCGTATGAGAACTTGGCTTCAAGTTTCACCATATTCTCGCCTTTCTTAGTTGTAATTTCTTTTGTGGGGCTCACCCACTCGCATCTTGCATTTACTTTCATGATAATTCGTTTTTTTTGAAAGTGATTGACCGCTTTTTTGCTTGTGGTTTGGTTTAAGGAAAACG